>JAFRNP010000110.1 GCA_017430145.1 Clostridia bacterium
AGTACGCGGGCACGGTGATGACCGCCTCGGTGACCGTGCCGCCGAGATAGCTCTCTGCGTCGGATTTCAGCTTGCCGAGGATCATAGCGGAGATCTCCTGCGGGGTGTAGGTTTTATCATCGATACGCACGCGGTAGTTGGAACCCATCTGCCGCTTGATCGACGAAACCGTTCTGTCGGGGTTCGTGATGGCCTGGCGCTTTGCGACCTGGCCCACCATTCTTTCACCCGTTTTGCCGAACGCCACCACGGAAGGGGTGGTTCTGGCGCCTTCCGCGTTCGCGATCACGACGGGCTCGCCGCCCTCGATCACTGCAACGCAGGAGTTGGTTGTACCTAAATCAATACCGATTACTTTTGACATGACTTTGTCCTCCTTGTATATAAACTGATTTTTTAACTTAGTTAGCGACTTTCACGGTCGCGTGGCGGATGACCTTGTCTCCGAGCTTGTAGCCCTTCATGAAGACCGCGCTGATGCTGTTTTCCGGCAGCTCCTCGTTGTCCTCGTGCATCACGCCGTTGTGGATGGCGGGGTCGAAGG
Organism: Clostridia bacterium; assembly: GCA_017430145.1. Lineage (GTDB taxonomy): Bacteria > Bacillota > Clostridia > Oscillospirales > Acutalibacteraceae > RUG806. The sequence goes on from JAFRNP010000110.1 coordinate 545, forward strand.
GGTCGCCCTCCGCACCGAAGCTCTCAATCCCGAGCTTGCCGAGCTGGTCGAGCAATTGCCTGACCGTCATCTCTATGCCTTTTTTGTATGCGTCGTAATCGCATTCCGTCGCGGCGGCGCGCTCAAAATTGTCGATGACCGGCAGAAGCGCCGCGATCGTATCCGCTTTGACGTCTGAAAACAGGGATTCTTTCTCTTTCTGGGAGCGGCGGCGGAAATTGTCGTATTCCGCAAGCGTGCGCAGAAGCTGGTCTTTGGTTTTATCAAGCTCCTGTTTCAGTGCTTCCTGCTCGTCGGTCCCGGCGTTTTCTCCGGCTTCTGCCGCCTCGGGCGCTTCCTCTGCGTCGGCGCTTTCGGTGGTTTCGTCTTCCGGTTCGGCGGTTTCCGCTTCGTCTGCCTTTACGGTCTCTTCGGTCTCGGGCAGATCCTTGCTTTCATCTTTACGCTCTTTTTTTTCGCGGGCCATATGTCTTCAGTCCTTTCATTCATTTTGGGTGATGTGCGTCGTGATCAGCTCGCTGACCGTGCCTGCCAGGTATTTCACCAGCGGGATCACATGCGCATAGTCCGTTTTGATGGGCGCAAGCACCCCGATGACGCCTGCCTCCGTATCGCCCGCCCGGTAGGGACAGGTGATCAGCGACGCGTCGTCAAGGAACCGGTAGCCGTTCTCTCTTCCGATCGTCAGCCGGACCTCCGATTCGGAGGAAGGCTTTTTCAGCAGGGTAAGCATGGCGTCCGGCTGCTCGAACAGGTCGATCATCTCCGCCGCGTGGGCGCGCAGCCCCTGGCTTAACAGCCTTGCGCGGCCCGTCACGATCACGTCGGCATTCGCGGAGTCCTCCACGGCCTTGCCGAGGCTGACCAAAAGCGGCAGGATGTCAAGCGAGCGTTCACCCAGCGACGCTGCGATGGTCTGCATCCGGGGCGTCGTCAGCTCCGCGCAGACGCTGCCGGTAAAGTTTGCGGCGGCGACCCGATAAAACAGCTCCAGCAGTTCGTAATCCGGTTCGCTGTCCAGCTGTGCGATACGGCTTTGCAAAACGCCAGCCGAGGTCGTCAGCACCACCAGCACACTGCGTTTTTCCACAGGTACGAGCTGGACGCTGCGGATGAGGGCGTTTGCAAAATAGGGGGTCGTGGCGAGCGCCGCCGTACCGGTGAGCTCCGAAAGGATCTCGCAGCTCTGCGTCAGCAGACGTTTGGTATCGCCCTCGAACCGGTCGATCCCGCTGCCGATCCGGAACATCTCGCTCTGGGAGGGGGAGAAGCCCTTCAGCAGCCGGTCAACGTAATACCGGAGCCCCTTGTCGGAGGGGATACGCCCCGCGGAGGTGTGCGGCTGCTCCAGATACCCCATTTCGGAAAGCGACGCCATCTCGTTGCGGATTGTGGCGCTGGAAACCTGAAACGGCAGGATCTCCGCCAACAGCTTGGAGCCGACCGGCTCTCCGGACGCGATATAAAATTCCACGATCGAGGAGAGGATCTGTTCTCTCCGTCCGGTCAGTTCCATATGCGCATCTCACTTTCGTTTAGCACTCTATGTGTTCGAGTGCTAACTTTACTTATACTATAGCGCTTTTTTGCGGTTTTGTCAATAGTTTTTCACACATTTTTCAAAAAAAACATCGGATTTCTTTGCCGGAATTTTAATTGTAAAAATAAAATTAAATATAGACAATCGGCAATGCCTGTGCTATAATAAACTATATTTTTATATCCATATACTGAATCACAATCATCATTTGAAACGGAGCTGACTGTATTTGACGGATCTTTCCGGGATCTGTATGATCTGTATGCAAAAACTGAACGCCGTCGGCGAGTGCCCGCGCTGCGGCGGCAAAACGGCGCCCCGGCAGGCCGACGACCTGCTTGAAGTCGGCAGCGTGCTTGCCGGCAGGTTCTGCGTCGGCAGATGTACGCGGCGCAACGCGGAAGGCGTTACCTATCTTGCCTATGACCTGAAGGCGGACCATCCCTGCAGCGTGCGGGAGTATTATCCCGCCGCGCTTTGTTCCCGCGGGGAGGACGGCCGTCTGCTCCCGAACGCCGGCAGGGAAGTGACGTTCGGCGAGGGCAGGAGCGCGTTTTTCGAGATGTGGAATACGGTCCTCGACTGCAAGGGGACCGACGGCATGATCTATACCTATACGATCTTTGCGGCGCACGAGACCTGTTACGCTGTGTTCCGGGAGCAGGAGACCGCCACGCTGCGGGACCGTTTGCTGACGACGCCCGGCGGGACTGTGGACGCCCCGACGGCTGGCAGGCTTTTTGCGCCGGTGCTCACGGCGCTGCGGGCGCTGCACGGCAGAGGTTTCGTCCACGGCGGCGTAAGCCCTGATTCGGTCATCGCGTCTGCCGACGGCAGCTGCGTGTTGTCAGATTTTTCGATCGCGGACGTGCGCAGGGAGCAAAACCCTTACGGCGCCGCTCTGCACAAGGGCTACGCCCCGATCGAATGCTATGAAAACGGGACGCTTACGTCTTCTGCCGACGTTTATGCGGCTGCCGGCGTCCTTTACCGGATGCTGGTCGGCGCAACGCCCCTTGACGCTCAGACGCGCGCGCAGGAGGATAAACTGATGATCCCCGCGCGGATCGCAAAGACCCTTCCGCCCGATCTGATCCGTGCGCTTGTCAGCGGCATGCAGCTTGCGCCGGAGGACCGTGCCCAAACAGTCGATGAGCTTTTATCGGCGCTGCAGGATGCAAGCTCCGCGGACGCTGCGGCTGATGCGGTACCGTCTGATAAAACGGCGCCCGCGCAGGCTGCGGCAGCCGCCGTCTCCGGTTTATTTGCTCAGACGCCCGCGGCGACCGCGGCGGATGCGCCGGAGGCAGAGGATCTGTTTGCCGAGGTGCCTGGGGCTGATCTGCCTGAGATCTCTGCCTCTGACGATCTCTTTGCGCAGACTGCGGGACCGGCGGCGCAGGAAGACTCGCTTTCGGACGGTTTCTTCGGAGAAGACGCCGGGGAGCCTGCCCTTTCGTCCGGGGAGCCCGCAAGGGCGGATGCCGATTTGTCGGCCCAACCGTCGACGGAGGATACGCCGAAGTCTCTTGATAATGCTGCGGGAAGCATTGATGCGTTTTCTTTCTTCCCGTCGGAGGGGGCGGACGTGCCGCCGCTTGAAAACCCTGTTTTCGGAGCGCCGAAGCCGTCGGAGGCTCCCGACAAAGCAATTGCAGAAAAACCGGGCGCGGATATAAACAGTACGCTGCTCGACGAGCTTACGGATCTGGATGACGAGTTTGAAGAGATGAGCGACGAAGGAACGCCGTCCGTCTCGCCGGAGGACGATCTGTTTGCGCAGGTCTACAAGGACGACGCCGACGCGTTTGACAGAAAGATCGGCCTGCAGCAGTCGACGCCGGTCGGGGAAGCCGCCGCCGGTGACGCCGGCGCTGCCCGGCAGAACGACCCCGCGCCCTATCCCAATGAAAGCGTTGCCGAATATGCGGCGCGGCAGGCAAAGGCGTTTGCGGGCGATCCGCTTTATAAAATGCCCGATCCCGGGGATGCGGCGCCCCAGCGCGCCCAGGCTGCTCCCGGTTATCCGCAGCCAGGCGCCTATCCGCCCGGTTATCCGCCGGCGGGCTATATGCCCGGGTATCCCGGCCAGCCGGTCTACGCGCCGGGGTATGTGCCGATGGGATATCCGATGCAGCCGCCGTATTATCCGCCTTACGCGCCGTACCCGATGGGGATCTACGGGCAGCAGGGGTATCCTGCGGGCCCCTACCCGCAGCCGGGTATGAATCCTGCCGCGGCGGCGGAGGAAAAAACGGAGGACGAAGACGGGGATGCGCTGCAGTCCAAACGGAAATTGGAACCGGAAGAGCAGGAGGAGCGCGCCCGCGAGTGGGAAAAAGAGGAACGCGCCCGCGCGGTGCTGGAACAGCAGCGCAGCCGGAATAAGACGAACCGCCGGCTGAAAGCCGTATTGGTTCTGATGTGCCTGCTTTTTGTCGTCGGCATCGGGATCGTTGTCAGCGCCCTGTTCGGCGACAACGGCGCAACGACGCCCTCTTACCGTACGCCGGAAGGGGAGAGCTTTATCGACGCGGACGTGCCGGTGCCGAGCTTCGTCGGCCTCAACCGGGATGACGTTGTGATCGACTCCCGCTATCAGAGCCTGTTCCGGTTCGCGACCAATTACGAATCGAACGCGGATACGGAGGCAGGAAAGGTTTTCCAGCAGTCCCCGGAGGCGGGCGAAACGGTTCGCGCCGGTACGCAGATTATTCTGTACGTCAGCACCGGCCCGGATCTGTCGAAGATCCCGGACGTGACCGGTAAGACGTTCCAGGAGGCGGCGCAGATCCTTTCCGCTTACGGCATCTGCAAAAACAGTACGAAGGCAAACGACGGGACCCATACGCCGAATACGGTCGTCGAGACGATCCCGCCTGCCGGGACGCCCTATTCGGAGGGTACGGAGATCACGATCATCGTCTGGGATAACGGCGGCGGCGCGCCGACCGAAACCGGCAGCGACGAACAGGAGTGATCGCAGGCGGCGCGTTTCCCGGCAGGGAAGGCGCCTGGCCTGAACTATGTTTTATATTTTGGAGACAGATATGTTACAGTATTTTCGTGGGATCAAAGAAGATCTTGAATGCATTCTGGACAGGGACCCTGCAGCGACCTCAAAGCTGCAGATCTGGCTGTTTTATCCGGGGTTCAAGGCGATCAAAATGTATCGCAAGGCACACTGGTTCTATACCCATCATATGGTTTTTGCCGCGCGCTGTATCGCGTTCCACTGTCAGGAAAAAACGCAGATCGATATCCATCCCGCTGCAAAGATCGGCAGACGGGTATTCATTGACCACGGTACCGGCGTTATCATCGGTGAGACGGCTGAAGTGGGCGACGACGTGACCATCCATCAGGACGTAACGCTCGGCGGTACCGGCAAGGAGATCGGCAAGCGCCACCCCACGGTCGGCAACGGCGTGATGATCGGCGCGGGCGCGAAGATCCTCGGCGCGGTGAAGATCGGCGACAATTCCAAGATCGCGGCGGGCAGCATCGTGCTGCACGAGATCCCCGAAAACTGTACGGCGGTGGGTATCCCCGCGCGGGTGGTCCGGCGCGACGGAAAGCGGGTCGATTATTACGACCAGGTCAATATTCCCGACCCTGTTCAGCATGAGATCGACAGTCTGCGGGCAGAGATTGAGGAGCTCAAAGCGCAGCTCCGCATAGCAAAAGGAGAACAGGAATGAAAGTTTTTAATACATTGACAAGACGGAAAGAGGAACTGATCCCTCTGAAAGCGGGGGAGTACCGTATCTACGCATGCGGCCCCACGGTCTATAATTTTATCCACATCGGCAACGCGCGGCCCATCTGCGTGTTTGACGTTTTGCGCCGGTATCTGGAATACCGCGGCGGCAAGGTGATCTTCGTGCAGAACTTTACCGATATCGACGACAAGATCATCAACCGCGCCAACCAGGAGAACAGCGACTACAAAACGGTCTCCGAGACCTACATCGCCGAGTATAAAAAGGACGCCGCGGGGCTCAACGTCCGCCCGGCGACGGTCCACCCGAAAGCGACGGAAAACATTGATGAGATCATCTCGATCATTTCAACGCTGATCGAAAAGGGCTACGCCTATGAAGTGCAGGGCGACGTGTATTTCAGCCCCGCGAAGTTCAATGCGTACGGCAAGCTCTCCCATCAGCCGCTGGAGGACCTGATGAGCGGCGCGCGCATCAACATCGGGGAATTAAAGCGCGAGCCCATGGACTTTGCCCTCTGGAAGGCATCCAAGCCCGGCGAGCCGTACTGGGAATCCCCCTGGGGGCAGGGCAGGCCCGGCTGGCACATCGAGTGCTCCGCCATGTCCCGCCGGTATTTGGGCGAGACCATCGACATCCACTGCGGCGGGCAGGACCTGATCTTCCCGCACCATGAAAACGAGATCGCCCAAAGCGAGTGCTGCAACGGCGTACCCTTCGCCCGCTACTGGATGCACAACGGCTTTATCACCGTGGACAACGAAAAAATGTCCAAGTCCAAAGGCAATTTCTTTACCGTGCGCGACGTGGCCGAACAGTACGGCTACGCGCCGATCCGCCTGCTGATGATCTCCTGCCAGTACCGCAGCCCGATCAACTACTCCTACGATTCGCTGATGCAGTGCAAGGCTTCGCTTGAGCGGCTGAAGACCTGCCGGGATTCCCTTGCCTTCAGCGCTAAAAACGCGCAGGCGCATACCGCGCTCGACCGCCTTGCCGCGCTGCAGACGGCTTTTGAAGAATACCGCGCCCGCTTCTGCGTGGCGATGGACGACGACCTGAACACGGCGGACGCCATCGGTACGCTGTTCGACCTTGTCCGATATATCAACAAAGAGGTGCTCACCGGCGAGCCGGAGATCGAGGCGATCGCGGCGGCGACGGCGATCTTTGACGAGCTGAACGACGTGCTCGGGCTCCTTTACGAAGAGGCGCCTGCGGCGGACACCGCCGACGAGGACGCAAAGATCGACGCGCTGGTCAATGAACGCGCTGAGGCGCGCAAAGCCAAAAACTGGGCGCGTGCCGACGAGATCCGCAAGCAGCTCGGCGACATGGGGATCGTGATCGAGGATACGCCCCAGGGCGCAAAATGGAAGCGCGTGTGAATATATTTTGCAGATCAAAAAAAAGCAGGACGCAGCCAAAACGCGTCCTGCTTTTTTTGCAGGTTCAGAAAATAAAAATCCCTGTCCGTTTCGGGACAGGGAAGAGAATCACTCGTCGTCCTCGTCGTCTTCCATTTCAAACACGCTGTCAAGCTTTGCGCCGCAGGCGGGACATTCCAGCTCGAAGTCCTCATCGTCGTCGTCAAAGATGGAATCATCAAAATAGACGGTCTCATGGCAATTGGGGCATTCAAACGCATACATGCCCTCGTCGTCCATTTCAAAATCCTTTTCATCGCAATCTTCGTCGCAGTTGTCACAGTCGCCGTCGCAGAACAGGTCGTCGTAATCGTCGAGATCCTCATACAGGAGATCTTCCACGTCCGCCAGGTCCGCGTCAATGGCGTCCACCCGCTCGGTGGTGTCGGTGACTTCCATCGCGATTTCATCCAGCACGTCGATAACGGCGGAGAACAGCTTGCCGGTATCTGATTCCTTGTCGATCTTCAGCCCTTCGAACAGGCCTTTGAGGTAGGCTACCTTTTCGGTGATCGTCATGATCGTTCCTCCTAAAAAATTGCACGCAGATCCGCAAAAACGATGTGTGCGGAATGCGAAACAGATTTATGCTCTGCCGAGATACTCACCCGTGCGGGTATCGATCTGGATCATCTCGCCCTCGTCGATGAACAGGGGCACGCGGACCTCCGCGCCGGTCTCAAGCGTTGCGGGCTTAAGGGTGTTGGTGGCGGTGTCGCCCTTGAAGCCGGGCTCCGTCTTGGTGACCTGCAGCTCGACGAAGTTCGGGGGCTCCACGCCGAAGACCTTGCCTTTGTAGGAGAGCACGCGGCAGATCATATCCTCTTTGACGAACTTGAAGTTGTCGGGCATCTCGTCCTTGCCGATGGGCTCCAGCTCATAGGTCTCGGGATCCATGAAATAGTACAGGTCGCCGTCATTGTAGGAGTAGGTCATTTCCTTCCTCTCAATGTAGGCGGTGGGGAACTTGTCCGTGGGGCTGAAGGTCTTTTCTACCACGCTGCCCGCGATCACGTTGCGCAGCTTGGTGCGGACGAACGCCGCGCCCTTGCCGGGCTTTACGTGCTGGAACTCGATGATCTGCCAGACCTGGCCCTCCATCTCAAATGTGACGCCGTTTCTGAAATCGCCGGCTGAAACCATACTTACCAATCCTTTCTGCTGTAAAAGCTGCAAATTATACACTTATATAATATAAGAAATCCGGCTGTTTTGCAAGCCCTAAATTGGAGTTTTTTTATAAAATACGAAAAAAACAGGGATTATTTCAGAGAATGATCAGCTCTTTGGGGCAGTTCGTCAGGTTTCTTGCCCCGTCTTCGGTGATCAGCGCCATATCCTCGATCCGCACGCCGCATTCGCCGGGCAGGTAGATCCCGGGTTCTACGGTGACGACGTTGCCCGTATGTAAAGTGTATCCGGACTTTGTGGACAGATACGGCGCTTCGTGGATCTCTACGCCGACGCCGTGTCCGGTGGAGTGCGTGAACTGTTCGCCGAACCCGGCGGCTTCGATCACGTCTCTGGCGGCCTTGTCCGCATCCTTGCCCGTAACGCCGTCCTTTAAGGCGGCAAGCCCCGCAAGCTGCGCCTCCAGAACCGTACGGTATATAAGCTTCTGCCGTTCGCTGACGTGTCCCACGGCGACGGTGCGCGTCATGTCGGAGTGGTAGCCGTCCACGACCGCGCCGTAATCCATGGTGATAAAATCACCGTCTTCGATCTTTTTGTCGCTCGGCACGCCGTGGGGCATGGAGGAGTTGACGCCGCTGACGGCAATGGTCTCAAAGGACAGCGCCTGGGCGCCGTGGCTGAGCATAAAGAAATCGAGCGCCAGCGCGATCTCCCGTTCGGTTTTACCCGGGGCGATGAAGCCGAGAATGTAGTCGAACGCGTCTTCGGCGATCTTCTGCGCCGCCAGGATCTTATTGACCTCGTCGTTGCTTTTGAACATGCGCAGCTCGTTGATCGCGTCGCAAAGTGCGGAATCGGAACGGAAGCGATAGTCCGGGAGTTTTTTCTGCAGTTCGTCAAAGGCGGACAGGGTCAAACGTTCATTCTCGATCGCAACAGTGCTTTGACCGGCGCTCCGGAGAAGCTTGTCGGCGTCGGCATAAAAATCGCTGCTGGCGGTCACGTTCCCGTCGCCGAGCTTGCGGGCGGCTGCCTCCGAATAGCGTTTGTCTGTAATGAATTGGCAAGTTTCGTTGCAGCCGACGACCAGAATGCCGTCGCTTGCGGGAAATCCGGTAAAATACAGCCGGTCCACTTCCGAAAAAATAAGCGCGGCGTCACCGATCCCGGGCAGTTTCTTCTGCAGGTTTTGGATCTTACTGTTCATTCTGATTCCTCCTTATGTGTCTCATGTGAGGGGCCCACGTCCAGTTTTTTGAGATAGGCTTCCTCCAGCTTTCTGAGCCTGCGGTAGTGCCCTGCGAACAGGACTTCCCGCTTACGGTATCTGACCAGCACGGAGATGCAGCCGGCGCCGTTCGCGCCGCGGATGTCGGTAAAAAGCTGGTCGCCGATCATGGCAAGTTCCCCAGGCTTTACACCGCAGCGTGCGGCTGCTCTCAGAAAACCGGATTTCTCCGGCTTGTTTGCGTCGTAATAATAGGGGAGCCCTCCAAGTTGTTTCGCTATGCGCCTTGCGCGCAGGTAATACGTGTTTGACAAAATCACAACGCCGAAGCCGGCCTGCCGGATCTGCCCGACCCAGGCGGGGACGTCCTCAAAGATCCGCAGGGTCGAATCGTAGGCCAGCGTATTGTCGATATCGAGTGCAACGGCCTTTGCCCCCATGGCTTTCAGCGCCGCGGGGGTGATGTCGCTGATCTTATCGTAGATGTACTGAGGTTTCAGATCGTCTCCGAATTCTTTGTTTCCCATACTCTGGCGGTCCTTTACGTTCCGGTTTGGTTCTGTCCGAAAAAAACAGGCGGATCTTATTCAGACCCACCTGCAGTTTTGAACGGTACAAGTCATTATTTGTACTTGCGTTTGCGAGCAGCTTCAGATTTCTTCTTTCTCTTCACAGAGGGCTTCTCGTAATGCTCTCTTTTACGAACTTCCTGAATCACGCCTTCGCGCGAAGTCTGGCGCTTGAAACGTCTGAGTGCGCTGTCAAGCGATTCGTTCTCTTTAACTTTAACCTGGCTCATCTATATTCCCTCCCTCCGCGTGTGCGTGGGTCAATTTCACTTTGACATTTGACATTATACAACAGGAAAGCGATGCTGTCAATAATTTTTCGTGCTTTTTCAAATTTTTTTGCTTTTAAACAAAAGTCGCCATAAAAAGCTTTTTGTTTTTGGAAAATGAACGAATAACGGAAAAAAGGACTTTCCTTTTTTTTGTATGTATGATAAAATAAAATAGAAATATGAAATCGAGGGAGACGTTATGAAAAAACTGGTCGGATTGCTTCTTTCGTTTTGTTTGCTCGTTTGCATGATCCCGGTTTGCACCGGAACTGCCGCTGCGTCGGAGGCTGTCCGGCAGCCGTACCCGCTGGTTATCATCCGGGGGATGGACTTTATGCGCGGGCTGAAGTATAACGCGGGAACGCCGGAGGAGGCGGACGCGCACTTTGCGTTCTCCTTAAAGGATTTCCTGTCCTTTACCGGAAAGGCGGCAAAGGGAATGGCGGAAAACGGCAAGGCGGGCTTTACGGATGCGCTGTTCGACTACGCGTATTCGCTGTTCGCGGTCTACGCCTGCGACGGCAACGGCGACTCGCTGGACCCGTCGGTCTCCGCCGTGACGTACGACCGGGCAGTCTCCGAATACGACAGCTTCTGGGACTACCGCACCAACCGGGAGGAGGGGCTTTTACAGTCCGCCATGAACCGGTACGGCGCAGAAAACGTATACTTTTTCAAGTATGACTGGCGGCTGGACGCCGCATATAACGCCGAACGGCTGCACACCGTGATCGAGAACGCCTGCGCCGACCACGGGACGGACAAGGTGGATTTGGTGTGCTGCAGCATGGGCGGTCTCGTATCGCTTGCCTATCTCGGGATCTACGGCAGCGGCCGTATCGATTCGCTGGTGGCGGATTCCTCCGCCATGTACGGCAGCGACGTGGCGACCGAGCTGCTGACAGGGCAGATCAGCTTTGCGCCGGACGCCGTGTACCGGTATCTTGCTTCCCACGCCGGGGCGGCGGCGCCGCTGGTATGGTTGCTTTATAAGCTCGGCGTCATAAAAGGGATCTGCAATTTTCTGAACACGTTCAAAGCCAACTACGAAAAAGAGATCTACGACCGCGTCCTCACGCCCGTGTTCGGTACGATGCCGGCGATCTGGGAACTGGTGGACCCCGACGTCTATGCGGATGCGAAGGCGTATATCTTCGGGGACGGGACAGATGCCTATGCCGGGCTTCTGGAAAAGACCGACCGGATCCAGCAGGACGTGATCTCTCAGCGTGAGTCTATCCTGGACGGCGCCATGGCGAACGGTATGAAGTTTGCGGCGATCGCCGGGTACGACACGCCCAACGCGCCGGCGTATCCGGGCGGCAGCCTGCAGGGCGACGGCATTCTGGAGACCCGCTGCATGTCTTTCGGCGCCACGGTCTCCGAGGTCGGCGGCAAGCTGACGGACGAACAGCTCACAGGCGACGCCAGGTATATCTCTGCGGATCACTGCATCAACGCCAATACCGCCCTTTACAAGGAGTACACATGGTTTGTCAAGGATTCCGAGCACGTGGGCTGTATGTACAATTCCGAGTATACGATGCTGATCTTTGCGATCCTGGAGGCGGAGATCCAGCCGACCGTCGACAGCTGGGAAAAGTACCCCCAGTTCCTGCAGGCGGATGCCAGGGAGAACCTGACCCCGGTGACCGACGCGCCGGGAAAATGGGACCGGAAATAAAAGAGCAAACGCCGTTTTTCATGTTTATTTGTTGAAACAGCATTTCGCTTGCTTGAAGGAGAGTTTCTATGTCAACCCCTCTGGCGGACCGGATCCGCCCGAAAACACTGGAGGAGATCGCCGGGCAGCGGCACCTGTTCGCGCCGGGCGCGGTCCTGCGGAATATCATTGAATCCGGCAGGATCCCGAACCTGATCTTTTACGGTCCCTCGGGGACCGGGAAGACGACGGTGGCGCGGATCATCGCCAACGCGACGAACAAGCGCCTGCACATCCTTAACGGGACCTCCGCGTCGCTGGAGGACGTCAGGAACGTGATCTCCGAGATCAATACCATCGCTGCGCCCAACGGCGTGCTGCTGTACCTGGATGAGATCCAGTATTTCAATAAAAAACAGCAGCAGTCGCTGCTGCAGTATATCGAAAACGGCGATATCACGCTGATCGCTTCCACGACGGAGAACCCGTATTTCTATATATATTCCGCCGTTCTGAGCCGTTCGACGGTGTTTGAGTTCAAGGCCGTATCCCCTGCCGACGCCGTTCCCGGCATCGAACGGGCGTTCCGGTATCTGGGCGAGGAGCTTCCGGAGCCGCTCTTGCCGGAGGAGGGGCTGACGGATTTTATCGCGGAAGCCTGCGGCGGCGATATGCGCAAGGCGCTGAACATCTGCGAGCTGTGCGCCTACGGCGCGCCGCGCCCGCCGGAAGGGGAGCCGCGAAGGCTGACCCTGGAGGCGGCAAAGGCGATCACCGCCCGTACCGGTATGCACTACGACCGGCAGGGCGATGAATACTACGATATGCTCTCCGCCTATCAGAAATCCATGCGCGGTTCCGATCCGGACGCCGCGATCCATTATCTTGCCCGGATCCTGGAGGCAGGCGATCTGGTTTCCGCCTGCCGGCGGCTGATGGTGTGCGCCTGCGAGGACGTGGGGCTTGCGTACCCGATGATCATGCCGATCGTAAAGGCGGCGGTGGATATCGCCATGCAGGTGGGGCTGCCGGAGGCGCGTATCCCGCTGGCGAATGCGGTGATCACCGTATGCAATGCGCCAAAATCCAACAGCGCGTACATGGCGATCAACGAGGCGATGGCGGACGCGCAAAAAGGGCTGGCCGGTCCTGTGCCCCGCCGGCTGCAGAACAAACACTTCGACGGGGAGGACGCCGCCGTAAAGGGACAGAACTATCTGTATCCCCACGACTATCCTGCTCACTGGGTGCGCCAGCAGTACCTGCCGGACGCGGTAAAAGACAAGGTCTATTACCGGCCCGGCGATAACAAGAACGAGCAGGCTGCAAAGGCTTATTGGGATCCGATCAAAAAGGACGGAAAATAACCTTTGTACCCGGTGTCCTGACAACAGAAAAAGCGACGAAAAAGGGATACGACCGAAACAATGGCCGTATCCCCTTGGTTTTTTCTTGCGTCGATGGATGATCTGTTTTCAATCAGTCGCCGGTCTTTGCATTGGAGGGCACGCTGGAACTGCTGGTGCCGCTGGAGCTGCTGGAGGTCGGCGTCGTGCTGCTCTTGGATTCGCCGCTGCCGCCGCTGAACAGGCTGGTGATCTTGCTGATGTCAAAACCGCCGCTGAACAGGTCCGTGATCTTGCTGAAATCAAAACCGCCGAGCATATCGGTAATCTTGCTGAGATCAAAGCCGCCGAGCATATCGGTGATGGAACTGAGATCAAAGCCGCCGAGCATGTCGGTAATGGAGCTGAGATCAAAGCCGCCGAGCATATCGGTGATGGAGCTGAGGTCAAAACTGTCAAGCAGACCGGTCTGCTGATAGCTGCCTGCCTGCAGCGCATCTTTGCTGATCTCCGCGTTAACCTGTACGAGTCCTGCATCATCTGCCGTCTTGGTGTGGAAAACGACTGCCGAGAGGGACAGCGTCATCGAAAACGCAAGGACACAGGCGATGGCCGCAGCCAGAATTTTTTTCATAATTGAATCCATCCTTTCTGAAAACAGAAATATCCTAATACATATTAAACTATACTACAAATCGATTATGAAGTCAATACCAATTTATAAAAAAACCGAATTTACAACATTTTCCGATCTCAGTAAGTGAAAGGCTCCGTCAGGAACACGTCCTCAAGCGAAGAAGAACCGTCCAGGATCGCCTGGATCTTCTCCGGCAGGGTGACGCTGTTCTTTTCCAGAATATCATCCACATCCTTGACCGACTGGGAAAGCAGCTCTTTATCCTCCTTGGAAGGGGAGGTGTAGAATTTGCCGAGCAGCTTGAGATAGCAGACGTTGGACATGGTCGGCGTGTTCTTGAAGCTTTCGCTTGCATATTTGAGCGCCGTCGGATAGTCCTTCTTCAGCAGGGCGCAAAGGGCTGCTTCATCCGCGCTGTTTGAATAGGTCGCAGAAAGCTCGACGCCCTTTTCAGCGGCAGCAAGCGCACCGTCCAGATCGTTGTTTGTCCGCAGGATCAGCGCAAGCGCGCAGTTGGCGCTGTCGTCCGCCACGTTGATCGCAAGGATCTCATCTGCGATCTTCTTTGCATCGTCATACCGGCCGCGCTGGATGTAGCTTTGCAGGAGGTTCCGGTCGCAGATCAGCGGGTGGTCTTTCAGGGCGGCGCAGGCTCTCTCCAGCGCCTCGTAGCCCGCGTCTTCCTGTTCCGTGAAATTGTACGCCAGGAAGGTGTAATAGTCGACCATGGCGATCAGAAGTTTGGACGCGTCGTCGGTACGCAGGGCGTCGAGGGCGGTGAGCACCTCGTCTTTATTGATCTGGGTGCCGTAGTAATAGTAGTTCGCGTAGAACGGATAGAAGACCTCGTCGACGGTGTTCATGGCTTCGTAGATCTCGTTAAAGTCGCCGAGGACCGCCGCGTTATTCACGTCCGCCTTTTTACCGGTGCCGTCTTCCGTCTCGTCTTCAGCCGCATCGTCGGCCGCGTCGTCGGTCAGATAGGTGTCGGCGATCGTTTTTGCGCTCTGCAGGTCGCCCAGCTCATAGAACAGGGCAAAGGTCTCCTTGTAAAGCTCCGAACAGTCCAGCCCCAGCTCTTCCGTTGCGCTGGTGGCGGTGGAAAAGCGGCCGGACGCCTTGGTCAGGTTCTTTTCCGCTTTTGCTTCCATGCCTTCGGCAATGGTCTGAACGATCAGGGCGACGCACTTTTTCGCTTCGGCGGGAAGCGATCCGCTGATGCTTTTTTCAATGGAGGCTTCGTCGGTCTTTTTGGAAGAATACGCGCTTTCAGCCAGAGAATATACGTCGATATCCGACTGCGCAATGGCGTCCAGCCCGCTGATAACGGCCTGCATCTCGGCGTTCGGCGAGTAGTTTTCGTCGCTGGAAAGGAAGTTGGAGATCAGCATTTTGGCTTCGTAGCCGAAACCGTTGCTGTACAGTTTCTGTGTGATCGTTTCAAACAGCCCGGTGGCGTTCGCACCGAGGGTCTGGAACGCACGCGCCGCTTCGATGTAGCTGACGTACGCGTTTTTGAGGCCTTCCTTGTCGGTCGCTGCGTTTTCTGCGGCAATGCCGTTTGCAAGCGTCGTCAGCGCATCCATCACCCCGTCGTGGATGATGTCGGGGATGTCGAGCTGTTTTGCGGCGCTCTCTGCCTTGAAGCTTTCGGCGGTGGCGGCGCCGCCGACAGATGCGGCGACCACTTCAAAAGCGCTGTCGGCGACGGCGTCGATCTTGTCGCTGACCTCAAGGAAGGACTTGAAGTCCTTGTTCTTGGGATTGGCGATCATCTCTTCCGACATGTTTGCCTGCATATAGCTGTAGGCTGTGGTATACCCCTGGGTCTTGCTGGTCAGCACCACGATGTTTTCAAGCAGATCCTGTCTGAGGAACCGGATCAGGGACTCTTCATCGCAGTTTGCCAGCGCCTCCGTATAGGCTTCCAGCTTTGCGTCGTCGTCTTTTGCCTTCAGCTTCGCTGTCGTATAGGCGCCTGCGAACTCGGCAAAGGAGGGCGTCGTCATGGAAATGACGGTATACGCGCCGAGGATCAGGATCAGCAGAAGAGCGATGAAAACCGAAAGGACCACGATCCAGGTTTTGGAGCGCCGTTTTTTCTTCGGGGGCTCGTCTTCCTCTTCGTCGTCTCCGATCGTGCGGTAGTCTGCGTCTGCCTCTTCCTCTTCGTCGCCGTCGGCGGCGGAGTCGTCCAGATCCTGGATCTCCGGCTCTTCGCCGTCGTCCGTGCCGTCTGCAGGGGCGGCGTCCGCAGCCTCTTCCCCGGCGGCGTCCTCTGCCTCTTCGGCGGCGTTTGCTGCGGCGCCGTCGGCGGGGGAGGCCTCCTCTTTGCCGTCGGCGGGCGTTTCATTGCCCTCTTTTTCGGCGTCAGCGGCGTTGGCGGCCTTTGCGCGCGCCTTATCAAGCTCCCTTTGGAACGCGCTGCGCAGCTTTTCAAGCTCTATTTCGTCTGCATCTTCCTGCACGGCGGGGGCGGGCGTCTCTTCTGCAGGCGTATCGTCGGATCCGTTCACAAGTTTTTTTTCTTGTTCGTCCATCGTAGTTCCTCCGTAATCATACTTTTACTATCATAACAAATCTTATAAAGGATTGCAATATCTTTTTTTATTTTTATGGGGCGGATAAAAAAACTATGCGTTTTCCCACATGACCAGCAGCGTGCCGCTCCCGACGCGTACATGCGCCGGGAGCCCGATGAATTCGTTGCTGACGGCCAGGGCGAACGTATTGGTAAGGCTTCCGTTTTGCAGCGTGTATTTCAGCCCGCTGATTGTCACGTCCCGGCAGACGTCGCTCCATGCCAGCACCGAGACCGTGCCGCTCTCCCGCGCCGGCAGATCCAGTTCCCCGTCGGTGACTGCCGCTGCGGTGTAATCCGGCCCGAACAGCAGGCAGGGGATCTTTTTCTTGGAAAGCCTTGCCAGAAGCGACAGGTTTGCCAGCGTATGGTCTTCTCTTCCGCCGCCGGCGCCCAGCAGCCACACGGCGCCGGCGCCGTTTTGCAGCGCAAATTCCACGGCGGCGTCGGTATCGGTGACGTCTTTTTCCCTTGGAAGAATACGTACCGGCGCGCCTTCGGGCAGCGCCCCTGTCAAAGAGTCCATATCCCCGATCATAAAATCGGGCACAAGACCTGCCGCCTGCATTTTGTTATATCCGCCGTCGGCGGCGATCAGCAGCGCATCTCCGGGAATGGCAGGCAGCTCTTCGGCGTAAACGCCGGCGCAGAATATCACAGCAGTTCGCATAGGCGGCGGGACGAAACGTCCCTTGCTCCTTCCCGTAAATAATCAGCAGAAAAGGTCGTCCAGCAGGCTCCCGAGCGACTCAACGTCGCCGACGATATGGTCCGCGCCCGCCGC
The DNA here is from genome assembly GCA_017430145.1 of Clostridia bacterium. Lineage (GTDB taxonomy): Bacteria > Bacillota > Clostridia > Oscillospirales > Acutalibacteraceae > RUG806. Next base: position 17,448 of record JAFRNP010000110.1, read on the forward strand.
TTCCAGCTCTCCGGGGGCGGAAAAACCGTACCGTACGCCGATCCCGACGACCCCTGCCTGTTTTGCCGCGGCAACGTCAAACCGCGTATCGCCGACCATAACGGCGTCGGCGGGAGACGTGCGGAACCGTTTGAGCGCCTGCAGGATCAGGTCGGCTTTTCCCACGGCGTTGGCAGCGTCGGCGGATGCCGCATCCGGGCAGAAAAAACCGGAAAAAAGGTCGTTGACGGAGAGCAGTTCGGAGATGGCGGTCACGAATTCCATGGGCTTACTGGAGCAGACCGCTGTTTTTCTGCCGTGTGCGATCTGCGTTTCCAAAAGCTCCCGGATCCCGGGGTAAAGCCGGACCTCCGTAATGCCGACCGGGGCAAAACGCTCCCGGTACAGCCGCACGAATTCAGCCGCCGTATCGGCGTCGTCGACAAAATGGCGCTGAAAGGACCATGCAAGCGGCGGGCCGATAAAACTGCGGAGCGTTTCGTCGTCGGCGGCCGGCAGCCCCATTTTGTCAAGGGCGTATTGTATGCAGTTACCGATCCCTTCGGAATTGTCGATGACGGTCCCGTCAAAGTCAAACAAAACCAGCGCCGGTCTCATCTGGCGTCCTCCGTAAAAATACGGTCTGCCGCTTCCGCTATCCGGGCGGCAACGGCTTCAATGCTGCCGTCCGCGTCGATCGGGACGATGTTTTCCGTCTCTTTCAGGCGGCTGAAGACCGCGTCAAAACGCTCGCCGACGGCGGTGAGCGTTTCTGTCGTCTCAAAGATCTCCAGATCCTCTTCCGGGCGGTTTTTCCGGATCCGTTCCATACATTTTTCCGGTGACATGTGCAGGTACAGCACCAGGTCCGGCGTACGGACCACCGGGCAGCGGCGGTGCATGTCCAGCACCCAGTCGACGTCCGTGTCCAGCCCCTGATAGGCGAGGGTAGAGTAATAATAGCGGTCGGTCAGGACCGTGTGCCCTGCCTGCAGCCTTTGCAGAATACCCGTTTCGCTGCGGGTGTTGTGTTCGATGCGGTCTGCAAGAAACAGGGCGGCAGTCGCCCAGGGGGAACAGGGCACTTCGCCGGAGAGGACCCGGCGCAGAAGCTTTCCGGTCTCGCCGCCGGTGGGTTCGGCGTCCGTGTGCACGGTTTTTCCCTGCGCGCGCAGATGCGCCGCCAGCAGTTGGAGCTGGGTGGTTTTTCCGGTGCCGTCCAGCCCTTCGATAACGATCAGTTTTCCCGTATCCATTCTGTCGATCGGTTTCCCTTCCGTATATTCAGTCGGTCACGTCCGCAAACGCGACGGCGTGGGGCTCCAGCGTCAGGTCAAGCGTGAAGCTGCCGTCTTTGACCTGTACCGTATAGGTTTCGGGTTCAGCGTGGATATAAGACGCGTACTTTTCGGTCAGTCCCTCAAAGGTCGCCCGCGCCGTGCTGTCCGCCCAGTTCGGGCAGCCGTCGTCCGGCGACCAGGCAAAGCAGTCGTCGGTGATACCGAGCGCCTCACGGTCCGCCTGCCATTCGTCGAACCAGTTGCAGTCGTCGTCGACCGTATAGACCGTGACCTGCGCCTCGCCGTCGGCAAACTGCGGCGCGTGTACCTTCAAGCGTACGTCTGCGCTTGCAAGGTAGTTGAGTTTGTTTTTATAATTGTATGCCATAAGGCGCAGCGTACCGGTGGTCTCATCGAACGCCGCAGAGGCTTCGACCTCCGCTTTCGGGATCAGCCCGCTGCGGGTCTTTTGAACGGCGGCAAGGCGCGCGCCTTCGAAACGTGCGGCGTATTTTGCGACGAAGTAGCTGACCGTCGGATTGCCGTGGTTATCCGGAAGGGAACAGTACTCCCAGGAGGAGAAGTAGTTCATGCCGGTTTCGAACATCTCCCGTACAAGGCGCGCGTCGAACGCCGCCTGATAGGTGTATCCGACCGTGCGGGAGTTAAGCTGTCTGTCAACGGCGCCGGCGGTCCGCCCCAACAGGATGCGCCCCTCGTCAACGCCGTAAATAAGGCCTGTAAGCCCTGCGTCTTCGGCGGTCCCGCGAAGCTCCTGCATGATCTGCGCAACGGATTTTGTGCCGCCGCGCTCGCCCGGCGCCGTTTCATAATAGGAGGCGGAGAGGTAGCAGATCCGGCTTCCGGTTCCTCCGGTCGCGTAATTGACGCCGGAGGCGCAGTGGCGGATAAACTCTTTTTCATCCCACAGCCCTTCGCTGCAGGTCATGGAATGGGCCCCGACGAAAACGTCCGGCCCCAGTACGTCGATAAGCGCCTGCACCGTATAGTCGTACAGTTTGCAGTAAGCGGCCATGGTTGCGCCCGGGTCGCCGTCGGGAGAACGGAACCAGTCGATGTTTTCATACTCCGTCATCACACCGAACCGCCACTGCCGGATCTCTTCCGGAGAAAACGCGGCACACAGCGCTTCGGCGATGGCGCGGATGTACCGGTAGTATTCGTCGTAGTCGTCCGGCGGGTAAATGTTGACGTCGAACGCGCCGAGGTCCGCCTGTACTTCGGCAAGGGTCTTGCGCGAGAGCTTTGCCGGCACGTTGCCGAGCTTGAGCAGCGGCTTTGCGCCGGTTTTTAGGATGCCCCGGCACGAGCGGATCAGCGGGTCGAAGTCGTAGTCGTCGATCACGTCAAAATCATCCGGGTCGACAAACAGATCGCGCGTCCGGTTGCCGCCCGAGCATTCCATCAGCTGGATGTAGTCGACAAATTCGTAAGGGTCATACTCCGTGTTGATCACGGGGTCCTCCGGAAAGCGCCCGCCAAAGCGGTTGATATTGCTTTTGACGTTGGGCAGCACCTCGCCGAGCTGCGCCGTATCGACTGTAAAGGCGTAATCGTTGACAAACTGATTGAAAAACGTGTACACGCTGCCCCAGACGCCGGTAAAAAACGCCAGAAGCGCGGCAAAAAACTGTTTGCACGTCATAAAAGTGCCTCTTCAGTTCCCGAACAGCGCAGCGCTCAGCGCCGCGAACTGTTTCATCGTGATCTCCTCCGCCCGTGCGGTCTCCGCAAGCCCTGCCTGCCGCAGGGCTTCTATCGCCTTTTCGCGGGAGATGCCAAGCGACTGCGACAGCGCGTTTGCCGCCGTTTTTCTGCGGTGGCCGAACGCCGCGCGTACGGTTTTGAAAAACTGCTGCGGGGCAGAAACCTCAACCGGCGGCGCGGGGCGGGGAGTCAGCCGGATCACGGCGCTCTCCACCTTCGGCGGCGGCGTGAAGGATTCTTTTTTTACGTCGAACAGGATCTCGGCTTCGGTGTAATAGTCTACCAGGGCCGTAACGGCGCCGCATTGGCGCGTGCCCATCTTCGCGCACAGGCGTTCGGCGGCCTCCTTTTGCACCATCAGGGTATACCCCGCAAAAGGAAGCCCGCTTTCGAGCAGCCCGGTGATGACCGGCGACGTGATATAATACGGCAGGTTCGCGCAGACAAATACGCGCTGGCCCGGCGCAAAATGGGTTCTGAGAAGCGCGCCGAGATCCGTTTTCATGACGTCGGCGTTTAAGACCTCCGTGTTGCGGAACTCGTCCAGCGTTTTTGCAAGCACCGGCAGCAGCCGCGCGTCGACCTCAAGGCTGACCACCTTATTTGCGCGCTTCGCCAGTTCGGTGGTCAGCACGCCGACGCCGGGGCCGATCTCCAGTACGCCGTCTGTGTCTCCGATCCCGCTCTCCGATACCATACGCGGGCAGACGGTGGGGTCGGTGATGAAATTCTGCCCGAGGGCTTTTGAAAAGGTGAATCCCTGCCGGGCCAGCAGACGGCGCAGGACCTCCATATCGGTCAGATCATACTGCATGGCTCAATCCTCCGGCGGGATGCCGTCGGTATACTGTGAATTGTAAAGCAGCGCGTAAAAACCGTCCGCCGCCAGAAGCTGCTCGTGGGTGCCCTGTTCGACGATGGTCCCTTTTTTCATAACGAGGATATTGTCCGCGTTTTTGATGGTGGAGAGCCTGTGGGCGATCACAAAGCTGGTGCGCCCTTTCATGAGCTCTTTCATAGCGGACTGGATCTTCTGTTCTGTTTTTGTGTCTACGGAGCTGGTCGCTTCGTCCAGGATCAGGATCTTCGGGTTCGCGACCAGGGCGCGGGCGATGGTCAGCAGCTGCTTCTGTCCCTGGGACATATTGGTGCCGTCCTCATTGATCTCGGTCTCAAAGCCTTCCGGCAGCGTCATGATATAGTCGTAAATGAACGCCGCCTTTGCGGCAGCCTCCACCTCTTCGTCCGTCGCGTCGGCGCGGCCGTAGCGGATATTCTCTCTGACGGTGCCCTTGAACAGCCAGGTATCCTGCAGCACCATACCGAAGTTCGCGCGCAGCGCGTTGCGGGACATGGTGTAGATATCGGTGCCGTCGAGATATATATGGCCGCCGTTGATATCGTAAAAACGCATCAGCAGGTTTACGATGGTGGTCTTGCCCGCGCCCGTGGGGCCTACGATCGCCGTCAGGCTGCCGGGGGCTGCCGAGAGGTCCAGATGTTCGATCAGCGGCACGTCCTCCAGGTACCGGAAGGAAACGTCTTTGAATTCGATGCCGCCGACTGCCTCCTTGCCGTCGTTCGTCAGGTCGTCGGGCGTGATCTCCTCCTCATCCAGCACCGCGAAAACGCGCTCTGCGGAGGCGAGGGACGACTGCAGGGAGTTGATGATCCTTGAAAGGTTGATGATTGGGGACGAGAAATAGCCCGAGTAGGAGAGGAAGGCGCTGATATCGCCGATGCCGTGGAAGGTGCCGGGGAGTTTTGCTTCGCCGAGGTAAAAATACCCGCCCAGCAGACAGATGGCGATATAGTTCAGGTTTTTGATCAGCGTCAGCACCGGGTTCAGAATACCCGCGATCATGTTGGCGACAAAGCTGTTGTGCCCGAGCCGCTCGGTGATCTCGCGGAATTCGGCGATGGACTGCTTTTCGTGCCCGAAGATCCGTACGATCGTGTGGCCGGCGTACATCTCCTCGATGTGGCCGTTCAGATCGCCCATGGTGTTCCAGTACCGGCGGTACCAGATCTTTGATTTTTTTGAGACGAGATAGGAGATGGAGCCTGATACCGGCACCAGCGCGATCGCCGCCAGCGTTAAAATATAGTTGCCGGTGCTCAGCATCATAACGAGGCTGATCACGACCTGCAGTACGCTTGTGACCACCGTCAGGATGCTTGCCTGCAGGCTGGAGCTGACGTTGTCGATGTCGTTGATCATTTTGGAAATGACCTGCCCCTTGGTCTGCTTGTCGTAGTAGCTCAGCGGCAGCATGGACAGCTTTGCGTTGAGCTGCCCGCGCAGGCCGTACACCAGCTTCTGGGAGACGCCCACCGAGAAAAATTCCTGCGTGAAGGCGAAAAAGCCGTTCAGCCCGTAGCAAACGGCAAGCCCGATCAGGCTGTTGCGAAGCGTTGGGTCCTGGAAGGGGGCGAACGTACCGGGCTTGCCGCCGTCCACGTAGGCTTCGATCAGCTGCTGGAGAAGGTTGATCAGATCCTGCATAAAGCGTGGGGAGATCAGGTTGCTGGCGGTGGCACCGAGGGCGGAGACGACCACCAGCGTCATGGGGAACCACTGGGGCTTGATGAGCGCAAAAAACCGCAGCACGGTCTTTTTCGCGTTTTCTGGTTTCTGTTCGTCGTTGCGCTCCTTACGGTAGGACGCGTACCGGCTTTCATATTCCGCGACGGGGACGTCCGGATTATTCTTCGTTTTCGCCATCGTCTGCGTCCTCCTTTCCGGAATTGTCCGCGGCACCGCCGGGCAGCTCTGAAAGCGCGTCTTCGGAAAGCTGCGTGACCACGATCTCACGGTACACGTCGCAGTTTTCCAGCAGCTCCCGGTGGGTGCCGACGCCCATCACGTTGCCGTCCTCGAGCACGATGATCCGGTCGGCGTTCAGAACGGTGCCCACCCGCTGCGCCACGATGATCAGGTTGGTATCTGTCAGGTTCTCTTTCAGTGAGGCGCGCAGGCGCGCGTCCGTGGCAAGGTCCAGCGCGGAAAAACTGTCGTCAAACAGGATGATCGGCGCCCTTTTGACGATGGCGCGGGCGATCGCCAGACGCTGCTTCTGTCCGCCGGAATAGTTTTTTCCCGCCTGGGAGACGAAGCTGTCGATCCCGTCCGGCATGGCGGCGACGAAGCTTTTTGCCTGCGCGATCTCAAGCGCACGCCAGATATCGGTTTCGGTGGCGTCCTGGTTGCCGTAGCGGATGTTGTCCGCCACGGTGCCGCTGAATAAAAACGCCTGCTGCGGGACCACCGCGATGGCATCCGCCAGCGTCTGCGGCGCAAGGTCTTTGACGTTGACGCCGTTGACGAGGACCTCGCCTTCGGTACAGTCGTACAGCCGCGGGATCAGGTTCATAAGGGTCGTTTTGCCGGAGCCTGTGACGCCGATGATCGCCGTCACTTCGCCGGGGTTGGAAACAAAGGAGACGTGCTTGAGTTCAAAGACCTTTTCCTTCTTTTTCTCTTCCGCCGGTGCTTTCGCCGCTTTTTCTGCAGGTACGGGGATTTCGGTTCTGGCGCCGTCGGCGGCGATGCCTGCGTCGTCGGGTGCGGCGCCGGGTGCGGCGGCAATGGCTTCCGGTTTTTTATCGGTCTTCACCGGGCGCTTTTTCGGCGCGGGGGCGCGCCGCTTTTTCTTGCCCGCCGGGCGGGGCTTGTACTTGAAGCTGACGTCCCGGAATTCCACCTTGCCGATATCCCCCGCCTTCGGCTCGATGGGGTTTTCGGGGGGCTGGATATCGGAGACTGCCACCATGATCTCCTTGATACGTTTGCCGGAGATCACGGCGCGGGGGATGGAGACGATGATGCTGACGACCGACAAGATCGACGTCAGGATCAGGGAGAAGTAGGCGATAAAGGCTGTGAGGTTCGGGATGGTGTCCACGATCGTCTGCCGGTCCTTGACGATATCGAGCGTCGAGACGCTGTTGATGCTTTTTGCAACGATCACGCAGATAAGGCCGTAAAAAAACAGCGTGATGATCGGCATAAGGCCTGCCATGATGCGCCCGGCGACAAGCGAAAGTCCGGTGAGGCGCTTGTTGGCATCCGAAAAGCGGTCGTCCTCATATTCGGTGCGGTTAAAGGCGCGGATCACGCGGATGCCGCTGATCTTTTCGCGCATGACCTGATTGATCCGGTCCATCAGCTTCTGGACCTTTGAGTATACGGGGATGATGATGGCAAGCAGGATGACCGCCACAACGGCCAGCATCGGGATCGCCTGCAGGGAGGTCTTTGCCACCTCGGCGTTCATTCTGAAGGCCATTACAAGGCCGCCGACCAGCATGATGGGGATCGGGATCAGGGATTTGAGCGTGGAGAGCACGATATCGTGGATCTGCCGCACGTCGTTGGTGGTACGCGTCACGAGCGAGGAGACCCCGATCTTGTCGATATCGCTCTGCGAAAGATGGGAGACCTTGTCAAAGATAAAATTCCGCAGCGAGATCGAATACCCGACGGAGGTCTTTGTGGACGCGAGGGTATTCATGACGGATGTGACGATGCCGATGAGCGTGAATACCAGCATCAGCCCCGCGTATTTCCAGATCCCTTTCATATCGTAGGCGAGGATCGCGGACTGTATGTTCTTTGTATAAGCAGGCAGCAGCAGCTGCATGACCGTGTTGACCGTTGCAAACAGGATCGACAGCAAGAGCCACCATTTATGCGGTTTGAGCAGGGAAAGAACTTTTTTCATACCGGTCTTGTCCGAAGAAAACGGATTCCTTTCGTATATTGAAAAACATATATATCTTATCATAACACACCCGCTGAAAAAATACAACAAAAAAATATGATTTCCGCGTTTTATATGGTTTCGTCCGTTCCTCTCGGGCGCGCAGCCGGCTGCAGAAGGCCCGGCGGCGCTGCGGGGACGGCGCGACGTAAAAAAACAGACGCTTACAGGGATGATATTTGTGGCATAATGCCGAATCTTTTTCTTTTTTAATATTTTATCTTGTTTTTTTCTTTTTTCTGTATCATAATAGAAATGATAATAATTTCTGTGAGAGCGATCGACGGTATGGTTTTTTCAAGCTTGATTTTTCTGCTCGCGTTTCTTCCGCTGAATCTGATCTGCTATTTCTGCGTCGGAAAGCTGCAGGCGCGCAACGTGGTATTGCTGGTTTTCTCCCTGATCTTTTACGCCTGGGGGGAGCCTGTTTACGTGCTGATATTGCTCGGCATGTCCTTTGCCTGCTGGTGGTTTTCGCAAAAGATCTCCGCCGCGCGCTCGGCGCCCGAAAAAAAACGCTGGCTGATGTGGGCGGTGATCGTGTGCCTCGGCACGATCGGGATCTTTAAGTATACCGGCTTTTTCGTGCAGAACCTGAATTTGCTGCCGTTTGTCAATCTGCCGGTGCCGCAGATCGGGCTGCCGATCGGTATCTCTTTCTATACCTTCCAGCTCCTGACCTACGTCGTAGACGTTTACCGCGGCGACGTGCCCGCGCAGAAATATTACTGGAAGGTTCTGCTGTACGCAGGGCTGTTCCATCAGTGCGTGGCGGGCCCCATCGTGCGCTACGGCGATATCGAAAATGAATTGACCGAACGCAAGTCCGACTTAAAATCCGTCTATACCGGCACGAACCGTTTTATTATCGGGCTAGCGAAAAAGTCGGTGCTGGCAAACAGCTGCGGGGCGCTTGTGGACACGCTGCTGCTGTCGGACGCCCAGATCGGCGACGCTTCGCTTCTGGCCCAGAACCTTGCGACGCTGCAGGGCCGCAGCGCGCTGACCCTGTGGATGGGCATGGCGTTTTATATGCTGCAGATCTATCTGGACTTTTCCGCTTATTCCGACATGGCGATCGGGATGGGGCTGATCTGCGGGCTGCATTACAAAGAGAATTTCAGATACCCCTATACGGCGGACAGCATCACCGATTTCTGGCGGCGCTGGCACATATCGCTCGGCACCTTCTTCCGCGATTACGTCTACATCCCCCTGGGCGGCAACCGGCGCGGGCAGCTGCGCACCTACCTCAATATGTTCATCGTCTGGGCGCTGACGGGCCTGTGGCACGGCGCAAGCTGGAACTTCGTGCTGTGGGGGCTGTATTTCTTCGTCTTTTTGGTGCTCGAAAAGGCCTTCCTCGGCAAGCTGCTCCAAAAGACCCAGGTCGTCAAACACGTATATCTGATCGCGATCGTGTTCTTCGGCTGGATCTTCTTCCGCTTTACCAAAATGCCGCTGGTGACGGCGGTGTTCAGCGGCATGTTCTGCCATAACGGCAACCCGTTCTGGACGTACGTGTCCCGTCAGTTCGCGTTCAAGTACCTGCTGTTCTTTATCCTGTGCTGCGTCGGCTGTACGCCGCTGGCAGCCAACGCGATCAGATGGCTGCACGTAAAGGCGCGTCGGGACCGCCGTTTTGCCGTCGCCCAAAAGATCGTCCTGATCGCGGGGCCCTGCCTGCTGCTGATCCTGTCCGTGCTGGCGCTGGTCGGCGATTCCTACAACCCCTTCCTGTATTTCCAGTTTTGAGGTGACGTGCTGTGGATTACGATATCGATTATTTTCTCGAAAACAACGACAGAAAAAAAACCGGCGACGCAGACAAGGCTTCTGCGCCGCGGGGCAGGCAGGCGCGTCGTCCTTTGCAGAAAAAAACGGACGCCTCCCGCCCGGCCCTTTCCCGTTCTTCCGCAGACCGCACCGCCGGTACGCGCACGGCTGCGGACAGGGAGCCGGACGGCAGCCGCGCTGCATCCGAACGCCCGGCGTATAGGCAGACGTCCGCAAACCGTCCGATCCTGACGCGGCCGTCGGAGGATCCCACCGCCGGGAACCGTTCGGCGGCGGATCGTCCTTCGGAGAGAGAGTCGGCGGCGAAACGCGCCGCCAAAAAGGAAGCCGCGCGCATCCGCCTTCTGTCGGTGATCTGCGCAGGCGGTCTGCTGCTGGTCATGAGCGTTATTTCCATGATCCTGCCGCTGCGCCCGACGGAGTCGCAGCGTGAAAAGCGCAAGCTTGCCGAATTTCCGGCGTTTTCCGTTAAAACGCTCTTCTCCGGCGACTATTTCGCCGATATCGGCACCTGGTATTCCGATACGATGCCCGGGCGCGACACGCTGATCTCCATCAACTCTTTCCTGCAGAATATCCTCGGCACAGCAACGGTCCAGTCGGGCTTCAACGAGGCCGTGCGCAACGAGATCCCGGACGCGCCGGCGGCGCAGCCGGCGACCCTGCCGGCGGAACCGGAGACCGATGCGCCGGCAAGCGAGGAGACGACGGCAGGCTATGAAGAGGTCACTGACGACCCCAACGCCCCGGCGCCGATCGTGCAGAAATTCAACGGCGTTTTCGTGGTGGACGGCGCCGCCTACGAATACTACGATTTCGTTCAGGAGTCTGCCGACAACTACGCCGCCGCCATCAACACGACCGCTGCAAAGCTCAGCGGCAAGGCGACGGTCTACGGCCTTGTGATCCCCACCAGCACCGGTATCATCCCGCCGAAAAAAGTGCGGGACGAGAACTCCGACGATCAGCAAAAGGCGATCTCTTACATTGAATCCGCCCTGTCGCCGGAGGTCAAACGCGTCAGCATCTACGAGCCGTTGATGGCGCACCGGGACGAATATATCTATTTCCGCACGGACCACCACTGGACGGCGCTGGGCGCATATTACGCCTACGAGGCCTTCTGCGGCGTCAAGGGCGTTACGCCCGTGGCGCTGGAGGCGTGCGAGAAAAAGACCTTTGACGGCTTCCTCGGGACCTTCTACAACGAAACCGGGGGCAACCCGGAACTGGCGAGAAACCCCGACGTGGTAGACGCCTACACGCCGCCCGGAGAGTACTCCATGGATATCCCGGGGGAGGGACTGTACGGGATCGATATGATCTACGACGAGAGCTTCAGCAGCGCGAACCTGAAATACAGCGCGTTTATCTGGGGCGACAACCCGCTTACGATCATCGAGGACAAGGCCAAGGAGACGGGGGAGAGCTGCCTTGTGGTCAAGGAGAGCTTCGGCAACGCGCTGGTGCCGTTCATCGCCGCGAACTACAAGTACGTTTACGTGATGGATTACCGTTACGGCAGCGAGTCGATCGTATCGCTGGTAAACGAGAAGGGGATCGACGACGTGATCTTTGCAAACAACATTTCCATGACCCGTTCGGCGGATCTGATCCGGACGATGATCAACCGGATCGGCTGAGATCCGGATCTGCAGGGTCTTAAACGCGAAACAGCGGCTTCGGCAGGGGCGCTCCCTTCCGAAGCCGTATTTCTGTTCTTTATAAAAGCAAGGACGTCGGCGCATTCCTCCAAAAGACGGATGACGGGCGACGTCAGCCTTTCGACCGCTTCCTGCGCGTTTTCGGCGGCGCCGGCGCTGCCGTGCCACAGCTGCTCGTTCTCCCTTGCGGCGATATCCACGCTTGCCGCAAGCGTAAACGCGGCGAAAAGAAGAACGTGAACGGAAAAACAGGCGGCAAACAGCCGTTTCAGTGAAAACGGCGCGCGCACGGCACGGCGGCGCCTCCGGTTTTTGCGGTGTGATCCTTTCATTCCGGCATACTTCCTTTAAATATTTTAACATTATATAGTATGTATTCCATTCCGACGCTGCGTTAAAATACAGGATGTATGTTATGCGTCGTCGATCAGGTCCGCCAGCGCCGCTGCAAGAAGCCTTCCGGCGTAGATCGCTTCCTCCAGCGTGTTGGCGTCGCTGCCGATCTCCAGCAGCAGGGAACAGGGACAGATATCCATATTGTATTTCCGCGGGCAGAAATACAGCGGCCTCATCAGTCCCGGCGCGGCAGCTTCGGCGTATTCCTGAAGCCTGAGCGCGAAACGGAGATTGTCTTCCCAGTCCGGAAAACCGGTGATGCCGCTGTCCTCGGCGCCCGAAATGATCATGATCTGCGCCGCTTTTTTGCCGCCGATCCTGGCGGCGGGTTTCCCCATGACGTCTTCGTCGTAAAAGAAGGCGTCCCGGTGGACGTCCAGCACGATGCGGATCGTCGGATACTGCGCCAGGATCTTTTCGATCCCTATGCGGGAGCGCGCGTAAGCGCCGTTATAGCTTTCGTCGTAAACGGCAGTGTCGTGGATACAGCCGATCCCCCGTGCCTCCAGCGCGGTGCAGATCTCGCTGCCCACGCGTACCACACCCTGTTCGGGATCCTGTGTGCGGGTCGGGTATTCCTTGTAAAAATACCCGTTGTCAAGCGTCAGGTAAGATTCCGACGTGTGGGTGTGAAAGATCAGGACCGCGGGCGCCGACCTGTCCGCCGGATCCAGAACGGGGCCTTCTTCAAGCAGCTGTCTGAGATCCGGATGCAGGGAGGTGGTGTTTTTGATACGGATATTCCCGACGGTATCCGTCGCGCCTGCGCTATGCATATCGCTCTCTTTGACGGTACCGGCGGGTGTGAGCGTTCCGGTTTTCTCCCGCATCTCCGCCTGCGCCTGCAGAACGTCTGCGGGCGTTGAAGCCAAATCGGCTGCAGAAGGCGGGTCGGAAGACGGTTCCTGAACGGGAGCCGTCGTTTCCGTTTCCGGCGTCGGGGAGACTGACGGGTCCTCGGCGCCGATCGGCGGCAGCTGCTGCCGTGTGTCAATAAAGCGATGGACGCCCTCCGTCAGGCGGCGGCTGTTCGGCAGGATCAGCGTGCAGGTGATAAGCAGGCAGAGGCCTGCGGCCAGCAGATCGGCGACGCCCTTACGGTCACGCAAGCCGGGGGCCTCCGCTTTTCTGTAAACGGCATAAACGGTTTTCCGTCCCGAACCTGTTCTGTCGTCTCCTGTCCATACGCACGCCCCGTTTGTAACCTTTTCTTTGAAAAGATATGCAAAACCGGCGGCGGATATGCGCCGGGCGGGGCTTTACATCAGTCCCAGCAGCTCGTCGGGGGAAAGCCGGTCCTGCAGCGCGCAGTTCACGGCAAGCGCCAGAAGACGCGAGGCGTTGTCGATCAGCGTGTCGATATCCCGCGGGGTGACCATCATCCCGGCGTATTCGCTGCCCGGGTCTGCGCCGGAGGCCGTGCCGGTCACGTCGGCGGCTACGGACAGCGCGTCCACCACCGTCGGCACGCCCACGGCGATCACGGGCACGCCGAGGGTCTCCCGGTTGAGGGCGCGGCGGGCGTTGCCGACGCCGGCGCCCGGCTCGATGCCGGCGTCGCTGAGCTGTACGGTATTCGCAAGGCGCGTCACGCTCCCGGCGGCAAGCGCGTCCACCGCAACGACGGCGGCGGGCTTCACCCGTCGGCAGACGCTTTCGATCAGCTCCTGCGCCTCAAGCCCGGTCTGTCCCGTGACGCCGGGGGCGACTGCGGTCACCTCCCGCAGGGCAGGCATCTGCAGCTGCCGTCTCGTTTTTTCGTCGATATGCCGCGTCGCAAAGATCATGGCGGCGCATTTTGGACCGAGCGCATCGGGCGTGATCGCTGGGTTCCCGAGTCCCGTCACCAGTACGCCGCCGCTCTTTGGCAGCAAAGATCGCAGCGCGTCCTTAACGGCGGTCAACCGGTCGTCGCAAAGGACCCTTGCGTCCGGGAACCGGTCGGTGCGCACCGTAAAATACGTGCCCATCGGTTTGCCGAGCGCCTTTGCGCCTTCGGGGGCAGTCACGCGGATCCGGGTCACTGTGCAGTTTTCATATCGGCGCTCCCCGGTCTCGATGCCCGGGACCGGCCCCGGGATCTTTGCCTGCCGTTCGATCGCAAGGTCCGTACGGATCTCCCGCATATTGCGCCCTCCTTTTTCGGTTTTCTGCAGCATTATTCTGCCGTTCTGCCGCCAGTATGGACCGGTTCTGAGAAAATATGCTTCAAAAAGCAGAAATTCATAAAAAAACTATTGCATTTATTCTGAATCCGTGATAACATATAGTAACGTGTAAAGAAATTTACCGATTATTTTTATTTTCTGAACAGGAGGTGATACCCATGCCCAATATCAAATCTGCGAAAAAGCGTGTGCTTGTGAACAAGACGAAGGCTGCGCGCAATAAGTCGAATATGTCCGCGCTGCGTACGGCGATCAAAAAGGCGAATATCGCCATCACCGTGAATGCCGCCGACAAGGAGACGGTCGTCAAGAACGCGATCGTCAAAATCGACAAGGCTGCTGCGAAAGGTCTGATCCACAAGAACAATGCCGCCCGCAAAAAGTCCAAGCTTGTGTCGAATCTCAATAAGTCGAACGCCTGAGCTGTTCGCATCCGGCCGTGACCCGGGCCGGAGTTTTGCCGGCGGATAAACGGACCGTGTTCAACCGTTTGTCCCCGCCAACTAAAGAAAGGACGGAATTATCAATGGAAAAAGAGAAAAAGTGCACAGTCGCAAAGGTTCTGAAAGTTATCTCCATCATTCTTGCGGTCGCCGCCGCCATCGCCGGCGTCTGCGTGATCGTCAAAAAGATCGCAGAGAAGAAGCAGCTTGAGACTTCCGATGAGGAAAACTACGTTTCCTGCTCCTGCGAAGAGGAGTTCTCTTCCGAAACGATCGCCTGAGGCGCGTATCTGCAGACAAAACCGTCATTTTTCGCAGAAAAAAAACAGGGCGCGGACGCCCTGTTTTTTATTGTATAGGAAACTGCTCGCGAAGTGAGCAGTTTGCATACAACAAGAAACACCTTTTCGCCCCCAAGATTGGGGGACGGGGGGTTGATATGCCGAAGGCATTTTCTTACATTCCGTTTTATATATACCTGCTGCCGCGCAAAAAAGCGGCGGCAAAGGCGGATCGCTTCGGTCCCGCGGGGCGCTGCCGTCAGATTTTTATGCCGAGCTCCCGGATCTTGTCCTGCAGCCGCAAAAAATCCTCAAAGCAGTCGCCTTTGTACTTCGGGTTGCGCAGCAGCGCCGCCGGGTGGAAGGTCCCCATAAAAAGCGTTCCCTTCCGGTCAAAAAAGATACCGTGCTCCTTTGTGACGCGGAAATCCGGGGAGATCAGCGTCATCGCGGCGATCCTGCCCACGCACACGATGATCTTCGGCCGCATGATCCTGAACTGCTCGCGCAGATAGGGCAGGCAGGCCTCGATCTCTTCCGGTTTCGGATCGCGGTTTTTCGGCGGGCGGCATTTGAGAATATTGGCGATATAGATGTTTTCTTTTCTGTCCAGGCCGACGCCGTTCAGGTACAGATCCAAAAGCTGTCCGCCTCTCCCGACGAACGGCTCGCCGCTCAGATCCTCGTTTTCGCCGGGCGCTTCGCCTACGAAAAGGATCTCCGCGTCCGGGTTGCCGACGCCGAATACGACGTTTGTCCGTGTCTCATGCAGGGGGCATTTTGTGCAGGTTTCACAAACACTGCGGCAGGGGGACAGGTCATTTTTCATGATATTGATGAATTTTACGAAAATTCATCTTCACCTCCGTTGAAAAAATTTTTAAAAATTGTTTAAAACTTACAAAATTATTTCACACAGGAAAAGCAGATTCTTGATTTTCACGAATGATTCTTTCCAAAAACGGAAAAAACCTGTGTAAAACCGCGGATTCTCCGGTTTTCATTATACATCAGAAAGCAAAAAAAGTCAAATTCGGCAAAAATTATAAAAAGAAAGGGCTTGACTTCTGCAATTCTTTCTTGTATAATAGCACTTGTAATCCTCCCGTGAGGGTGTATTGCGCACCGGGATTACGATCAAACAGTATATTAGAGCCTGGGAAACTCTTAATATAAAATAATGAAAAAGGAAGGTCCTTAAAATGAAAATTGCAAA
The DNA here is from genome assembly GCA_017430145.1 of Clostridia bacterium. GTDB lineage: Bacteria > Bacillota > Clostridia > Oscillospirales > Acutalibacteraceae > RUG806. The sequence continues at coordinate 33,163 of JAFRNP010000110.1, forward strand.
ACATGTTCTTGCTGTCATCATGGCTGCCGCGATGATCTGCTGCATGATCGCTTTCGCATCTGCTGCGGGCAACCCTGAGCTTGCTCTTTCTGCGGGCACCGTGGCTGACGGCAAAGTCACTGTTGATCTGGTTCTCAAGAACGCCGCGAACGTCGGTTCCTTCAACGCTATTGTGAACTATGATACCAGCGCGCTTCAGGTTGCTTCCAAGAGAGGCAATCCGGATGTTGCCACCAGCAGCATCGTCAACTGGTATAACAATGCGGACGAAGGCCTTGATGCCAAGATCTCCCTTGCTGCGAATGACCTCAGCGGCTCTCTGAAGCTCGGTCTCATGATGCAGGATAACTTCTATTCCGCTTCTGAGCTGACCTCCAAGTGTGAGGAGTGGGAGCTGACGGCTCCTGCCGGTTATGACGACAGTGCCGTGACCATCTGCACCATCACCTTCAAGGTTGCCGACGGTGCAACGGGCAGCACGCAGCTCACTCTGTCCGACGTTAAGATCGGTCTGAAGAGCGGTGAGTCCTTCAACAACACGGCTTCCGCGACCATCGTGATCTCCGAAGAGGCTGAGCCCACCACGGAAGCTCCGGTCGTAGAGCCCACCACGAAGGCGCCGGTCGTAGAGCCCACCACGAAGGTTCCGGTCGTTGAACCCACCACGAAGGCGCCGGTCGTAGAGCCCACCACCAAGGCTCCGGTCGTTGAACCCACCACGAAGGCTCCGGTCGTTGAGCCCACCACCAAGGCTCCGGTCGTTGAACCCACCACGAAGGCGCCGACGGTCGTTCCCACCACGAAGGCTCCGACGGTCGTTCCCACCACGGCCGCTCCGAAGAATCCCACCACGGGCGACAATAACGTCCATGCGGGTGACAACATGGCGCTTGCCGCTGCTGCCGGTGTGGTAGCGCTTGCCGGTGCTGCGTTTGTCATCGCCAGAAAGAAAAAGATCGAAGACTGATTCTTTCGCGAAGACGATTATAATTAATTAAACGATTGCAGTTTTAATTAAGGGCTTGGAGTTATTCCGGAAGGGATAACTCCATTGCCTTTTTCACGGAAAAACCGCATATGCAGGTGATGATGATCCGGGGAAGAGACCAACCGGGTGTTTATGCCATCGCCCGGTATCACAGCCTCACGGCGGCGTCGGTATAACGATCCCACCGGTATAATTGGTAATAATAAATAAAAGAAGCGGGATTTTGGTCGAAGAAACTGAAAATCAAAAAGAAAAGCAAGAATTCCCATATCTTTTTGAAAGAAAAGACTTGACTTCTTTGGTTCTATCTTGTATAATAAGCCCTGTAATATTAAAAAAAAGGAAGGTCCTGAAAATGAAACTTGCAAAACAAGTCTTGGCAGTCATCATGGCGCTTGCTTTGATCGGCTGCATGACTGCGTTCGCTTTTGCTGCTGAGGCGAAGCCGGAGCTTGCTCTGAAGGCCGGTGAAGTCAAGGACGGCAAAGTGACTGTCGAACTCATCCTGAAGAATGCCGCTAACGTCGGTTCTTTCAACACGGAGATCAGCTATGACGGCAGTGTGCTTTCCGTTGCTTCCAAGAGAGGCAATCCGGATATCACGCCCAGCAAGATCGTTGATTTCTATCATGATTCCGTCGACGGCATGGATGCAAAGATTACCCTGATGGCGAATGACGAGAATTCCACGCTGAAGCTCGGCCTCATGATGCAGGATAACTTCTTCTCCAACGAAGAGTTTGAGAAGAACCTCAAAGATTGGGAACTGACCCTGCCGGAAGGCGTTACGTATGATGCTGCGGAAGTGCCGCTTTATACGATCGTTTTTGAAGTGAAGGAAGGCGCCAAGGGCAGCACTACCGTGTCCTTCTCCAAAGTGGAGATCGGTGACAAAGACGGTGCGAAGTTCACCAACGAAGGCGCTGCGACGATCGTGATCACTGACGATCCGACGCCTGCAGGCAATGAGCCTACCACTGCGGAGACCGCGACCAAGAAGGGCGGTATCTTTGCGGGTCTCGGCTCCGGTGAAGGCTCCGGCGGTTCCGGTGGTTCCGGCGGCTCCGGCGGTTCGGGCGGCTCCGGCGGTCTGGGTTCCGGTGAAGGCTCCGGCTCCGGTGAGAAGCCAACGGTTGCTCCTACGGCTGCGCCGACTGCCGCTCCCACGGCTGCGCCCACCACGCAGAAGAATCCTTCCACCGGCGACGTGAACACCGGTGACAACATGGCGCTTGCGGCTGCTGCCGGCGTTCTGGTTCTTGCGGGTGTCGCATTCATCGTTGCAAGAAAGAAAAAGGCTCAGGACTGATGTCTGAGACCGTAGATTAATTAATAACTTTGCAGTTTTAATTAAGGGCTTGGGGTTATCCGATACGGATAACCCTTTTGCCTTTTTATGCGTCTGCGCCGTCTTTTCAGGGGAATGCCTGCATCTGAGACGTTCTGGCGTTCTTGCGGAGACGTTCCGGTATTCTTGCCTTAGTGTAAAATTATCGTTGGCAAAAGATCAGTTCTAAGATTCCGAACCGGAGGCAAAAAGACAGCCACCCCGAAGGGGCATGCCCTTGCCGGGTTCTGAAAGAAATGCTACAATAGGGGAAAGGACGGAGACGGAAGA
>JAFRNP010000111.1 GCA_017430145.1 Clostridia bacterium
CGCCGGCGGCGGTGGCGGCGGCGGCAGCCTGAGCGGCGTCGACGGCAGCAGCGGCCAGAGCGCAAATGAGATCGGCAGCGCCGGCGGCACCGGCGGCGCACAGGGAGACGCAGCCGGCAACGGCAGCATCATTGCCGTCGCGTCCAATACCGCAACCAATATTCCCGCGCTTGCAAAGATCGACGTAACGCTGGATCAGAACAGCGGTTCCGGCGGCAGCACGGCGGTAACGGCTGTGATCGGCATGGACATGCCTGCCGCCACAATGCCGGCCCGCACCGGCTATACCTTCGGCGGGTATTATTCCGATACGTCTTTTACTACGCAGTATTATACGGCTACCGGCGCTTCGGCGCATCTCTGGGACGGTTCCGCCGGTACGCTTTACGCCAAGTGGACGGCGAACACGTATTATGTCTCGTTTGACGGGAACGGCGCGACCGACGGATCCATGGGCAACCAGACCTTTACCTATGACACCGCTCAGGATCTGACGGCAAACGCCTATTCGCGCTCTTACACCGTAACTTTTAACTATAATTATACCGGAAGTACGGACACGAGCGACACCGCAGCTGCCGTCTTCAACGGCTGGGCGACCTCCGCTTCGGGCGGAAAGGTCTATGACAACGGCGCGAACGTGGTGAACCTGGCGGATACCGACGGCGCAACGGTCCCGCTTTACGCCAACTGGACGCCCGGCAGCGTGACGCTTCCCGCACCCACCCGCGAGGGTTATACCTTCAACGGGTGGTATACGGATCCTGCCTGCGCGGCAGCCGACAAAGTTAACGGAGCGACCTATACGCCCGCCGGGGACAAAACACTTTACGCGGACTGGACGCTCAATACTTACAACATAACGTTCTCCGCCGACGGCACGGGCTATACTTACACAGCGCCTGCCGCAACGGTCTCTCACGGCGGCAGCGTCAGCTTCACCGTCACGCTGGACGCGGGCTATACCCAGAGCGGCGATCCGTCCGTCACAGCGACCGGCGGCACGGTCACGTCCGTCAAGGAGGGCGATACGGTCACCTATACGGTGTCGAATATCACCGCCGATACGACAGTCACGGTCGGCGCGGCGACGATCAATACCTACGACGTGACGTTCTCCGCCGACGGTACGGGCTATACTTACACCCAGCCTGCGGCAACGGTCTCTCACGGCGGCAGCGTGAGCTTCACCGTCACGCTGGACGCGGGCTATACCCAGAGCAACGATCCGTCCGTCACAGCGACCGGCGGCACGGTCACGTCCGTCAAGGAGGGCGATACGGTCACCTATACGGTGTCGAATATCACCGCCGATACGACGGTCACGGTCGGCGCGGCGACGATCAACTCCTACACCGTCCGTTTCTATGACGGGAACGGCAGCTTTCTGAAATCTGAAACGACGACCCACGGCGGCGATGTGACGCCGCCCGCCGACCAGGCAGGGTACGTCGACGAGGTCTACCACTATGTTTTTGACGGCTGGACCGGCTATACGAACGTCACCGAGGACAGGGAGATCCAGGCGACCTTTACCGCTGTCGCCCACGTCTTCGACCGGCAGAACACCGACGGCCTTTTCCTTAAAAAAGAGGCGACCTGCACCGCGCCCGCGCAGTATTACTACTCCTGCGTCTGCGGACTGAAAACCCTCTCCACCTGGTTTGATTCCGGCGAGCCTGCCGGGCACGACATGACGGCGACCCCGGAAAGCCCCGCATCCTGCACCGCGCCCGGCAACAGCGCGTACTGGTACTGCGCCCGCTGTGAAAAGTATTTCTCGGACGCTGACGGCAGCAACGAGATCGGCGAAAACAGCTGGATCCTTCCCGTCACGAGCCACACTTACACCGGCGAGCCGGTCTGGGGCGAGTGGACGGATGAAAACACCGTTACCGCCACGTTCAGGTGCGACAACTGCACGAATACGATCACGCCCGAAGTGAACGTCACGCCCGCTGTCACCGAACCCACCTGCACCGAAGACGGATACACGGTCTACACCGCGACCGTCACGAACAACGAAACCGTATACACGGATCCGCAGACGCTGCGCGTCGACGGCGCCCCCGCAACGGGACACACCTATCCGGAACCCGCCGAAGAGGACTGGACCTGGACGGAGAATGAAGGCGGCTGCACCGCATCCGTAGAGGTCACCTGCGTAAAGGGCGACGATACCCGGACCCTTCCGGCAGACGTCGAACTGACCGACAGCAAAGCCGCCGGACACCTGACCGACGGGTACAAGACCTACACCGCCACGGCGACGGCTGGCAGTCAGACGTTCACGGCAGAAAAAACGGTCGTTCTGCCGGCGCAGGGCCACACGACCGAACACCACGCCGCCGCGCCCTCTGAAAAGTGCATCGAATGCGGTACCGTCGAATACTGGAGCTGCACCGGCTGCGATCTGCTGTTCGCCGATGAAAACGCCGAAACCGTGATCACCGACGTCAGCGACCATACCGAAGGCCCGCACAGTTTTTCGGCGCAGGATACGGACGAAACGTATTTTGCCTCCGCAGCGACCTGCACGGCAAAGGCAAGGTATTACTTCTCCTGCGCATACTGCACGGAAAAGGGCAGCGAAACCTTTGAAACCGGCCTGTTCGATTATGATAACCACTCCACGACGGAGAGACGGACCGAAAACGCCGTCCCCGCAGGCTATACGTACGAAGGCTATACCGGCGACGAATACTGCACCGCGTGCAGCCATGAAACGCGGCACGGAAATTCGATACCGAAGCTCGATATCACGCTGAACGAAACGTATTCCCGCGCGAAGGGGATCAGCGACGAGGCGGCGGCCGATCCCGGCAAATATGACGCCGGCGACATGGGCGCCCTGAACGCGAAGCTCGGCGAACTGACGGCGGCGCTTGCGATCGACAACAACGAAGAAAACGTTCTGGCGATCCTGGGCGAGCTGAACGGCATCGCCGAAAGCATATCCCCCATCACCTATTACACCGTCACGTTCACGGTGGACGGCGAGACCGTTGATACGCAGTCGGTCCCCGCCGGCGGCAGCGCATCCGCCCCCGAACAGGCAGACTACTTCAACGACGGCGAAACGCACAGACGGTTCTCCGGCTGGACCGGCGATTTCACGGACGTCAGCGGCGACCTGACGGTAACCGCGTCCTATATCTCCGAGGACCATACCTGGGAAGACGGAGAGATCACGCTGGCGCCTACCTGTTCGGCAACCGGCCTGCAGCAGCGTTCCTGCGCATGCGGCGCCGCCGATGAGAAGACGCTGAACGAAGATCCGGAAAACCACGCCGATTACGGGACCGACACGGTCAACGCAAAAACCGCCACCTGTAAGGAAGACGGCTACACGGGCGACACGGTCTGCGCGCAATGCCGCGCCGTGCTTATTCCCGGCGGGACCGTGTCAAAGGAAACGGTTGCGCATACGCCCGGGGAACCTGCTGAAACGGTGATCCGGGAAGCCACCTGCATGGCGTCGGGCGAAAAGAAGACCACAGTAACATGTACGGTCTGTGAAAAGACGCTCTCCGAAACGACCGAGGAGACCGGCATTGACGCCGCCCGCCATACCGGCATAAACACCGTCACGCGTGAAGACGAGGTCGCCGCCACCTGCACCGAACCCGGCAGTTATACGGAGGTCGTCACCTGCGAATGCGGCGTTGAGATCGGCAGGACCGAAGGCAAAACGATCCCGGTCGACCCGGACGCGCATCTGGCGGGCGAGCCCGAGAGCGCTGTAACTGCGGCGCCCACCTGCGGCAAACCCGGCGTGCGGACGGTCACCGTCAGATGCACCCGCTGCGGGAATACGATCTCCCAGACGAAGGAGACGATCCCCGCTACCGGCGAGCACCATCTCGTTTACGTCCCCGCGAAGGAACCGACAGAGGATACGGACGGCAATACCGAATACTGGTACTGTGCGGATTGCGACGGCTATTACGCCGACGCGGCAGGCACGGTGCGCGTGGACTGGAACACGGTGCGCATCCCCGCGCTCAACGACGCCAGACGCTGCATCTACTGCGGCAAATACCATTCCTCGGAGCTGTTCGGCTGGCTGATCCATCTGATCCACGTGATCCTCTACTATTTCATCCTGTTTTCGCACGCGTCCAGATAACGGATAATACGATGGCAGATCGCAGCGTGTGACGCTTTAAGCCGCATGCTACGATCTGTTTTCCGACGACACCGGCAAAAACGGTATTGTAAACGCGAACGTACGCCAAAAAAATGTTGCGTTGAACGCAAAAAAACGAACCCGTCTCCCTCTGGGAAGATCAGGTTCGTTTTTTTACGTTTGGTGCCGGCGACCGGAATCGAACCGGTACTCTGTTGCCAGAACGGGATTTTAAGTCGAAATGTAGTTTCGGAACCTGAAGGACGTTTTTCGGGAGCTGACGGAACATGGCGAACTTGAAAAACGCCGCAATATCAACGCTTTTCTCCGTAGTAAGCGCAGAAAAGTCTTGTGCGTAGGGCGTTTCGACGATTTGCGAAAAACTACAAAAAGCGTAAAAAAACGGAGGTCAATCGGAGGTCACAGGCATGTTTGAGCTCCAAAAACAAGCGACTTTATGAATACAAGTATGACCATATTCTATATCTGCCGTCAACAAAAAAAAGAAAGTAAGAACCTGACCTTCGGTCAGAACCTTGTTATTCGTAAACTCATAATAGGTATACAATATGGATAACAGTATTACAAAAGAACGCCTTAATCAGATCTATCGGAATTATCCCGACGTTGTAACGCTGCAGCAGCTGTGCGAAATGCTCGGCGGGATCGCAGACAGTACCGCCAGAAAATTGCTGCGCGGCGATCACATTGAGCACTTCGTCATTATGGGAACCTATTACATCCCGAAAAAAAATGTGATCGACTATGTTCTCGGCGACCACTACGCGCATTATAAGAACATGCTGAAGGCAAAGCTCCCGACAAAGCCCCTGAAGGGAGGCGGGAAGAAGTGAATTTCCTTGAAAACCTTTTCTTCGGCAACGTTGATCCGCAGTCTCGGGCGGTGAAGCCCGGCAGCCGCGCGGACAAGCTGAGAAACTACGTTACGGATCACTTGCCGGACATAGAAAACGCCCTGCCCAATGAACAGCGGAGCTTGCTTGATAAAATCTTTGACGCGCAGGGCGAGCCGGATACGATCTCAGAGCTGGACAGCTTCATCGTCGGCTTCCGCCTCGGCGCCGCGTTCACGTACGATACCTTCGTGAATACGGATACCCCATACCGCGACCTCACAGAAAAACTGTAACCCACACATTCGACTTGCCTCCGCTTCTTTGGTATGATGAAAACACCAAAGAAACGGAGGTTTTAATATAAAAAAATATAAGATCGATGAATGTACTGGTTGGGAATATGAGCTGAAGGGCGATTATTATTACCCAACAGGTAGGATTATGAGAAACGGCGTGCTGACGCCGGGAACGGTTGATAATGAGCCGGAAGAGAAATACGATATCGGAGTATGGGGTAAGAGGCATTTGCGCTTTATCCGCCAACACAAAAAATCGCTGTATCTCGATATTTTTCTCTCCGGCAAGTTAAACGCCTACCTTGCGGTCATCAACGCCCAGGCGGAAGAGATGTTTGCCCGGCTCGTAAAAGAAATGGCAGCGTGCGAGGGCGTGAACGAACAGCTCAAAGCGGAAGCTCAGATGCGTTGGGTGGGGCAGATGAATTCGATCCGTAATCGGGCAATGGAGATCGTGAACCATGAGTTGATTTTCATATAAAGATACATAATAGTGTAAGGTAATTCAGAAGCATCGCTTTGTATATATGACCTTGCAAAAAAAGCAAACCATACTCCGCCGGCAATAGATTCGCCCGACAATACGCAACGCTTTTCCGAAAAAGGTTTCCTAAGTAACCGAAATAAAAAAACTGCCCATTGTTTCGGGAAAGGCGGTTCCGTATAATGAAAGCGAACTAAGAAACCGGCGTTGCAAAACGCGCGGCCGGAGAAAAAACGGAGGTTATCACATGACGAACGAAGTATTGACCGCAAAGGCGGAACTGAAAGAATTAGTGGACATATTCTCCAACCTGGCAGACGTGAAGGACGCGAAGGGCCAGGGCGAACTCTTTACACAGGACGGCGTGCTGGAATTTCAGATGGGCTTTGACGGCGAGGTGCAGAACATCGTCGGCCGCGAGGCGCTGGTGGCGGCGTTCTCCGCCACGATCGATCCCTGCAAGGCGGTCTATCACATCAACGGCCAGCACATGGTGACGCTGAGCGACGATCTGACCGAGGCGGAAGGGACCGCCTACTGCCAGGCGACGCTGGTGAACGACGTGGACGGACGGGACGTGATGACCACGAATTACGTCCGTTACGCAGACCGGTACGTAAAGATTGGCGGCAACTGGTATATCAAGCGCCGCAGGACCACCTTCCTGATTTCGGATAAGCACGTATTGAACGGCTGAGAGGAAAACCAATGAAAACGTACCCGCACCTTTCTTCCCCGATCAGGCTCGGATCGGTTGAAATCAAAAACAGAATGTTCATGGCGCCGATGGATACGGGCTTCGGCAACACGTCCTGGGGCGGTTTCACGCCGGAAGGGATCGAATACTTCGCCCGCCGGGCCGAGGGCGGCTTCGGCCTCATTTACAGCGGCGGCACCAACGCGGACTGCGTGGTGGACGGCTGCGACGGCATTCTGAACCATCCGGCGGAATTCATCGAACAGGGAAAGCGCCTCAATGCCCGTATGGAACGGTACGGCGCGAAGATGTTCATCCAGCTTTCCATGAACGTGGGACGCAACGGCGGGCTCAAAACGCCGTCTCCCGTGCCGACGCTGGGCGATCCGTCCGTAACCACCAAAGCGCTGACGTTGGATGAGATCCATACCAAGGTGGAGGAAATGGGCAGGGCCGCAAAGCTCTGCAAGGAAGCGGGTTTCCCGGGCGTGGACGTGCACGCGCTGCATTGGGGCCACCTGCTGGATTCCTTCGCACTTGGCTTCATGAACCACCGGGAGGACGAATACGGCGGCAGTCTCTCCAACCGTCTGCGGATCTGCAAAGAGATCGTGGAGGTCATCAAGCGCGAATGCGGGCGGGATTACCCCGTGACGATCCGTCTGGCGCTGAAAAGCTATATGAAGGATTATAACAAGGCGTCCTTCGACGGCAGCGAAGAGGTCGGCAGAACGCCGGAGGAAGCCGTTGAGATCGCGAAACTGCTGGAAAGCTACGGTTACGACGGGCTTTCCGTGGACGCCGGTACGCTGGATGCCTTCTACTACGCGATGCCGCCGTCCTACGTTCCCGCGGGGTTCATGCTGGATATGGCCGCGAAAGTGAAAGCGGCGATATCCCCGTGCTCTGCGGCGGGCGGCAGGCGGACCCGGATATAAACGAACAAGCCATCGCCGAAGGAAAGATCGACGCCGCCGTGATCGGGCGGCAGGCCATCGCCGCCCCCGATTACGCGAACTGTGTGGTAAACGGCAAGCCGGAAGAGATCCGCACCTGCATCGGCTGCAACCAGGGCTGTATCTGGGGTTACTTCTGCACCGGGCGGGTCGGCTGCGCCGTCAATCCCGAGGTGGGGCATGAAGCGGAGAAAATCGAAAAGGCCCAAACGCTGAAAAAGGTCGTTATCGTCGGCGGCGGCATCGCCGGCATGGAGGCTGCGCGCGTGGCCCGTCTCAGCGGGCATGCGGTGACGCTCTATGAAAAATCCGACGTACTGGGCGGGAATCTGATCCCTGCCGGCGCGCATGACTTCAAGGTTGAGATCGGCGGGCTGACCGATTACTACAGAACGCAGATGATACTGCTGGACGTGGACGTGCGGCTGAATTCCGAGGCAACGCCGGATATATTGAAAGCTGCGGACGCGGACGTTGTGATCCTTGCCGCGGGCTCCGTTCCGGTAATGCCCCGAAGCATTGACGGAATTGATAAAGCCGTGTCCGGAGTGGATGCCCTGCTCGGCAGAAAGCCTGTGGGAGATAAGGTCATCATTGTCGGCGGCGGTCTGGTTGGCTGCGAGATCGCTTACGGCTACGCCAAGGAGGGCAAGGACGTGACTGTTGTGGAGGCGCTGGATCAGATTTTAAGCCTCGGCAACGTGCCCGGCATGAACAAAGCCATGCTGCTGGACGGCTTTGCGTATTACGGCGTCAAAATAATGACCGGCACGAAGCTGAAGCGCGTGGTTGACAGCGGCGCGGTCGTGGCGCTGCCGGACGGAACGGAACAGACGCTGGAGGCGGATACCGTGATCCTGTCCGTCGGCTACCGCCCCGTCCCCTCTATGAAAGAACAGCTTGCGGACTGCGCCGCCCGGGTGATCGAGATCGGCGACGGCAGACAGGTGGGCAACGTCCTGACCTGTGTGAGGGACGCCTACGAAGCGGTCAAAAATCTGTAAAGGAAAGTGAAGCGTGATGAAGAAGCGGTTTTTACTGTTGATTCTTGTTCCGGTTTTCGTCACGCTTTGTTCCTGTGGGAAACCGCCGGAACCGGCGGCGGAGACGTTCACGGCGAACACTGTTACAGAGACGGAGGGGGAAAGCGAAATGAAAAAAGACGAATTTTCCGCATTGAAAAACGTAACGATCACCGGCGTTGGTATCGCGTCGCTGGATGAAGAAGAAAAATCCGTGCTGCTGGCGCAGGCGAAATACTGTCAGGCGATGACGGACGCGGATATCGAAACGCTGCGTTCGCTTGTGGCGGAGGATACGGTGTTCACGCACATGAGCGGCAAACAGCAGACACGGGAGGAATATTTCGACGATATCGCCTGCGGGCGGCTGCGGTATTTTACCATCGGGATCGAGAACCCCGCGATCGAGGTGGATGGCGACAGGGCGACGGTCAGCTTTACGTCCGTTTTGAACGCCAACGCCTACGGCGCGCGCGGCACATTCCGCATGCGCGGCGTTCACGCCTGGGAAAAACGAAACGGCGCGTGGATCTCGGTAAACCGATGAGGGAGGATTCACAATGAAAACAAAAACAATTATCAGGCTGCTTCTTGCGCTTTGTCTGCTGCTTGCGGGCTGTGCGCATCAAAACAGCAGTTCAGAACCTTCCGCCACGACGGAACCGGCGCAGGCGACTGCGACCGAACAGCAGGCGGAGCAAACCACGGCGGCGTCCACCTCTGCAGATCCGACAGCCACAGCCCCGACTGAGATTGACGGATATCCGGCCTTTGATTTTGACTCAAAAACGGTCACGCTGAACAACGGCTATGAGATGCCGATCTTAGGGCTCGGGATGTTCTCCCTTTCCGACAGTCAGGCGGAGAACTCCACCTACTGGGCGCTGAAGGCGGGCTTCCGGCTCATTGACACCGCCCACATCTACGGCAACGAGGCGGCGGTAGGCAGAGGACTACAGAGAGCTATCGACGAAGGCGTCGTCACCCGCGAGGAAGTGTTCATCACCACAAAGATGTGGACCAGCGATTTCGATAACGGCGACGCCGCCGTCGACGCTTCCCTTGAAAGGTTGTGCGTTGATTACATCGATCTGATGATCCTGCACCACTCCCAGCCCTCCAACGACGTTCAAGCCTACAAAGCCATGGAACGCGCCGTGGCGGACGGTAAACTGTGCTCCATCGGGCTTTCCAACTATTATGAGCCGGACGATTTCGACCGGGTAGTGAACGCGACCACCATAAAACCCGCGCTGCTGCAGAACGAGACGCACCCTTACCACCAGAGCGGCGAGATGAAAGCCCATATCGCGCAGTACGGCACCGTGCTGGAAAGCTGGTTCCCGCTGGGCGGCAGAGGCAACACGCAGACGCTGTTCAACGATGAAACGATCAGCGGCATCGCGGCGGCGCACGGCGTTTCCGCCGCCCAGGTCATTATCCGCTGGCATCTGCAGGCGGGCAATATCTGCATTCCCGGCTCCTCCAACGAGCAGCACATCATCGAGGATTACGACGTGTGGGATTTTGAACTGAGCGAGGAAGAAATGGCGCGGATGACGGCGCTGGATAAAAACGAACGCTTTGCGGATTATTGATAAACGGAGAGGAAAAAGAATATGATCTTTGACAGAAACAAAAAGATAGAAGTGATCGCGCTCCTCGGCGCGGGCAGCATGGGGACGGCCATCGTCCGCCGGATCGCGGCAGGCAGAAAGATTTTGCTCGGCGATATCAGCGAAAAAAATCTTGAAAAGGTCTCCCATGATTTTCAATACAGCGGCTATGACGTGGAAGCGATGAGGGTCAACGCCCTCGAAAAATCGTCCGTGGAAGCCTTCGCCGCAAAAGCGGCGTCTCTGGGCGACGTGAAATATTTTATTGATACCGCCGGGGCCTCCCCGCACCAGACGGATCCGGCGCATATCCTGCACCTCGATATGGTGGGCACGGGCTATGCCGTCGACGCCTTCGGTAAGGTCATGGCGCAGGGCGGCGCGGGGCTGATCATCTCCAGCCAGACCGGCTATATGTACCCGATCCCCTACGAGACCGAACAGGAGATCCTGAACACCCCGACCGAGAAGCTGATGGATCTTCCGTTTATCAAGGAAACCGCCATGCTCAATTCCGGTTGGGCGTATATGATCGCAAAGCGGATCAACCACCTGCAGGTGATGAAGGCGGCGGCAACGATTTGGAAAGAACGCCGCGCGCGGATCAATACGGTCAGCCCCGGCGTGATCGTCACACCCCTTGCCTACGATGAATTCGCCGCCGCGGGCGAGGGCTACCAGCAAATGGTGGACGCCTCCGCGGCCGAGCGCTGCGGCACGTCGGAAGAGATCGCCGAGGCCGGCGCGTTCCTGCTGGGGGAGCACGCGGGCTTCATCACAGGCACTGACCTGCTCATCGACGGCGGCGTGATCGCATCGATCAGAACCGGACAATACAAGCTGCACAGATAAACATACGAAAACGATCAAACGGAGTCGACCCGCAATAGCGAGGAAGGCTCCGTTTCTTTTGAAAGATGATCATGTATACCGTCTTTGAAAACAATGATTTCTCCGGCAAAAAACTGGTCCCGTTTTCCACCCATGAGGGCAGCGGCCTTTCCGGTTTTGACAGAAAGCTGGCGTCCGCCTGCCCGGGCTGCGAGATCCTGAAAGGCCTTGCCGTGCGCGGAAACGACGCGCAGAACAAACAGGACGACGTCAGAGAGGCCGTAAACGACTGGCTTGTCGGACTCGGGTATTGAAAAAAAAGCATAAAACGGACCTCCGGCGCAAAAACCGGAGGTCTTCTTCGTTCTGTGCGGCGTTAAAACTCCCGGATCGCCAGATGGCAATAATGCCCGAGGCGGTCGAGGCGACGGGACAGGTCCTCTACGGTCAGTCCACGATCGTTTTCGAGCCAGCCCAGCACCGTCTGCGTGGCGCCGGGAAAGACAAAATCGAAGACGTATTCCAGTTTCTCCCGGTCATACTCGGGAAACTCCTTCTGCCAGTCGTTCACAGCGCTGTCCCGGATCGCAAGGCAAAGGCTCTCTTTCATCTGCGGGTCACCGTTTTTGCCCATCAGAATCTTGCAGATATCGCCGTTGTCAAGAATACAGGCAAACATCCCCTGCAGATATCCCGTCTCCGTGGAGGACTGCATATAGGGAGAAAAATGCGCGAGGTGTTCCGTAATGAAGTCATTCTCGATCTCTTTCAGGACCTCCAGCGGCGTATTGTAATGCAGGTAAAACGTTCCCCGGTTGATCTCGGCCTTTTCACACAGCTCCTTGATCGTGACCCGGTCGACGGGCTTCTCCTTCAATATTTCCAGAATCGCGTCCTTCAATACCTTTTTTGTGTACCGAACGCGGTTGTCCGTTTTCGCCATACTTCCTCCTTTTTTGAACACGTTTTTCATTTGTGTTCAGCAACTGACAAGAGCTTTCCGCTGTCGCCGTCAAAGAGGAAGGTGTGCAGGCCGAGCTGCTTTGCGGCTTCGATATTCTTCGGATTATCGTCGGTAAATAAGGTTTCTTCCGGGGACAAGCGGTATTTTTCCAGAAGGAAACGGAAGATGGCGGGATCCGGCTTTGCCATATGGAGCGGGCCGGAAAACACAAGACCGTCGAATAAAGACAAAACCCTGCAAACGGACGGCACGTTCCGGTAAGTTCTCGCAAAGCCGATACTGGTATTGGACAGCAGATACAGCCGTCCGCCCTTGTTTTTGATTCTTACGAGCAGGTCTTCCATGCCGGGGATCGGCGTCAGATTTTCGATCCAGTTGTTGTAGATCTTCACCGCGGTCTCCGCAAGTCTCTCGGGAATTCTTTGTCGGATCGCCTCGATCACTTCGCTATCGGTGATCTCGCCCCGGTCAAGCTGATCCCAATAGAGACGGTCAAAGACCACGCTTTCCAGAAAATCACGATCCTCTTCATTCTCCGTATAAAGGCCCGCCATATATTTCGTATCGTAATTGAACAGAACCATACCAAAATCAAAAATATAATTTTGCATCCTGGAGCTCCTTCTCGTTGTTTTGACAACTTTAGCATGAATTTCCGCTTTATTTCAACCGTTTTTTCCCTTTCTGTATTTTGCCGGGGTGACACCGTATTTTTCCTTGAAGTCCTTGATGAAGCGGACAGTATCGTTATACCCTACGCGCTCGCAGACGTCGGCAAGCTTGATCGCGGGGGTCGTGCGCAGGATCTCTTCGGCGCGGGACAGGCGGAGCGTGCGCATGAGAGAGGTAAATGTCTGTCCCGTTTTTTCGCTGATGAGTGCCGAGAGATAGGACTCGTTATAATGGAATTCCTCGGCAAGGCTTTTCATGGTGACCGTTCTGAAATTGTCGAACACATAGTTCGCAAGCTGGATCAGCCGGGGATCCCCGCCGGCGCCGATCTGCAGGTAGCGGACGTCGTCGAAGAAGTTCTGCAGCAGGTAAAGGATGAGGGAAGAAAAGAGGAATGTCATCATTTCGGCGCAATATGAGGCGTTCGCGGACTGCTGCGCATAGATCGAAAGCAGGGTGTGCAAAACGAAGGGATCGTCCCCGCAGGCGAAAAGCAGGGGCGTTGTGAACACCGCGACGTTCGGCAGATGCAGGTCAAAGAAGGCGCTGCGTTTCATTTTGATCGTCATGCACAGGCAGTCTTCCGGCACGGTGACGATATGCTTCGCGCCGGGAGAGACGACGACGAAATCCCCGCGCTCCTGCAAAAACCGCTGGGCGTTGATCGTATGCTCGCACGCGCCCTCGACCACGTAGGTGAATTCCACAAAGTCGTGGCTGTGCTCGGGGATATAGATATACCGCAGTATTTTATCGATCTCCAGATCCGTTCCCTCCGGGAAGAAGTCCTGCTCCAGAAGCTGCGAGCCGCTATAGCCGTAGGAAAACGGGATCAGCAGCCGATAATGCATCAGATCGCCGTGCGACGAGAGGTATTTTTTGCCCTGCCGTTCCACGTCGCTGAGGGCTTTCAGTTCATCGATCAACTGCTTATGGGTCATTTCTTCACCGCCTTTTTTCGTCAAAATATATAATAAACGAAAGAAATCCAAAAATCAACCTATAAAATAACTAAAATTAAGGTCTGTTTTTGGGTTGTTCGTTTTGCTATCATAATACTGTCAAAAAAGGATCGCGCTCGCAAAAAAGAACGGCAAATGAAGAAGACGCTGAAACTGACGGAGGGCTATGATGGGAAAGCTTTTGAACGATCTGAAATGTACGCTGCTGCAAAAGGCGGTCTACGCAAAGGTTTATAAGGGACACAAGCCCAACGAATGGGAGCCGTGGCATACGCCGGAGGTAAAGACGCTGAAAAACGGTACGGTCTGCCGCAGCGACGTGAAATACGGCGAGACCTATCCCAACAGCTTTGCCGACGTCTGGTATCCCGACGGCAGCGACGAAAAACGGCCCGTGGTGGTGTATTTCCACGGCGGCGGCTTCATCTTCGGCAATAAGTCCTCCGGCGACCCGATGCAGACCGGTTCGGGCGGCGTCGGAAAGCTGGAAGCGATCGTCAAAGCGGGCTTTATTCTGGTCAACGCCGATTACGCGCTGGCGCCGAAGTACCGCTTCCCCGCGCAGATCCGGCAGTGCGACGAGCTGCTGCGGTACCTGATCGCGCATGAAGAGGAATTGCACCTCGATATGAACAGGGTATGTCTCTCGGGCGGCAGCGCCGGAGCCAATATGACGGAAATCTACGCCGCGTGCGTGTGCAATCCCGATTACGCCTACGAACTCGGTTTCGACCCCGTTATGACGCAAAAGAACCTGAAGGTGCTGGCCATCGACGAAGCGGCGCTGGACGCCGACGTTTTCGACGGCAATATGTATGCGATGCTGGGCTCGGCCGTCGGCGCGAAGCGCAATACCCCGGAGGCAGTAAAGATCATCAACGCGAAAACCTATATCCGCGACAGCTTTATTCCCAGCTGGATCAACGCTTCCAACGAGCCGAATGACGAAACGGGGTATTTCATCACCGAAGGGCGCGGTCTCAAAAAGAAGCTGGACGCGATCGGCGTTCCCAATGAACTGGTGTTTTTCCCGGGAGCAAAGCTCCCCCACGGCTATATGGACCGCATGGAAAGCGATCCGTTCGCCTCCAAGGCCTTTTCCTCCATGATGGCGTTTATTCAGAAATACATATAAAGGAGAATTCCCATGGCTAAAACAGAACGCGCAAACAGGCATCCCGACTGGCGGCTCTCCGGAAAAGAGCGGTTCAACTATTACCTCTCCGATACCGGCCGACTCTTCGGCACCGCGGTATTTCAGACCTTTATGACCTCCTTCCTCGCGCTGCGCGGCGTGAACCTTACACTGCTGGCGGGCGTGATGCTGGTGCTGAAAATGATCGACGCCGTGGACGACGTCGTGTTCGGCTTCCTCATCGACAAGCTGAAGATCACCGAGTGGAAGGTCTTTCAAAAGCTGACCGGCGAAGGAAAATACCTTCCCTGGTACCGTCTCACGTTTTTCCTCTTCCCGCTGTTTACCATCGTCTTTTACGTGATGCCCTCGGGGCTGCCGCAGTGGGCGAAGCTTACCTGGTTCATCGTGAGCTATCTGCTCTATGATTTTTCCTGTACCCTCAACGAGGTGCCGATGAACAGCCTGATCATGACGCTGACGGACAATACCGACGAACGCTCCCACATCATTACGATCAAAGGCCTTATCACCGTGATCGCCGCCGTTGTGGTCGGCTTCGCGCTCAACTTCCTTGTGGACCCGGTGGCCGGTCCCGGCTTCTCCTTTACGTCCGTATCCGTTGTGACCATGCTCATCTGCATCGGTATTATGATCCCGCTGGTGAGAAACGGCAAAGAATACAATACGGAGCTGAAAAATACCGAGGACGAAAAGAGCGAATCCTACACCCTGCGCGATATGTGGAACTGCGTACGCGTCAATAAATATATGGCGGTCTTTCTACTCTCTTCCCTGATCGCGGGCGTGACGAGCACCTCCGCCGCGGTGGGCTCGCTGATCTCCTTCTATCTGTTTGAAGGCAAAACGATGATCACCTCCATCCCGGTCCTCATTGCCTTTGTACCCGCCATCGCCATCAATACGCAGGCGGATAAGATCGCCAAGCGTTTCGGCCGACGCAATTCCATGATCGTGCTCGGCGCGGTTTTCGGCGGCATGTATATTCTGCAGTATCTGGCGGGATACGAAAATATCGTCGTCTTTATCGTTCTCGGAACGATCGCGGGACTTGCCAATTCCCTGCGCGCGATTTTTATGAATTTCATCGCGCCCGATACCATCGAGTATACGCGCTACAAAACGGGCAAGGACTGCGCCGGGATCTTCTATGCGCTCAACGCCTTCGTTACGAAAGCCGTCGGGGGCGTGGGCGCGAGCATCGGCCTTTTTGTGATGGGCCTTTTCGGCTGGCGCGAGGTAACAGCCCAGAGCTATGAGGAACTGCTGAACATGGGCATGGAGGTCGGGCAGGCCGCCTATCAGACCCCGCAGGCGATCCAGGGTATGTGGGTGGTGTACGCGCTGATCCCCGGCGTCGGCTTCCTGCTGTCTGCCCTGATCCTTCTCTTCTATAAACTGAAAGACAAAGACGCCGAGCTGATGGCGAAATGCAACGCAGGTGAGATCAGCCGCGAGGAATGTGAAGCGCAGCTTTCGAGGAAATACTGATGCAAAAAGAATCTTTCAATTCCGGCTGGCTCTTCTTTTCCGGCAGCGGTACCGCGCTGGAACGCACGCTTTGCGGCGAACAGACGCCGACCCCGGTAACGCTGCCCCATGACGCGATGATTCTGGAAAAGCGGGATCCCAACACGCCCGCCGGCAACGCTTCGGGCTATTACCCGGCAAAAACGGTCCACTATACCAAGGCGTTTACCGTGGATGATCCTTTCGGCGCGGCTTACCTTGAGTTTGAGGGGGTATATCCCAAAGCGGCGGTGTACGTCAACGGAAGCCTTGCGGCGCAGCACCATAACGGGCATACCGCTTTTACCGTCGATATTTCCCCGTTCCTGAAGAAAGGAAGCAATACGGTCAAAGTGCTGGTGCGAAACGGCGCCCCGTCCTCCCGCTGGTATACGGGCGAGGGCATTTACCGGGACGTATGGCTCTTCAAGGGCAAAAACGTCCATATCGCGCCGAACGGCGTACAGATCGCTGTGGCGGAGGCGGACGCAGAGGCGGCGTCTCTGCTGATCAAAACGACGCTCGTCAACAGGGATCTGGCAGCGAAAGCGCTTGTCCTGCGCCATCGGATCGGCGGCGAGGAGATCAGCGCGCCGGTAACGCTGCTTTCCGGCGAGACGAAAACCGTGACGCTTCGGTTTACGCTGGCAAAGCCGAAGCTTTGGAGCACAGACGAACCTTTTTTATACGACTGCGAGACAATACTGGAAGGGCTGGACGAAGCGCGCACGCGGTTCGGCGTGCGTACCCTTTCGCTGGACGCCGCGCGGGGACTGCGGATCAACGGCGAGCCCGTAAAGCTCCGGGGCGGCTGCATCCATCAGGATCACGGCGTGATCGGTGCCGTGGAGCACAGGGCGCTGACGAACCGGCGCATCAAAAAACTCAGGGACGCAGGCTATAATGCCGTGCGCTGCGCCCATTTTCCGACAAGCCGGGCGGTACTGGAGGCCTGCGACGAAGCGGGAATGCTCGTCATGCTGGAGCTTTGCGACGCATGGACGACGCCGAAGATGGACACCGATTATTCCGCGGACTTTCTTTCTCACTGGAAAGAGGACGCTTCCGCCATGGTGGCGCTGGCCTTCAATCACCCTTCGGTGATCCTCTATTCCATCGGCAATGAGATTTCTGAGGTCAGCACCCCGCGTGAAGCGCAGTACGGCCGGCATATCTGTGACCATATCCGCAGTCTTGACGCCACACGTTATCTTACCAACTGCGTAAACCCGGTGCTTTCTCTGATGGACCGCATTCCGGAGCTGGCCGTCAAAGCCGGAGCAGACGTCAATTCGATCCTGAACGGGAATGCCGAGGCGCTGGCGGGGCTGATGGCCTCAAAGGAGCTCGGCGAGCCGCTGGCGGAGGCCTTCTCTTATCTTGATATCGCAGGATATAATTACGCTACCTTCCGCTATGCCGCGGACGCAAAGCAGTATCCGCACAGGATCATGCTCGGCGCGGAGTGCTATCCCTGCGCGTTATACGAAAACTGGCAGCTCTGCAAAAAACTGCCGCAGCTGATCGGCGATTTCGGCTGGGCTGCCTGGGATTATCTGGGCGAGGCCGGCGTGGGGCAGCACCGCTACGGCGAGGCGTTGGACTACGATCTCTACGGCGCCTACCCCTGGCGGACGGCGGGCTGCGGTGATTTCGACCTGATCGGCGACCGCCGCCCGGTTTCCTACTGGCGGCAGATCGTGTGGGGACT
The DNA here is from genome assembly GCA_017430145.1 of Clostridia bacterium. GTDB lineage: Bacteria > Bacillota > Clostridia > Oscillospirales > Acutalibacteraceae > RUG806. Next base: position 17,863 of record JAFRNP010000111.1, read on the forward strand.
TCGGGAAGAGCCCTATCTTGCCGTGCAGGACCCTGCCCATTACGGGGAAAAGCAGTCGCCCACCCGCTGGGGCTGGTCGGACGCCCTGCACAGTTGGAATTACCGCGGAAACGAAGGCAAGCCCATCGTTGTGGAGGTCTATTCAAACGCCGACGAGGTGGAGTTGTATGTCAACAGCCGCTTCGTCGAAAAACAAAAACCTGTCCGCTGCAAGGCGCTGTTTGAAACCGTTTATACTGCGGGTACACTGACTGCGGTTAACATACGGAGCGGAAAACCCGCGGAACAGGACCGGCTGACGACCGCATCTGACGTCGTTCATCCGGAACAGACGGATCTCGGCGACGGGATCGTTGAAATATCGGTAAAGGACGAAAACGGCGTTCTGAACCCGGAGGCCGTGCTGACGCTCACCGCGGCGACAAGCGGGGAACGGAAGATTCTCGGCTTTGGCACGGCTGACCCGAAGAGCGAGGAAAACTATTTCGACAAGACTATAAAAACCTATCACGGCCGGGCGCTCATCGTGTCGCGCGGCGAGGGAGAATTGAAGATCGAGGTGCAATGACATGGCTTTTACGGCAATCAAACGGGCGGTAATGAACGCCCGCTTCCATAAAATCAACAGGCATTACAAAACGGATCCCGTCGTCGGGGACCGCAGCTTTATCCCGCGCGAGGGGAAAGACCCGGTAGAGGCGCTCTTCTATTATCCCGAGCAGCGGGAGAATATGCCGGTGTTCGTCCAGATCCACGGCGGCGCGTGGGTCGGGCTGGACGCGGTGGACGACGACCGCTATTGCAAACGTCTGAGCGAGGAACTGGGGGCGTTTGTGGTCAACGTGAACTATAAGCGCCTGTACGACAGGAGCTTTCCCTATCCGCAGGAGGAGGTCGCGGATACCGTCAAGTGGCTGAAAACGCACGCAAAACAGCTTGGCGTCGACCCAGACAGGATCATCCTCTCCGGCGGCAGCGCCGGCGGACACCTTACGGCAGGGGCTGCCATCCTGCTGGCGCGGGAGGGCGTGCAGATCGCGGGACAGATCATGGAGGTGCCCTTCCTTGACTTTACGGGCACGATCCCGATCGACTTTCCGGAGGGGGATAAGCTCTACAAACTGATGTTCGAGCTCTATCCGCCGAAAATGCCCCTGGACAGCGAGGTGCTTTCCCCCGCCGCAAAGATCACGGACGATACGCTTACGACGCTCTCGCCGGCGGTGGTCATCGTCTGCGGCAGGGATCCCCTTCATCCGCAGGGAGAGCATTACGCCCGGCTTCTGGAAAAGCACGGCAAGCTGCTGGATCTGAAAATGTACAAAGACGGTTACCACGGCTTCGGTACGGAAAAGGCCGAGGAAAAGCCGGAACAGGATAAGCTGCGGGAGGACTGCTTCCGCTATAAGGTAGAAAAGGCAAAAGAACTCTATGCGATGCGCGGGGAGGAAAACCATGGCAAAGCGGAAAACGCATAAAGAGGACAGAAAAGACTGGCCGCTCTTCCACCGGCTTCTGGGGGCGTATATCGAGCTGACCCGCTTCCCGGAGCTGCCGCAGCGCCCGAAGCAGGGAAAAAACTATGAATACTGGCCGGAAGGGGCCCTGTGCGCCAACGGCAACCCCTATCACGGCTGCATTCGGCTCGGCAGCGAAAACAAACTGATGATCGGTTTTTCCGGCGGCGGCGTCTCTGTGGATGCGTTTACCGCGGCAAGACCGCAGCGCGTGGGCGGTAAGGGAGAGATGTTCTATTCCGACGACGTGCGGTTCGGGGACGTCATTCTCCGCATGGGGACCTTCGGACAGTCAAAAAAGAATCCCTTCCGGGACTGGAACCTGCTGTTTGTGACCTATGCCA
>JAFRNP010000112.1 GCA_017430145.1 Clostridia bacterium
CGCCGAAGGAATACAGCGACGCCTCGTCCACCGTGCCGTCCGTATAACAGGCGGCGTAATCGGCAAACGCCGTGCGCGTAAAGGCGCCGGAATCGGTCCTGAGGCACTCGCCCCATTTTTCTTTGATCGTTTCCAGGCTGTCGTTTTCGTAATCGATCTTTTCGACCGTGCTTGACCCGTAAATGAACCACGGGGAGTTCTCCGCATCCGGGCCCGCGCCCTTGTACGTCCAGGTGGTCCAGCTCATATTGCGGTCGTTGAAGATTGAAAACAGATAGTCAAACGTGGAGACCCCGCGCGGATAGAATTCACCGATATAAAACGGCGCGTTGTAGCCGGCGCGGCTGATCTCGTTCATCTTATGCAAAAACGAGGGGTTCGTGACGTCGTACAGGTGTTCCTGATACACGATATTCTCCCAGCCGTAAACGTCGGGAGACGCGATCGCGGACGGGTCCCAGATGGCCTCCATCGTGATGATGTGGTCGGGGTCCACGGCGCGCACGGCGTTATACAGCTCGTCAGAGAAATCCCAAAAGCTCTGCTGCAGGTTGCCTTCACGCGTGATGTTCGTACCCAGCGGCTCGTTCATCAGGTCGTACATGGCGATCACGGGATCCCCGGCGCAGTGGGCGGCGAGGGTGGTCCAGAAGTCCAGCGTCACCTCACGGTAACGGGCGCCTTCGGGCGTATCGTCAAACAGCGACATGGATTTCGATCTGCCGCAGTGGTCGTAATCGTTCTGGTAGCCCGGCAGCCCGTGCAGGTCGATGATCAGGTACAACCCGTATTTCCGGCACATGGCGATCACGTTGTCAAGCTCGCTGAAATCGATGCTGCCGCTTTCGTCCCGGTACCAGGTCCCGTTGTCGTCGCTCTGGAAATTGCGGTACCAGATCGGAAGACGGATGCAGTTCATGCCGAGATCCGCCACGTTCCGGTAGTCGATCTCGGTGATCCAGTTCTCCCGGTAAGCTTTGAACAGCTTATGCGTCTCCTCCACGCCGAAGCGCTCCACCAAAGTGACGTAGGCGTTATCCTCACCCGCCGGGTCCGTGAAGGGACAGAACCAGTCCTCCATGATGCCCCAGCCGCCGAAGTTCGTGCCGCGCAGCACCACTTCCCTGCCGTCGGCGGTAAAGATCTTTTCACCCTCCGTGTGCAGCAGGTCCGCGGACGTAAACTGCCCGGCGTCTTCGGCAGACGCACAAAGCGGCAGCATCACGAGCAGAACCGTCAGCAGCAGACAGACCGTTTTTTTGAATACCTGTTTCATTTCGCATCCTCCGTTTGCGTTTCGTTATTCGCCGTTTCAGCCGGCACGGCGCCGGCGTTTTTCTTTTTGTTGCGCACCCCCAGATACACCGCCGCGGCAATGGCAAACACCAGCGCCGGCAGCGCGTAGAGGTACGACAGCGGGTCCGCGGGGTCGCCGAACACGCCGACGATCGTCCACAGGCAGTTTAAGATCAGCATCCCCAGATTCGCCGCGAGATAGTATTTTGCGAACGGGATATTCATCGCCCCGAAAATGAGACTGCTGAGATCCGAGGGCATCAGGCCGCCCGCCTTAAAGATAAAGACCACGGAAAAATTGTTGGCGTCGGCAAAGTCGTCGATCTTTTTGACCGCCTTAAAACGGCCCTTCATGGAATCCACCATCGGTTTGCCGGTGAACCGCCCGAGAAAATACGGCAGGATCAGGCTGGCTGCCGTTGCGATAAAATTGACCAGCACCGCCAGCAGATAGCTTTTGACCGGCTGCCCCGGGAAAGCGTCGCGGCACACGATGCCGGTCAGAACGAACAGCACCGCCGGCGGAAATACCAGCGCAAAGGATTTGATCACGCTGAAACCGGTGATGATCAGTGCGATCGTAAATACGCCGCCGCTCAGGTACTGCGTCAGCTGCCCCACGTTTTTTACGTTGATATCGTACTTTTTCAGCATGACGACGCAAAGAACCACCATCGCCAGCATCAGAACGCCCGACGCGATCTGCAAAATCTTTACAAGGCCGCCGTAGTTTTTGCCTTCGGTTTGTTTTTCTGCCATGAGCACGCCTCGCTTCCCTATTATCAGTTTTATTATAATCGATATTCCCGGGAATGTCCAGCGGTTTTCCGTTATCCGGACAAAAAACTTGCCTTGCACGTCAATACGTGGTATACTTATTGTATCATGTTTACAGGAGGCGCTTATGGACGGCGTGCACAAAAAATACCGGATGCTTTCGGATGCCCTGCAAAAAACCGACGGGATCGCCGTCGCTTTCTCCGGCGGCACGGATTCGTCTTTTCTGCTGTACACCGCAAAGGAGGCGCTCGGTGAAAAGGTCCTTGCCGTCACGGCAGCCTCCCCCTTCGTCCCGAAACGGGAGGTACAGGCGGCAAAAGCGTTCTGCGAAACCTACGGGATCAGGCATACCGTCATCCCGGCGTCAGCGCTTAACATAGACGGCTTGCGGCACAACCCGCCGGATCGCTGCTATCTCTGCAAACGGCAGATCATGGGCGCGATTTTAGAAGAAGCCCGCAGGCAGGGCATAACGTGGGTCGCGGAGGGCGCAAACGCCGACGACGAAACGCAATACCGCCCCGGTACGCGCGCCGTAAAAGAGCTCGGGGTCCTCTCTCCCTTAAAGGAAGCGGGCCTTACGAAAGCGGAGATCCGGCAACTGTCGCTGGAGATGGGGCTCCCGACGTGGGACAAGCCCGCCAACGCCTGCCTTGCCACCCGCTTTCTGACCAACGACCCCATCACGGACGAGGGGCTTCTGGCAGTGGAGGCGGCCGAGGACCTGCTGCACGACAAAGGCTTTTTACAGGTCCGCGTACGCCTGCACGGCGATCTTATCCGGATCGAAACGCCGACAAACGACCTTGCCCGCTTCATTGCCTCCGACGCCCCTTCGGCGGTATGCGCGCTATTAAAACAGAAAGGTTTCCGGTTTATCACGCTTGACCTGGAGGGGTATAAAACGGGGAACATGGACGTTTTGGGAAAGTTATAAAAGTTATGAAAGTTACGAAAGTTATGAAATCCGGAAGCGCTGCGCGCTTAATTATAATATTTTCATTCAGGAACAAACGACACAAGAAAGCCGTCGGATAATGGAACGTATAAAAAAGGAAAACAGGCGTCCGTTTGCCGTAGGGGCGGGCACCGACCGCCCGCCGCCTCACGGGCAGATGCCGTGATCCGTTTCGTGATCCGTTTCATGATCCGGTGATAGAAAACGCCTGTTTTTCAGACGTTGTACGTTCTCTTTCCCGTTTTGCGTACGGTATACGTTTTGCGGGCGGTCATGCCCGCC
>JAFRNP010000113.1 GCA_017430145.1 Clostridia bacterium
AGCTAACAGCTAACAGCTAAAAGCTAAAACGGCTATGGTCCGGGAAAATCAGGTGACGGTTCCCCGCTTGACTGACGTCCATCGGGATAACCGTCCCCGTGATTGTCCCCTGCGTCCCGCGCCGCCGGACGCACTTTATCATCAGGAGTGAAAGCCCTCTTGCCAACTGCCGACAGCTAAAAGCTGACAGCTAAAAAGAAAGGTTCAAAAACAATGTCAGACTACATGATCCGGCCTCAAATCTTTGCCGACGGGGTGTTCTGCCTGCCCGTGGCGGTTGCCGACCGGCTGCCGCTGACCAAAGAGGCGGTGCTGAAGATCGTTTTATATGTTTTCAGAAACGCGGACCGTCCGCTTGACGTAAAAGAGATCGCAAAAGGCGCCGGCGTCAGCGAAACGGACGCAGAAGACGCCCTGCTATACTGGGAGGAAAAGGGGCTTTTGTGCCGCAGTGAAAACGCCGCGCTGCCTTCGCTTTCCGCCGAAGCCGCGCCCGAAAAAAAGGAGGAAGCGCAGGAAAACGGCGCTCCCCTCTCCCCTGCCGAAGCTGCCGGGGATGCCGCCGAGCACGCCCGGCGGGCTGCCGCCGCCATGAAGCCCGCAAAACCCAGCTACGACATGATCTGCAAGCGCATGGCGGAGAGCGCGGCGGTGCGCGCGCTGTTTTCGGAGGCGCAGATGAAGCTGGGCAGGACCATCGGCACGGCGGACCAGGCCTCCCTTTTGACGCTGCACGACTATTACGGCATGCCCGCCGAGATCATTTTAGCGATCTGCGAGTACGCGCGGCAGCACGGCAAGGCCGCCAATATGAACTATATCTATACCGTGGGCGTGGACTGGAGCCGCCGCGGCATCGACACGATCGAGGCGGCGGACGCGGAGCTCAGGCGCCTGGAGGAGCTGAACACCGAATGGCCGCAGTTCAGACAGATGACGGGCATCCCCAACGCCCGCCCCACGCCCGCACAGGAGCGTAGGTTTTCCGTCTGGCGCAAAGAGTGGCATTTTTCCTTTGTTATGCTCGCCCTCGCCTACGATATGACGGTGAAACAGACGGGACAGGGCAGCTTTCAGTACATGAATAAAGTTTTGTCCCAGTGGCACAAGCAGGGCTTTACCGAGCCCGGCCAGGTGGAAGCGGCGGAAAAGGCGTTCCGCGAGGCAAAGGACGCCGCAGCCGCCGAACGCGCAAAGGCTTCCTCCCCCTACGCCGCCCGGAACCAAAAGCCCGCCGAACCCGACCGCCCCGCGTCGTACGATATCAAAAAGGCGATGGAGGACTCCCGGCGGAGCGTGCCGAAGCTGAAGAAGAAAAGCTGACAGCCGTCAGCTGATAGCCGATAGCCGATAGCTGATAACCGATAGCTGATAGCCGATAGCTGATAGCTGTCACCCGTTAGCCGTCAGCCGTTTTCGGAACGCCGCGGCGTTGATGTGCGCTGATTTTTTACACAGCCCTTTTCTATGATCAAGCGCGTAAGCGCTTCCGATTTTCACTTTCCACTTTCCACTTTTCACATTCCACTTTTCACATTCCACTTTTCATTTTCCACTTTTATTTATTCCCGAAAGGAGCATAGCCATGCCTTATTCCCCGGAATTATTTGAACGCACGCAGGAGATCATCGACAACCGGCGGCTGGACGCCGAACGGAAAGCGGAGGAAAAACGCGCCGCTTTTGAAAAGGAAGAGCCCCAGTACGCCAAAAACCGCCTGATCATGATCGACAGTATGCGGCAGGTCTTTCAGGCCATGTCGGCGAGGACCGATACCGAGGAGCTGGCGGTCATTTTGCAGGAGATGAAAATGAAAAACCTTGCCGCGCAGGACGACAACCGCCGCCTGCTGCGCGAGCACGGCATGGCCGAGGACGCCCTCGACCCCAAATATACCTGCAAAAAGTGCAGCGATTACGGCTATATCGAAACCAAACGCTGCGAGTGCTTCATGGAGCTTTTACGGCAGCTCGCCTTTGAGGAGGCAGGCAAAAAATCCCCGCTGCGCTTTTCCTCCTTTGAAGAATTCCGGCTCGACTATTATTCCGAGACCGTGAACCCCGACTTCGGCTGTTCCCCGAGACAGCGCATGGAGGATATTCTGGAGCTGTGCAGGGAATACGCGGCGAATTTTGACCTGCATTCCCAAAACCTTTTGATGATCGGCGAAACGGGGCTCGGCAAAACGCACCTGTCCCTCGCCATCGCCGGCGAAGCCATCCGCAAAGGCTACGGCGTGCTGTACAACTCCGCCCAGAATATTTTCAGCGAGCTGGAACGGGAGCATTTCAGCCGCAGCGCGAAGGACGGGGAGTTTGAATCCCTGATCTTTGAGAGCGACCTGCTGGTCATCGACGACCTGGGCGCGGAGTTTTCCACCCAGTTCACGAACGCGGCGCTGTACAATATCATCAATACGCGGATCAACACCGCCCGCCCCACGATCATCAACACGAACCTAAACCTTCAGGATCTGGAGGACAAATATACCCGCCGCATCTCCTCCCGCCTGATCGGCGAGTATCTGTCGCTGGTATTCTTCGGGGAAGACATCAGGCAGAAGAAAAACGGGTGAGAATCCGACGGCCGACAGCCGATAGTAATTGCAAAGTCGGAAGGTATGAAAGGTATGTGATCCGGAAGCGCTGCGCGCCTGATTATCGTTACGGAATAAGCACGTCCGGCGGCGTTAACGCGCAGGGGACAATCACGGGGACGGTTATCCCGATTTACAAGGTCAATCGGGGAACCGTCCCCCTGATTTTCCCCGGACCGAAACAGGAAAACATAAACACAAACAAAACAAAACCAATCGGGGAACCGTCCATTGATTGAGGGACGGAATAAGCACGTCCGGCGGCGTTAACGCGCAGGGGACAATCACGGGGACGGTTATCCCGATTTACAAGGTCAATCGGGGAACCGTCCCCCTGATTTTCCCCGGACCGAAACAGGA
>JAFRNP010000114.1 GCA_017430145.1 Clostridia bacterium
GAATCAGGGAAGGCGTTTCAGGGCGTTACCCCATCATTCCACCTTTCGGATTATCAGTTCTCCAAGTACATTTTTGGACTCCTTTCAATTCCTTTTTATTTGTGCTTGTGCCTAACCTTTTCAGTTAGGAACGTATCGCACTGTCGCGCATTTCGCCAATCACAACGACGTCCGGGTTAAAACGGAGGGAGGCAACGACAAGGTCTTCCTGAGAGATATCATAGGCGGGGTTGTCGCTTGGGCGGGACAGGGTGTGAACGACGTTGTTCGTCACGATCCCATCCCTGCTCCTGACGAGAGAAAGCTCACGGGAACCGGATTCGATCGTGAAAATACGCTTGTTGTCGGGGATACTTGTCAGCAGGGCGTTCAGCAGTGTGGTTTTGCCGCTGGACGTCGCGCCGGCCACCACAAAGGAAACGCCGTACCGCAGGCACATGCATAGAAAATCGATCATCTTCTGCGTGGCGTTCCCGCCCCAGATCAGCTGTTCCCGGTTGACGCGGGAGGGATGCAGCAGTCGGATAGAGACGGAGATGCCCCGGTCCTCATCCACGATCGGTTCCTTGAGCGCCGTGATACGGGTGTTGCCGGGCAGATGTCCCTGCGCGGTGGGCGTGGCGTTGTCGATGATCATGCCGGAATGGTGCAGCAGACGTTTGACCACGTCAATGGCGTGCTGCGGCGCGTAGAAATGGTCGGGCGATTTTTCGATCCGTCCGTCCGTATACGTGATGGCGATATCGTCCCAGCCGTTGATGTTGATCTCTTCGATCTCATCCCGTCCGAGGAATTTCGTCAGCACGGAGTATTCCGCCATCTCGGTATACAGCGCGTCCGACAGTTCCTTGAAGGTCATGCCCTCGACCTGCGAATTGCTGTCGTACAGGTACTTGTCGATATACGTCCGAAGCTGTTCGTATTTGTCTTCTTCCGCAAGGGAAGCGGCGTATCGTTCCGAGATATATTTCTGCGCGGACTGCAGCACATAGATAAAGGCGGAGGAGTAAGCCATCAGATCACCGCCTTTGCTATCTCATTCAGAAGCCCTCTGTACTTTTTGTCCGGCAGCGGTTCCGAAAGGGTACCGCAGTACGCCTGTTTTTTGAGTTCCGCGCAGTACGGAAGCACAAAGCGGACGTCGCCGAAATGGGCTTTGACTTCCTCAACCGGAAGAAAGACGTCCCTGTCTCTGGCATTTAACAGCGTGATGCGCGTCGCGGTCTGCTCGCCGGGGTTGTCGTTGGAGGCAAAATACGCCATGCTTTTGACGTCCGGCGTCACAAAACGCAGCGTTGCGTTCGCGTCGGAGCGAAGGACGGCGGAGATGAGCTCCGCGGGATCGCTGTCGCAGTCTGCGATCACATATTCCGCGATCTGCAAAAGCACCGATATCAGCTGCAGCACCTTGTCCTCCGTAGGACGCGGATAGGTGTACTTGTTCTCACCCGCCTTAAAGCCGAGATAGCCGAAGTCCGTCATGGATTTGACGGTAACGATCCGGCGCAGCACGTCTTCCTTGTAGATATCCGTATGGTCCAGCGCCATGCCGAGAGACTGCAGGTCGTCATCCTTACAGTGCGGAAAAAGATAACCCATCACAGGGACAGTCAGGTCCGGGCAGAGAAAAATGACGCGGCGTTTCGTCAGATCGTAGATCTCCTGCGCCAGCTTGATCCCGTTGACCGTTTTGCCGGAATCGGGAGAGCCGATCACGGCGATGAGCTTAGCCATTGTTCTCACCCCCGGCGTTCTCCGGCTGCGAGGGAGCGGGAGCGGCAAACACCGCGTCCTGTTTCGCAAGGAATTCGTCGGCTTTTTCTTTCTCCCCGCGGAACACCAGCGCCGCCTGAATGGAACCTTCCGCTTCATACTTTGCAAGCAGCAACGCCTGCTGTGCATTGGCAAGCACCGTAACGGTGGACGGGATCTCAAAGCTGCCGTCCTCGTTCTTGATGATATCTTCTTTATCGATACCGCCTGCGGTCGTGGCGGTGATCACCTTGACGTACTGCAATTCGGGCGGGATGACCGATTCATTGCCGTCTTTGTCCACAAAGATGAGGCTGATGATATCGCCGTTCTGCAGCTTGCCGGAAAGTCCCGCCGCAAAAGTCGGGATCGGCACGCTCACGGCGACCTTATTCCCGTCCAGGCTGGCGAAGATATCTTCGGCGGAATCGGCGTTGTCGGAGATCTTATCCTCCGTCAGGCAGTCCCCGGCGTACAGGTTGGAAACAGCATATTTGCCGACGATCTGTTCTTTCTGTGTCAGGACGCCGGGGGAAAGCGCCGCCGTATTGATCTTGATTTCTTCCAGATGGTCCTCGGTGAGCTGCGCTCCCTGATTGACGTTTTCCTTCAGGCGCAAAACGGCGGTCGTGTCAGAAGTCATGCGGTTGACGAGAGGTCCGGCCGCAAAGGTGATCGCGACGGCGGCGATCATGCAGATGATTCCGATAATCGTTCTGTTCTTCATTGGAATCCTCCCTTAAATGAAATATGCCGCGAGAAAACCCGCGGCCAGATACGGAAGCATGGGAAATCCATACTTCTTATTATTTCTGTGTTTCACAGCGCCGATCACCGCGTTGACGGCGATTGCCAGAATCAGGCCGATCATCATGCCGCAGAGACCTTTTGTCATTCCAAGTAAAAAACCGCATGCGGCGGAGAACTTGATATCCGCGCCGCCGATCCGTCCCCGAAAGATGACGGAGGTGCATATCATAATAACGAATACAAAAGTCCCGGCGGCCAGCATATCAGGAAGCTCATTCAGCTGCACGCCGACCAACGCGGTGATCAGGATAAAAACATGAAGGAGATCGCCGCATTTCCGGGTGCGTATGTCGCTGTGGGAGGCGTAGAGGAACAGAAACGTCAGGAGCAGTCCCTTAAAGGCCAGCAGACTTTCTCCAAATCGGAGTACAAGAAGAACGGCGGAAACGATGGGAATCGAAATATATGCGGCAAGCGCCATGTTCCGTCTTCCGCCGAACCTTTCATAGCTTTTATCCGCGAGAATACAGCCTGCGATCACACCGAGAAACAGACAGCAGACGATCCCGGCGTGCGGCACGTCTTTCATCAGAGGGATATATGCCCCATGGGGCAGGATCAGATTCATAGACACATCTCCTTCATGTGAAATGGCGGCGGGAGAAAAACTCCCGCCGCAGGTCAGGGGTCGGCTTTATCAGCCGTTATAGTTAAACAGTCCCTGAACTTTCTGGGTGACCGTGGGCATGATAGTGGTATTGAACAAGGCGTACAAGCCGGCCAGCAATAAGGCACCGATGACGACGGCAATCAGGATTTTGACTCCGGAATCCACATAACCTTCGGCGGTGGGAGCGGCGAGCAGGGTTCTTGCCTCGAAATACTTACGGACAACTTTGTCGACGATGTTCGCGGTGGCGTTCACGATGCGGTTTTTGACGGAACGGACAACGTTTTTGATTTTCTTAAACATATTCATGTACCTCTCTTTCTTATTTTTAACCGTTGTAATTAAACAGCCCCTGTACGCGCTGCGTGACGGTGGGCATGATCGTGTTGTTAAAGAGCGCATAGAGGCCCGCGAGGAGCAGGGCGCCCAGTACTACGGCAATCAGGATTTTGACACCGCTGTCGACATAGCCCTCGGCGACGGGGTTCTCGATAACGACTTTCGCGGTGATAACGGCGGCGTTGAACTTTTCGACCACGTTCTCGGCCGTCTTTCTGATCTTGTTGACAGCGTTCTTGAAAAACTTCAGCATGTTGGATTTACCTTACCTTTCTGTTTGTATTGTTCTGCTGAAAAAAAGGAAGCCCGCTCACATCTGCTGAGAGAGGGCTTCGGATTCGACCGGGCTTTCGGTCTGGGACATTTTCTGCTCATAAGCGTTAAGCACCGCGTCCTGGATCGCGGTCCTGCCATCCGCGGTGACGGCGTGGAAAATGTCAGAGTATTCTTTTTTGCCGTCTTTTTCGTAGGACTGCTGGGGCATCTGCACCCACGGACCTTTGTCCGAATCGTAGACACGCAGGCCGTGAACGGCGAAGGTACCGCCGACGGTGACGCTGGCTCTGGCGAGCAGCTTGCTGTCCGGGATATCATAGGTATGCTCGATCCGCGCAGAGATCGACGGCATGGCGCGTTCCTTTTCAGGCGCGGCTTTTCCGGCTTTTCCGTTTGCCATGATGATTCACCTCCTATTCTGTCTGTCACATCATGAATCCGAATATGGCAAAGCCCATATCGGCTTCCACTTCCTCCGGAGAAATATCCTCCGGCTCACGGAACTGATCCATATATTTCACCACCTCCTCGTCCGTTAATGACCGAAATTCCTCACCGGCGTCGCCGCAGATAAAAAAGGGACCCGCCATGATGGTCCCGTTCTCCAGCCTGCGGTTCCCGTCCAGACCTTCCAGCTTTGCCTCTTCGTTCCCGACGATCACAGCGTTATCGTCCAGATAGACGGGTTCGATCAGGCCGCCGACGGCCTGCTGCATGCCTTTGAGATCATGTGGAATTTCGGTTTCATATGGAGACCTGTGCGGTTCCACGTAGAGGACCCGCATCAGGTTATCCGGCTTGTGCGTCTGCGATTCGTCGAAGTCGATCTGTTGGAACCCAAACGAGTCGCAGAAAAAAGCTCCGTTTTCATTCACGACCACGTCGGAGACGGAAAGCGAATGTCCGCGGAGCAAGGGGTGTCTGCCCGTATTCAGTTGTGCGAAGACGTCCTCCAGATTGGCGGCGTCCATTTCGGCGTTCAGGACCTCATCGTAGATGGAGGCGTCTATACCGTCTTTCCCCTGAATGCTTTTTGTTTCCTCCAGAGAAAAGAATTTCCGACGGAGAGGATCCCGTCCGGAATCGATCTGATAAACCTTTACGCGCATATTTACATTCCTCCCATCACGGGACCGTGGGCTTGCGAAATACGGTCTTCAAACTCTTCCGCGTCGCAGACCCAGGAATCGGAGCCGCTATACATGGAGACGTACAGATCGCCGTCTTCGGTTTTAATCGGGCGCTGTTCAAAGCCCTCGCCGAGCCCGTCGCTGTTCTGTCCGGTGACCCAGTCTGTCAGGCTTTCTTTTTCCTCCGGTGTGAGCGGCGCGGTCAGATACAGATCGACCTTTCCATACAGCTGACCGCCGTGTTCCTCAACGTCCCAGTATGCCGAGACCAGCTTTGCTTTGGCAGAGGGGATCTCGTCGTAATAGTCTGCCATATCGCCGTATTCGGGCGCCTGTTCCAGCTGGAGGGCTTCCCGGATCTCATACGCGTGAGCAGACAGCAGCCACGGATTCGCGTCGTACAATTCGCCGTCCTCATCGTCATGGAGATCGATCTGCGCGGACAGGGGAAAGTACAGCGTTTCGCGCACGCTGCCGTAGCTGTGCAGCTTTTCTGTACGGTCTCTCAGCAAATCCGAATATGTTTCATATTTCTGATCCATGATCGCGGATTCCAGCTCCGCTTTCACGGCAGGATGCGTTTTCTCCAATGTGGCGGCGATTGAGTTGGCTGTGAGCAGCGTATCGTTCTCATGGAACAACAGACTCAGCTTCCCGCCGATGTCGTTACCTGAGATCAGTTTGATGTGCAGATCTTCGTCTTCTTCGTCCCGCAGATACAGCGGCTGCCGGAGCGGACAGCCGAGTTCTTTCAGCGTTCTACCCAGAACGTATTTGTTGTCGGGTAACTCAACGATAGCCTGCTCTCCCTTGTATTCGATCAGTGCCTGGTATACCATGGTTACATTCCTCCCATCACCGGACCGCTGTCCGGTTCTGTCTGTTCTTCGGTTTGTGGGGCATCGTTCGGCGCAGTCAGCGCCTGCAGCTTCTCACGCGCCCAATCGGGGATATGCTCATCCGCGATAACGCCGAGAAAATCCTGACGGTAGAAGCTGGTCTTCTCGCCGTCGGAAAGAAATATGCCGAACACCCGTCTCCCGGACGGTTTCGGCCGGCAGCCGAAGCCTCCAGTCGCAAAGAAAAGCTGATTCTCCGGCGTTCGGAATTCCTCTTTCAGCGTTTCCGGTTTCATCACCAGCAGCTTCCCGGTGTAGTCCTGTTCTTCCAAACAATGGGTTTTGTCGAAAAAATGCAGGTTTTTCCAGTAATCCCGTGCCATATCCACCAGCCCGTCCACAAGGCAGGGATGGGATCTGACGCAGAAGTAGCAGTTGTTATCGTCAGCAGGGATGTAAAAGCTTTTAGCCCACGCTTTGTTGTCCCGCGAATATCTGCCGTCATAGTCTGCCTGCTGGATCGTATTGGCAAGCACCCAGTTCACACGGTCGATGCCGAACCGCTCCACAACGGGCGTGAGACAGTCGCCGAGACGGTTGTCATGATAATTCGCAGTAATCGCTTCTCCGATTGCGAAGGCGCAATTGCAGTTTTCATGGTAGCTGTCCCGCCATTCCCTGATCACGTCATGGGCGCGTGCTTCTTCGCGGGAAAACCTGTACAGCGGCATATGTTCAGCCATGTCTCTTTTTCCCTTTCTGCGCCGCCCATTTAAGCGACAGATGCATGAGCGCCGCCTGCTGCTGTTCCGGTGAGAGCCCGTCCAGAAAGCTCTTGAGCGTAACGGTCCCTTCCGTATCGCGTTCGGAACGGTCCTTATCGGGGCAACGTTCGTCGCAGAGGATCTCACGGGTAACGAGCACGGATCGTCCGTCCTCGCTTTCGGTAAAAGAAAGCACGTCGTTCTGCTGGAAGCCGACGCGCTGACGCATATCATAGGGAATGGTGATTCGGCCGCGTTTGCCGAGAATACGGTACATTTTCATAGTGTTTCCTCCATTCATACAGGTAAATATTGAGATATTTTTCCGGCCGCCAGCGCCATGGCGATCAGCAGGGCGATGGCGGCGATGATAAGAAGCAGGGGCTGGGTTGCTCTCACGACAGGACCATCCCTTCCTCCGGTTCCTCGGGCAGCCACGCCATATCTACGGCGTCCTGTCCGAGTGATTCCAGAAGGCGGTTGTAGGCGCTGACGTCGGGACAGTCCCGGATACCGAAATCTGCGCAGCCCTGCCGCGCGTAGGTCAGGTCAGTACCGTCTTCGGCAAGCATCTCATTAGGCTCCAGCCACGCTTTGTCCTGATCCCAGAGAACACAAAGAGAGACCGGATACCCGCCCGTCTGATCGCATTGAAAGTCCGGCGATACGTCAACGTCCAGCGAGCTTCTGCCGTTCAGCAGTTTTTCAACTTGTTCAGTTAGTTCTTCGTAGGTCATACGCTTTCCTTTCATCTACATTTTGCAGTGGATAATGGATTCCTTCAGAATCTTCTCATAGTCCTCAAACATGGGCGTGAAGAAGGTCATCTGCCGGGGCTTGGCCGCCTCTCGCTCGTAGAAATCGTAATTGGCGATGATCAGCTCAGGGAATTCCTTCCCGGCTTCGTACCGCTGCGCCATGGAGTGTACCCGTGTAAAATCGAACATCGGGTATCCCTCGTACAGCCCGCGGATCTCCGGGCAGTCGTTGTAGGACAGCAGAAATTTACCCTTGATCTGTCCCAGCGTATCCCGCAGGCGGACGTGATCGTCCCAACCGAAGCCCACCTCGTACATCCCCTCGGATTGGAAATACGGGGGATCGAGGTAAAAAAACGTATCCGGGCGGTCGTAATGACGGATCAGCGTTTCAAAGTCCTGATTCTCCACAACCACGTTCGCCATTCGCCGCTGTGTTTCCTGAATCAGAGAAAACAGGCGGGAGATGTCAAACGGCTGGGCGGCAAAGGATTTTCCGCCGCTGGAATAGCTGTAGCGCAGAAGCTTGAGAAACATGGCGGCGGAGCGCACGTCGTAATCGCGGGTAATGCGCTCCCGGAGCCGGACGATCTCTTCTGCCGGAATCGGCGGCAGAGAGATCTGCGTCAGCTCCAGTTCTTCCCGGAAGTATGAATCGTCAAATTCCTCGGCCAAAAAGAACTTCTTGATCGCGTTGAAATCGTCGCGCGAGTTTAAGTTGCAGAAACCGAGCTCCCGGATCACCGCCATGGGCCGCTCCTTCATGCAGCGGAAGAGGTTGACGAGATTATGATCGAAATCGTTGTAAAC
The DNA here is from genome assembly GCA_017430145.1 of Clostridia bacterium. Classification (GTDB taxonomy): domain Bacteria; phylum Bacillota; class Clostridia; order Oscillospirales; family Acutalibacteraceae; genus RUG806. Next base: position 8,089 of record JAFRNP010000114.1, read on the forward strand.
CTCAAAGCCGTCAATCGTGGGCTTCCCGAGCAAAACGGAGCCGCTCCCCCCGAAGACGTCCACAAACCGGTCGTACTCCCGCGGGAAAAGGGCGTATAAAATATGGAGGATCGGCGTTTTATTGCCGACCCTCGAAACAGGGGTTTTCAATTGTTTCACCTCTTTCAGGTTGGAAAAAGCGGCGGTCCAATCAGCGCCGCCGCTTCAGCTACGATAACGATGGCTCAAATCCTTCGTCCTCGTCTTCGTCCTCGTCACAGTCGATATCCAGATCGGAATCGTCGTCAAAGTCTTCCGAATCATCAGGATCATCCACCGACGTGATGTTGACATATTCGCCGATAATGCCGAGCGCCTCGTAATATGACCCGCAGGCGTACACACGTTTTTGCATCTCGGACGCCTGATCGCGGAGTCCGTTCTGACGCAGCGTGCGCGCGGCAAGCCCGATCAGGTTGAATACGTTCCCGTCCTGACCGATCAGGGGACAGTTTGGCTTTTTGTTCTGCGCCTGCTCTTTCTGCGGTTCCTCGAAGCCGCCGAGCCGGTTCGGGACGTAATCCGACAGCCACGTGCCGCCGAAATCGCCGTGCGTCTGTAAGCGCCACATTGCAAGCCGCCCCATATCCAGCTTCACGTCTTCTCTGAAGGGGAACAGGATATTCGTATGCCCTTCATGCTCAAACACGGCGCATTCGGAGAAACGGGTCCCGTCCAAAAGGATGTCCTCCCGCGTGAGCATGTCGTTGATCCCGTCCAGCCAGTCCTGCGGATCGCCGCCGCAGCCCTGAAGCACAAGGCCTTCGGTATCCTGCATCCGGCGCAGGTTCTCCGCGGGAATATGGGAAATGACAGATTTCTTTTCGCTTTCGTTCATCGTCTGTGTCTGCTCCTTTTCGTATAGTTCGATTTCGCACAGCGGCCGGTTGCCTCTCCGTCGGTCCAGGATCTGGATCGTTGACCCGTTGAAACGGTAAAAGGACGCGGGTTCATAGTCCTGACGGATCCCTTTGCCGTAATTGCAGGTCGACCATTTGTTGTTCGGCTGTCCTTTGATCACTGAGTAAAAGCCGTTGGTCTGTACCCTTGTAACTACGCGAGTCAGCCCTTCAAGATCGGGATGGACGCTGTGAGAGTGCACATAGATCTCCGTCCCCGGTTTTATGTGCCGCTTGAAATCGGCAAGGTTTTTGACGGCAATCGGCTGCCGGTTGTTTCCCGTATTCACATCCGCATCTCCATTCCTTCATCGGGTTCTTCGTCGGATGCAGTCTGGCCTGCTGATTCATCCTCCGTCTGATCCTCAAAGCGGGAGATGGGAGTGAAAAGCTGCCCGCCGTAAGCGGAAACGACGCCGTAATTGGTCTGCGTCGCGCCGAGCTTTCGGAGCAGTTCGGCCGCGGCTGCGGGTTCGGTGATCTCGTCAAGCCACCGCCCGTCAAAGCGGTTGTCGGTAAAATGAGAAACATAGTCCCGGAAGAACTCTTTTGGTGACAGCGAATAGTAAGACAATTCGTAAGCGGGAAGCTCTTTTGCGAGCTGTAATGCCCGTTCCGCGTCCAGATTCGGTTCCGCCTCCAGCATAGCCTTGTATTTGACCTGTTCCATCGGCGACATGGCAAGATACCATCCGGCCAGCTCGTTCAGGTGCCGGAAGTCCATCATATCGTTGAATGTATTCAGATTAAGAGACGGGATCGCGGATTCCATATCATAAAGCATGCAGTCCTCGATATGGCCCTCACCGTGGAGTCCGGCAATGCGATCCGCTTCCTTTGGGGAGATCGGCAGAGAGATCCATTCCGCAGAGTCCCGCGTTTCATCTGCGCTCGCATACGGCGCCTGTGAGATCAGGAGTCTGAAAACCACTTTTTTGTCTTCGTCCGTTTCCGGCAAATCGACGCCGTTGTAAACGTCAGGCATCGTGAAATCCTGTGTCGCAACATACATACCGTCGATGATCACGCCATCGTCACAGTCGCGCTGCATTTCTCCGATCCTCTCCCGGTCAAGAAGATACCGGCAGTCCTTCGGGATCTCAGCGATATCCGGGTGAAGCTCGTTTTCTATGACGAATTCTCCGAGATCACGAAGTGAAAAGACGTCTGCAACTACGGGCAGATCCTCTACGCCGTAGGTCATGTTGATCAAATCACGCAGGGAAACGGGTTCCATCTGTTCGTAAGGGACAATTCCATCGTTCTGCAGCAGCGCGTTCATTGCCGATATTTCAGTTTCCGGAAGCACCGCCAGACGTTTGGCAAGGAAGTTCAGTTCCTCCAGAGAAAACGTGTCCATCCGCATTTCGGCGATCTCCTGGACGGGTGGGCAGCTCAGGATATGGAAAGAATAATCTTCCATTCTCGGATGGAACCGCGCCCGCTGCATGAAATCCTTGAGCTGCTGCTCGGTCGCGGGAAGCCAGCAGGTGGCATAGCTTACCTCCCGGCAGCCGGGAATCTCCACCTCTGCCTCCACATGGATCGTCCGGGAGCGCAGGTAGTTATTTCGATTACATGGATAGTTGTTCATTTACATACCTCCCATGCTCTGTTCTTCAGATAAATCGAACCGATCCGCCATGAAATCCTCAAGCGTTACAGTCTGCCCGAGGAAGTTCGGTTCCGATTCTTCCGACAGTTCAAGGCAACCGTCCTCACCGAGGTCAATCGGCTCTTTGGTGAAGACGGTACCACCGAAGTTGACTTTAACATATGGTTCCAACGCCGCAAGCCGGTCCTGCTCGTCGGACATCCGAAGGTGATAGCAGTATAACCCCTCCGGCGTCGTTTCGGAACCGTAGCGTTCATTCGCAAACAGCGCCGTTTGTCCGGCGATCTCAATCAACTCAAATTCTTCGCGATCCATGTAGAGATAGGCAGTCCCGTCCCGGTTCAATCGGTAACCGAGATCTTCAGGGTCATATCCCCACACGTCAAGCGCAAAATCGATCCGATCCTTCTGACCGTCAGGATAGAATTCCTCTGTTCTTTCACCGGCGGCGTATTCGTGCATTCCGCAGTTGTGTCCGATGTCTTCGTCGGCCCAGCGATGGGTAAACTCCAGTTCGGGAAAACGCCGCGCCAGTTCCTCAATCACGGGAACAGGCGGCGACCAAGCTGTTTCAAACCAAAGCGCTTTACAGTTGGTTCCGTAATCCATACCGAGCTCATAGCCGCAGGCGCCCCATTTGGTTCCCCAGTTCTGAATGCACCATTCATACCACGTGGGAGCTCCGTATTGAAGAAAATTATGGAATGCCGCACGTCCAAGCTCCCAATCCTTTTCGTCAATCTGAAGCTCAGGGAATTGCATCCGAACCTGCTGTTCAGCCGTTTCAGGAATATGGAGCAAATCAAGTCCAGTGATTCCGTTGGCTGCAGAATAGATTGCTGCAAAGTCTTTGTAGGCTTTTAAGCCTTTATCCGTGCTGCTGCCGGCCTCGATCTGAAGCGCTTCCGGCATGGGAATCAGCTTGTTGAAATCAATGGTTCCGAGTCCGTATTTTTCATCTCTTATGGCAATCAGCATATTCTGTTCAGAGATGGGATCTCCGCTGAACTCAACAAGATTCGATACATAATTCGGCATTTTCGTTTGTCTCGCTTTCTATGGATAGAATAAACCGCCCCAGCGCGGTGATGACAGGTACACTGACTGCGTTCCCAGCAAACTTGTACAGCCGCGCGTCGGAGAAACCGGCGTCGACGAGCTTTTGGAATTGCTCATCGGTAAAGCCCTGCAGACGGAAACACTCCAAGGGCATGAGCTTACGGATGTATCCGTTATATACAATGCCGTGGATATCCATAGCTGTCAGCATATACATCGGCTCGTCCGGTTCCTTGATCCGCCGCCCCTGCTGGCGTATCGTTTCTCTGCCGGGATTGATAACAGGCCGCGGCGCGTCCTCAATCGGGAGCATCATACCGATGGCGGTATGTTCGCCGTTGTGTGTCCCGATTCCGGCATCCTGATGCGCGGTCAGACAACGTGCCAGTTCTGTGATCTTCGGATCGGCGTTCATGTCTACGCCGAAATATCCCTGTGTCGCTGAAGTGGTCAGGGTATGCGCGATATCGTGCCCGACTCTGCCGCGACGGGAATTTATATCGGGATAGGCAATATCCACGCTGTCGCCCGGATAGGCTTTCTGGCAGCCGCTTTTTGTCTTGACCTTTACAGGCAGGAACACGTCCGTGAAATACATCCCGGTCATCCCGGCGAAACCGCCCGCCTGAGACGTCAGTGTGACAGAGAGCCCGTCTGCGCCGTAGACGCGGCTTCCTTCCGGGCCAGGTATGAGCTGCTTAAGAGTTTTCGGGTTGCAGTCGGTGAAAGATAATACTTTGCCGGCGCATTTTTCTCGATCACATCCGACAATGAACACGCGATTGCGGGATTGGGGGACGCCGAAATTCGCGCTGTTAAGCACCTGCCACGCGACATCATACCCCAGTTCATCCAGCGCGCCGAGGATGGCTGCAAACGTCCGGCCTTTGTCGTGAGATAACAGGCCGGGAACGTTTTCAAGCAGCAGATATTTAGGTCTCTTAACGGCAGCGATCCGGGCAATTTCAAAGAAAAGGGTCCCGCGGGTGTCCTCAAAGCCGAGTCTTCTTCCAGCGACAGAAAAACTTTGGCAAGGGAATCCTCCGCAGATAAGGTCGAGATCCGGAAGCTCTTCGGGGTCAATGGCTCGTGCGTCAGCAAAGTACAGTTCTCCTTTCGTATCGTATAGGGTTTCATACGCTTTTTTTGCGTAGGGATCGATCTCACAGAAGCCGACGCATTCAAATCCGTCCAGCTTTGTCAGGCCGCTGCGGAATCCGCCGATCCCTGCAAACATATCGAAAAACCGGAGCGCCATAGGGCGTCCGACCTTTCCTTATTCCTTCGTCACCTCTTTCTTCTCTTCTGATCCAGTTCGTAAAGATCAGATGCGTCGAGGATCTCGAATTCCTCGCCGGTGTGAGGATCGATATACAGCTCGTCGCCATCCTCCGCCGTCAGCCACCATTCCACAAGATCCGTATCATGGATGTAGCAGAACAGCAGGTGCATATTGAATTCAAACAGCGGATCGGCTTCGATGGCCTTACAGGTGATCCCCACGGCGTTAAAGATGGTTTCAATGGAATCCATCCACTGAACGCTGGCTCTGAGAGAATCCAGCAAATCGCAGACCAGCATCTTGTTCTCAATTTCAGTCATTTTCTTTTTTCCTCCTACATGGAAAGAACGGGGCCTTCGTCTTCATCGAAACCGTCCCCGTTCATTTCATTTTGATTCTGTTCTTCCGCGAGTTCCTTATCGGTCAATTTGCGGAAGCTGTCTTCTCCCGGCACAAGGGAGAGAGTACGTCCGTTGTCCCACTTCATTCCGATCTGGCCGATATCGTCAACATAAGCGACGGTGCCGCGCGTACCGGGCGGAACGGGAGCCCACGGGTCTTCCATGTGATCCAGCTGGATCCTTGTGCCGGGCGGGTATTCCTGTTTCATGCGTTCGGCTGTCCGGCGCAGCCGTTCAAATTCGTTCATAAGGTCTACCTCCAAAATGGTTGTTTAATTGCGATCCCATTGGGCATACAGCGTGCTGCTGCTTTCCATGGCGTAATGAAATCCCGGCAAATATGCTTCGCCGGAGCCGTCTCTTTGCGTGTTCCATTCCAGAAACGTATATCCCGGACGGCGCGGCGCCGTTTTCGGGATCCTGATTGTCGCGCCGATCTTTACAAAATGGACGCCTGTTTTTGAAAAGGTCCCGCCGTTGGGATCGAAACGGTACCAAACCTTTACAGGCTGCCAGACGGCATAGAGGATCGCGCTGTCGCGGGCGTCATAGTTCTGTCCGGGATAGTAGTCTGTCCCTGTGCCGTCGATCTTTGTGTTCCAGCAGATGAAGGTATATCCTGTTCTGCTTGGGATCTCTGCGGTCAGCGTAACGGTTTCCCACGGCTCTTTGACCTGATTTTTCGGGGCATTTTTCCCTTCGTTTGCATAGAACACAACAACGCAGGTCTTCGGTTTCCACTGGGCGTACAGCTTCAGGTCCCGGTCGGTACGGTACTCGGAACCGGGATAATACAGCGTCCCGCCGCCGCTTTTGACTGTATCCCAGCTTACGAAGGTATATCCCTCGCGGGTCGGTCTTGCGGCGGTGATTTGAAGAGGTTCATCTTTCTTTTTGATCTGCCTTGTTGGGGCGTATTCACCGCCGTTCGAGTCATAGCGGACGTACCATTTTGCCGGCGCCGCGTATGCCGTCGATTCCATAACGGACAGAATGCTGAGCATTAAGAGCAACGCCGCAAGAAAAGCGGAAAGAGATTTGCCGGTCTTCGCCATAAGTCAATTCCTTCTTTCTTTTTCAGATGAGATTTTGGAAACCGAACGCAGGGCTGTCCGTTTGGAAATCAAATTCCGAACTGCCGATATTGTGGCAGTGCTCGGATAAAAAGCGGTAGTCCCTGGCGCAGCGCATCGTCATATATGCCACTTCTTCCGGCGTCGCTTCCACGATTTCCTCCCCGCCGTAGAGATAGGTGTCGACATCCGCGTGAACGTCCGTGCCGTCGGGGAGCTGAGAAACGAAATCCTCATAAGCGGTCCAGCCCTCCAGATCTTCACTGTCGGCCGGTTCTCCGCAGACGAGAAAGTCCTTCATTTTCCCGTTCGCGGACAGTGTCATGTTTGAAAACTGAATTGCCATTCTGCAGGCTCCTTTCAGATCGCTTTCCAATAGGTGAGCAGTACGTTCTGCCAGTTATCGCAGCAGGTGTACATGATCAGACTCGCGGTAACGGTATCCGCAATACTGAAGCCCTCGTTATCAAGGAGATCCGTTCCCGTATTGGTTCCGTAGCACACGCAGTTGCAAACGTATTTGCCGACGCCGCCGTCCGCGTTGGCAACGAAGGCGACGTCGCCCTTCTTCACACGGTGCAGGGTGGAAAAGCTCTGATCGTTATGATCCGCGATCACAGGCATCACGTCCTTGAACCAGAAATACGCCGCGCTATCCGGCGCGTCTACGACCTTCTGCACGTCGTCAATTGCCAACCGCACGAAATTGATGGGGACGCTGATTTCAACGGAAGGGATATGGAGCCGTCCGGCCGTTCCATATACCGATTCTGTCAGTTGAGCGGCAGATTCCGATATTGGCAAATTAGTCGATAATTCCGCTTCCTTAGTCTGAGGCTCCGTCTGTAATTCTGTGGGTGATTCAGCAGTAACGGGATATTCCGTCGAAGTTTCTTCTACTGCTGTTTCAGGGGGAACAAACGGAAGATCCGCAACGGAGTAATCTTTTGTCGCCGCTTCTTCGGAAACGGTAGGGGCTGTCTCTGTTTGGGCGATCAGATCCGGGGCATACCGCAGGCAGCCGCAGAGCAGGACTGCAGAGAGTGTGGTAGCGATCACGGGATAAACTGTTTTCATTTGCTTTTGACCTCCTTACTGCTGTAAATACATTCCGGGTTCCGGCTCCAGCTGATCGAGCACGGTCTTAACGTCTTGACCGGTGGAGGAGCAGAGCAGGCCGCCATCTATGAACATGCCGCCTTTTTGCTCGGCGTAGTATTCACCGAAAGCGTCCATATCGATAAAGTCCCACAGCTCCGAATCGGCGTGGAACTCATCTCCTTCGTCGAGCACGTATTCGGCAACGTCACTTGGGGTATGTGCCGGGATAAGGTAGAGATCGTCTATATGGTCGGCGAGAATAGAGATGTTTTCCGCAGACGACACACCGGTGTGACGGGCCAGCAGGAGAAGGAAGTCCGTATCCTGATAATCCATGCCGTCCAGCCGCTTTATGACTTCATTCATGGCAAACAGCCCTTCTGACCGGTAGATCGATTCATACAGCTGTCCGATCAAACCGGCGGAGCCCTGTTCAAGCGTGACGTCGCAGTCTGAAAGCTCTCCGGCGCCGAGCCTGCGGACCGCCTTATTGATCGCGGACTCTTCCTCCGGCAGAAAAAGAAGTTCCTCTTTCCCGTTGAAAGACAGCGTCGCGGCCATTTTACTGTCCGGGCAGTCATAATACGGAGGAAAAGACGTTCCGTCGTATTCGGCGACAAATTCCGTTCCCCGGTCCACAAACAGCAGACCGTGTTCGGTAAAGCGTCCCGTGCCGGCTGCAATGAGATCTCTGCCGAGCTGTTCATATTGCGAGACTATCTCCGGCGTTTCATTTTCTTTCGCCGGGATCGCCCCTTTGGTGCTCAGCGAGTATGCGCGTCCGATCTCTGCAAAACTGCCAACGTTCGTAATCAGGGCATACCGGTTGAGATTATATGTGAGATTGATCAGATCCTTCAGATCGGACATACCCTCTGCCTTGATTCCTTCATAAAAGGTGTTGGCTTCTTCAAAGTCAAAACCATCCATCCTCCGCGCAAGGTAATTCAGCGCGTCAAGGTCAAGCATCTGACCGGTCAACGCATCAAGCTCCTTCGGAAACGTTACCTGCGCCACTTCGATCACCGCGTGGCTTGGAGGCGTGCCGTAGAGTGCCGTCAGGTTTTCTTTCAGTTCTCTTTCTCTGCAGGGCAAGCTGAATGCGACGATTTTTCCCATCCTCGCCGCTTTGATTTCAATAGAGGCCATATTGTATCACTCCTTTTCGGTCCAAAGAAAAAAGCCCGGTACTGCGGATGAGAAAGCAATACCGGGCAGGAAACAGGTATTCATTTGTATCAGAGGGGGAAGGAAGCGGACAGCGGCGTTTTATCCACAGGCGCCAGCAGCACTTTTCCGGTCCCGCGGTAGACGTTGACGAGCCCTTCGCCGGAGGCCGCCGAGCCGATCAGCGTTTTTCCGCTGCGCTCCACGGTGAATTCCAGCGAGCCTGACCACGCGATGGCAAAGTTGCCGTCCACCTTTAGTACGTCATTGTCCAAAGTGATCTCAATCAGTTCTTCACGGGGACATGCGGATTCGATTGCCAGAATCCCGTCGCCGCTGATACCGAGATTGAACAGGCCTTCGCCGCCCGCGACCGCCGAGCTGAGATTGGAACGCATGACCGCCTTATGCGTCAGGCGGGATTCGCAGGCGAGGAACAGCCCATCGTCCAGAACGACCGTGCCGTTCCAATCAGACGTATCCAGCAGAATGATGTGCTTGTACGTCGGTTCCAGCACCAGCGTGCCGTCCCCGGTATATTCGGGTTTGATGGCGCTCTCGCCGGTGACCTTGCCGCGAAATGTTTTTCCGATCAGGTCCCCGACGCCCTTGACGCCGGTTGTGGAGAAAACGTTGCCGGCCATCCACTGCATCGCCCCAGCCTGACAGGTAATACCGGATTTCCCCACGTCGCAGACAAGCTGTCTCTTTCGGACGTTCATCTCGTTGCAGAAGAAGGCGGTCTGCGCGGTCGCCGGCGTTACGCTGAGATCGCGCTTGTACTCGACGATCTGAAAGGCGCCTTTCGCATCCACGATACGAACGTCGTCATTGTTGGTGAAATTATCGATCTGAAACATTTTTTATACCTCTTTCCTTTAAATTACATCGTCATCCCGAAGCCCTGGTCTTCGTCTTCGGTTTCATCCTCATCACAGGCGCCGGACGCGTCCTCAAAACCGCCCGAAATATCGGTTTCTTCCTCTTCTGCGGTATCTTCGTCCTCATCCTCAGCCTCTCCCGAAACAGCCTCAGACTGGGCTTCCAGCTCGTCCTGTTCCCGCTGAAGCTCGTCTTCGATCAGCCCGATCACGAACTGCCGCTGCGTCATGTTGTTTCTCTGGAGGTAATCTTTGATCCGCAGATACAGTTCTTCCGGGATCTGAAATGCAAGGGTTCTCGTCTTTTCCATTGTGGTTCCTTCTTTCATCATGTTTTTTGGGTGGAGCTCATCCTTCAGCGCCATGGTCACAAATTCCGCCATGGTCATTTCATGCACATCCAGATACTTTCGGACCTCCGCATGCAGATCGGCGTCGATCTTCACGGTCAGTCCTTTCTTTTCGGCTTCAGCCATTGTCTTCATTCCTTTCCAAGTATGATTTGATTGCCCTCTCCACGATTTCTTCAACCGGGAGCCCTGTTTCGGCTGCGCAGCGCAAAAGCGCCTCCGTTAGCCAAACCGGGATCTCAATTTCCATTGCGTCACCTGTGAACCCAGGACCTGGGACTCCTTTCTGTATTATTTGGCAACAAAAAAAGCCCGGTGCCGCGAATCGTTGAGTCGATCCGTAACACCGGGCTGATTGCAAATATTTAGTTGTTAAATTGCGATTTAATGGGCTTTTCAGTCAGACATAAAGAATTATCAGACAGAACATAAATATTTCACAGAAAAAGGGGGGAGAACTTCTGCCGAAAAGCGGTTTTTGAACCCTTGAACCGCTGCTGCGGTGGTTCGAATCCACCTTGTTTGTGATTTACATCGATTGTTTTGCACTGTTTTTTTGACCCCCTAAAATGCTCGAAAACCCTTGCACAGCAAGGGTTTTCGGGGCGCACATCGAATTAGGACATGCAACTTGGTGGGAGAGGGTGGATTCGAACCACCGAAGTCGTCGACAACAGATTTACAGTCTGCCCCCTTTGGCCGCTCGGGAACTCTCCCATATTTACTTGTCGTCTTTAAAATGGAGCTGGTGGACGGACTCGAACCCCCGACCTGCTGATTACAAATCAGCTGCTCTACCAACTGAGCTACACCAGCAAGCAACACCCCATGTCAAAGGCAAGAAAAAATATATCACAATTTCAAAGAGAAGTCAAGCTTTTTTACAAAATTTGAAGATATTTTTTTGCTGTTGTAAATTCCTTACATGCATAGTTCAATATTTTCAACAAAACTATTGACAAATAATGGTAAACGGTGTATGATGGAGTCAAATCAGATAGAAAAGAGGTTGATTTTTTATGAATGAAGCAACTTTCAGTGTTACAGAATACCGCAGGAGCGAGGACCGGCCGTATTACGGTCTGAAGATCGAGCGGCCGGACAATGAAACGTGGATATTCTGCGCCGTCTCCGCGTATCGGGAAGACGTGGAAAGGCTGTGCCGCCGCATGCAGGGCGCGGACATTTCCTCCTGCCACTATGAAGACATCGTTTACGACTATATGGTGGAAATGATGCTGATCTGACCAAACAGCCGCCGACAAAGGTCGGATATATTATAGGGAGTCGGAACCGAACCGGTCCGACTCCCCTCTTTTTTATATCTCCGCCCGCTGCAGGGCGCGGATCAGCGCTGCGGCGATCAGCAGATAACGGTTGTCATCGAGCTTTTTTGCATCCTCGTTTTTCTTTCCGGAATGGGCGGCAACGAACTTTTTCACGTTTGCAAACGCCGTATCGTAATCGTATTCCAACAGCGGATACATCCCGTCCACCTGCGCCTTCAGGCTGTACAACAGATCCCCCGGACGCAGGATCACGTCCGGATCGTATTCCAGCAGCCGCAGGAAAAACTCCGTCGCCTCCAAAAACAGCTGCGTTTCGGTGGGGCGTTCTTTTTTGATCGCGTCGGCAAGCAGCGTCGTGCAGCCGTCAAATTTGTTGATCCGCTGGATCTTTACGGCGTATGAAAAGTCGAACCGCGCCTCCATTTCGGTGAGAAGGTCCAAAAACAGCCCTGCCACGCGCGAAAGCAGCTCTTCGTCCTCCGGTTTCGGGATAAAGGTATATACTCTGCCCAGGTATTTGCCGTAGACCTTCATGGTATCGTTGTACCCCAGAGAAATGGAGAACCGGATCGCCTCCTTTTCAAAATTGAGGAACGTCCCGAGATCCCGGGAGGGCTTGATATAGGTCACACGCGGATGGTGCAGATATCCCTCGTGGTTGTTCTCCTGCTTCAGATCGATCACGACCGCGCTTTTTGCGCCGAGGCGGAAAGCGGGCGCCACCGGGATATTGTCGTAGTAGCCGCCGTCCACGTACTCCTCCTCCCCGATGCGCATCACCGGGAACACCGGGAAGCAGGCGCCGGACGCCGCCATCCACTGCCACATGTTTTCGCGGTCCTGAACGTCTTTTTTGGTGATGACCACCGGATCGAAGGAGGGATACCGGCAGGTGACAAGGGCGTAATCGATATCGGAGGAAAAGAAACGGTCTGCGTCAAAATACTGTTTCAAAGCGTTATGGAAGGGCCTGACGTCCGCGCCCTTGGCGCTGATATACTTTTTGATGAAGGGGACCAGGTTTTCCCGCTGCGAAAAGATACTTTCAAAGCTTTTGTCAAAATTGATCCCGTTTTTCATGATGGACTCCACCTTCAGGTGGGTCCACATTTCATACGCCGCGTCAAAATCGTGCTGGACGTACAGCCCGGCGTTGATGGAACCGATGGACGTGCCGGTGGCGATCTGAAAGGTCTCGCCAAGCTCGTTGAGCGCCTTCCATGCACCGACCTGATATGCGCCCTTGGAGCCGCCGCCCGCAAAAACGATCGCTTTTTTCATATTGCCTCCTTATCGGAACTCTTTTCCGTCCGCTTTGAGCAGCGCCGTGCGTACGGCGCTGCAGGCATAGACCGGCGCGCCGCGCTTTTCGCTTACCGCCTCCAGCAATTGCAGGGGATTCAGGTTCACCGTGCTGCCCGCGGGTAAAACGACGTGCAGAAGTAGGGATCCGTCCTTTTCTTCGATCTGCCATTCTCTGAGCTGCGCCGATACGTCCACAGTTTTCATGATCTTTTTATGGCCGGATTTTCCGCTCTTCTGACAGGTCAGCCCCCCGCCAGCAAGCACGTCCTGCAGCTCTGCCCCGCTGATCTGCGCAGGATCAAGATATACGTCGTATCTGCCGAAAGCGATCGCTGCCGGCTTATCCTGCGGCGGCGCCGCGGCAACGACCGAAAGCCCCCGGGGCAAAACGGCGTTGAGCCGCTCCCGCACCTCTTCGGGCGTCATTTCGCCGACGATGCGCAGATCCACCGGCTCCCCTTCTCCCTCGATCCCGAGGGAAAGCGCCAGCAGGAACGAGATATACGGGTGGGGGTTAAAGCCCTCCGTATACCACAGCGGGATCCCCGCCCGGCGCACAGCGCGCTGCATCAGACGGAACATATCCAGATGGGATACGTATTTCAGGCTGCCTTTTTTGGACAGCCACAAACGCAGGTCATACATCGCAGTGCCCTCCGTTCAGCTTATTGGCGCCGCAGCCCGCGCACCCCTGCTTGCAGTTGGGCGTGGTTTCGGCGCGCATCGCCTTTTGGGCCTCACGTTCCAGATACCGCCGGGAGACGCCGTAGTTCAGATGGTCCCAGGGCAGGACCTCGCTGAACGCCCGCCGACGGTTGGCGTAGAACGCCGGGTCCAGCCCCGCGTCGGCAAAGCAGCGCATCCAGACGTCGTACTTAAAAAAGTCGCCCCAGCTGTCAAAGGTACAGCCCTGTTTCCAGGCGCGGTAGATGACGTCGGCAAGCCGGCGGTCGCCCCGGGCAAACACGCCCTCAAGACAGCTGGTCTCGATATCGTGGAAGCTGACGCTGATCTTGCGGGAGGGCAGCGTCTCTTTGAGATGCTGCTGCTTTTCCTGCAATTCTTCCGCCGTCGCCTGCGGCTCCCACTGGAAAGGCGTAAAGGGCTTCGGCACAAAGGACGACGCGCTGATGCTCACCTGTACGCCGCGTCCGGCGGGACGGTCGGGATTGGTATAGAAAGCGTCGACGACTTTTTTGGCAAGCAGCCCGATGCCTTCCACGTCTTCGTCGGTCTCTGTGGGCAGCCCCAGCATAAAGTAGAGCTTCACGGCACAATACCCGCCTGAGAACGCGATATTGGCGGTTTTGAGCATCTCTTCTTCCGTCACATTTTTGTTGATCACGTCCCTGAGACGCTGGGTCCCCGCCTCCGGCGCAAAGGTCAGCCCCGAACGGCGGACCTTTTTGAGCTTCTGCAAAAGCTCGTCGGAAAAATTGTCCACCCTGAGGCTCGGCAGCGCCACGTTGATCTTTTCCTGCGGGGTCCAGTCCAGCAGCAGGTTCAAAAGCTCTTCGATCCGGGAATAATCGGAGCTTGAAAGAGAGCAAAGGGAGATCTCGTCATACCCCGTGTTGCGGCAGAGGACCTTGCACTGTTCGTTGATCGTCTCGGGGGATTTTTCACGGATCGGGCGGTTTAAAAAGCAAGCCTGACAGAACCGGCAGCCGCGGATGCAGCCCCGGAAGATCTCATGCGTCACCCGGTCGTGCACCACGTCGATAAAAGGGACGACGAAGGATTCGGGATAGGCGACCTTGTCCAGATCCCGCACGACGCGCTTTGTAACGGTCTCCGGCGCGCCGCCGGCAGGCGTGACCGCCCCGACGGTCCCGTCCGCATGGTAGGAGACGTTATAGAGAGAAGGGACGTAAACGCCCGGGATCTTTGCGGCGTCAGCCAGAAACGCCTGTTTGTCGGAACCGCGCTTTTTATGTTCCAGATACAGGTCCATCAGCTCGTTGTTGACCTCTTCCCCGTCGCCGAGGCTGAACAGATCGAAAAACGGCGCGATGGGCTCGGGATTGCACACACAGGGCCCGCCCCCCATCACGATCGGCGAAAGCGCCGTGCGGTCCTTTGCAAAAACAGGAAGCCCCGCCAGATCCAGCATGTTCAGCACGTTTGTATAACAGAGCTCATACTGCAGCGTAAAACCGATCATATCAAAATCACGGATCGGGTCGCCGCTTTCAAGCCCGTACAGCAAGATGCCGTTTTGCCGCATCTGTTCCTCCATATCGGGCCAGGGGGCAAACACGCGCTCGCACCAGGTATCCTCCCGGCTGTTTGCGATCGCATACAGGATCTTGATACCGAGATGCGACATGCCGATCTCATAGGAATCGGGAAAACAGAACGCATAACGCAGGCCGATCTTTTCCTTATCCTTGACGACGCTGTTCAGCTCCCCGCCGATATACCGTGCGGGCTTCTGCACACGCGGCAGGATCCTCTCCAGTTTTTTATCCATAGTCTCACATCCTTGCAAAAGTATTCTATCATCTTTTGAAAGAATAATCAAGCGGCAATCGCACAGCGCTTTGCCAAAATCGCGGTGCCGGCGCGCCGTTTCATCCGCCCTCGGGAAATACAGCGGAACGGGAACCGAAAAAAATGAAAAAACGTCTTTCTTTTTACGAAAGAAAATGGTATGATGCTGTTAGTTTATCGCAAAGGAGAACTGAACATGGGTAAAATGCGCCCCCTTGCCCCCGACGTACGCCTCACCATTGCGGCGGTCAGCGACACACATCTGGATATCAAACACCCGGCGCCGATCGTGCCCCAGTGGCTGATGTACCGCGCTGTCAGCGACGCGGCAAAAAGCGCCCGGCAGCCGGACGCTTTCGTGATCCCGGGAGATATCGTCTCCGAGGGAGAGACCGTCAACTGGGAGATGGCGGTAAAGACGTTCAAAAAAGCCGGAAAGCCCGCCCCCGTTACGGTTCTGCAGATCGGGAACCACGACACCTGGTCCGAAGACGGCACCGAGGCGGCGGTACAGCGCTACTTTGACTACACGGAAAAGATCACGGGCGAAAGGTATGCGCACACCTATTTTACGAAGATCGTAAACGGGTACCATCTGATTTTCCTGAGCAACGAACACGAGGGAGAACCAGGCGCCCTGATCACCGACGAGCAGATGGCGTGGTTCCGGGAGGCGCTTTCCGAAGCCGCCGGAAGCGGGAAACCGGTTTTTGTGTTCTGCCACCATCCGCTCAACGGCACCCACGGGCTGCCCATGACCGCCTCAGCCGACGGAAAACCGGACGACGACCCCATGGAGGGCGGCATCGGCAGGCGCTCCGAAGAGGTCGCCGCGCTGCTCAGAGAGGTCCCGAACGTCTGGTATATCACCGGCCACTCCCACATGGGGTTTTCCGGCGCCGCATACAAAAAGGCGCACGGCTACGCCTCCTTTGAAGAGGCACACGGCGTGCACCTTGTCAACCTGCCGAGCCTTGCCTGCGGCAACCACCACGGCGAATGCAAAAAGCTCGGCTGCGGGCTGATGATCGAAGTCTACGACGACCGCGTTGTGATCCGGGGCAGGGAGTATAAGGCGAGACGGTGGCTGAAAGATATCCGGGAAGAATACCGTTTATAAAAGATACAAAGTTGAAAAATTACTTTTTTACTTTAATACTTTTATCCTTCTCCACCGCCGCACACAGGATCCGGGCAAATGCTTCCAGCTTTTCCCGGTCGAATTCGGTGAAGCGGCCAATCAAGGGGCTGTCGATATCCAGAACACCGTACAGCGCGCCGTTCACGAACAGCGGGACCACGATCTCCGAATTGGAAGCACAGTCGCAGGCGATGTGCCCCGGGAACGCGTGCACGTCTGTGACCGTCACCGTGCGCCCTTCGGCGGCGGCGGTCCCGCACACGCCTTTGCCGAGCGGGATCTCCACACAGGCGGGTTTTCCCATGAAGGGGCCCAGCGTCAGCTTTTTGCCCTGCAGCAGATAGAACCCCGCCCAGTTGATACCCGGCAGCGTCTGGTACAAAAGAGACGCAGCGTTCGCAAGGTTCGCGATCGGGTACGGCACGTTTTCGGTCAGCGCCGCAAGCTGTTCGTTCATCAGGTCGTAATCCATTTTTTTCTTCTCCTGTTATCCGGAATAAAACAGACCCCGCAAAGGCGGATCTGCGCCGCTGCAGGGGTCGTTATTTTATCTGGCACCGCGCCGAAAATCGGGCGTCTGCTTATTGCCGGAGCCCCTTTTCGCCGTCGCGGTAGTAACTGGTATAGGTTTTCGGGTGTTTGGTGGTGCGCCAGATCTCATCGGCGACGCCCGCCCATTCGTAGGCGAAATCATCGCAGCGCCCGCACAGCGTATCCACGTCCTCGGCGGTGATGAGATTGGTGGACTTTGCGCCGGTCTCATGCACCATTTTGCGCAGCGCGTCCGGGTTTTCCAGCATGGGGCAGGGGCGCAGATGGTTATCGTTGAAGGGCTGGCCGCGGTGGTATGCCATAAACAGCGGGTTCTGCAGCGCCTGCAGGAGCGTGTGCGTGCGGATATTGGCGTCCGAATAATGGATGAACACGCAGGGCTCGATATCGCCCGCGGAATTGATATGGAAATAGTTGCGCCCGCCGGCGATGCAGCCGCCCACATATTCGCCGTCATCCTGGAAGTCGATGACCATAATGGGTTTGCCGGTGGCGGAATTGCGCATCTTCCGCAGCCAGAAATACATGGCCTTCCGCTGGGCAGGCGTCGGGATCAGCGCCTTGTCCGCCGTATGGCCGACCGGCATGTAGTTGAAATACCATGCGTATTTGACGCCGGCGTCGATCATAGCGTCAAGAAATGCGTCGGAAGTCACATAACTGAAGTTTTTGGAGGTATAGCACACTGAGATCCCGTACAGGCACTTATGTTTTTTCAGCAGTCCCAGCGCCCGCATGGTATCCCGATAAGCGCCGGCGCCGCGCCGGAAATCGTTGCTCTCCTCGGTCCCTTCTATACTCAGCGCAAAGGCAAGGTTGCCGACCTTTTTGACCTCCTCACAAAAAGCGTCGTCGATCAGCGTACCGTTGGTATAGGACATAAAAGCGCAGTCCGGATGCGCCGCGCACAGCAGGAGGATATCGTTTTTGCGGATCAGCGGCTCGCCGCCGGTGAGCATATAAAAGTGCGTGCCCAGCGCCTTGCCCTGCGTGACGATGGAGTCCATTTCATCGTAGCTCAGGCTCTGCCGGTGGCCGTACTCCGCTGCCCAGCAGCCCTTGCATTTCAGGTTGCAGGCGCTGGTGGGATCGAACAGGATGATCCAGGGGATATTGCACTTATACTTTTCACGGTTTGCGCGGACCTGCTTTGTACCGAAATAGCCGCCCTCGATCCCCAGGGTGATCAGGAAATGATGCACGATATCCCGATCGATGTCGCGCAGGATCCCCTTGCCGAGCTGCGTATAGATATTGGAGGGATCCATTGCAGCCTTTTTCATCTTCTCAATGTTTTCAATGGGATACAGCCCGTTGCCGATGATTTTCTCTGCGTAATCCAGAATCTTCACAAAATTCTTTTCGGGATCCTTATCCGCATATTTCAGAATCCGATCCAATGCGATCGACGCAGCTTTTACGACCGCTTTCTGTTTGAGCGCCATAGCACGAATCCTTTCCGCCCCAACGGCAATATCACTCTATTATGATATGATACCACGATTTCTTAAAAATGTAAATATCTTTTTCTCTGTTTATGTTCGTGAAAAATTTTATCATCCATGTAAAAAAAAGAAAAGAGAATGTAAAAAATAGACTTGTTTCTGTAACTTTTGTGTGGTACTATAAATGAGTATTCATCTGCCTGTTTTTACGCAAAAAATGCGTATATATTCTTAATGAAGGGACAACCGGACCGCCGGCATTTCGGACCGGCGGCGACAACAGCCATGAAAAAACGCTTAATGATGATCACGCTTCTGCTGGCGGCGCTTTTGCTGCCGCTGTTTGCAGCCGGCGCCGACGCGGCGGGAACCGAAGAAGGAAGAAGGAGCGCAAAGGAAACGATCTCCCTTTTGCGGGACCCGGCAGGACCTGTCCTCGGCGCAGCGTTGTGCGGGCTGCCCGCAGACTACCCCGAAAACGCGTTGGAGGGGATCCTTGCCGCAGGCGGGACGGGGATCGACCTGGTCCTTGCCGACGTGAGCTCAACGGCCGACGGCGGTTTCGTTTTAATGAAAACCGACGCGCCCGGGCGCATGCTTGCCGACGCGGCCCCCGCAAAACCGCTGGTCTCCGACTATACGACCGCCGAGCTGACCGCAGTGTACCTGCTTGAGGGGTACGGCGGAAAAGGAAACGACAAAAGCGAATACCGCCCGGCGACCCTTGAGGCCGCTCTCAAAGCCGTAAAGGAGAAGGACCTGCCGCTGATCTTACGGTGCGACGCCGCCGACGCGAAGGGGATCGCGGACATGATCAAGGCAAACGGCGCGGCGGATATCTGCGCATTGCTGGTCACCGGAAACAAAAAGGCCGCCAAACACGCGCTGACTTCTTCGGACACCGGGGGCGTGTGTACGCTGGGAGAGCTGCGCAGCAATATCTTTTTTGAAGTCACCTCCCGCATCAAAACTCTGACGGAAGCCGGCGCGGC
Source organism: Clostridia bacterium (assembly GCA_017430145.1). Taxonomy (GTDB): domain Bacteria; phylum Bacillota; class Clostridia; order Oscillospirales; family Acutalibacteraceae; genus RUG806. The sequence goes on from JAFRNP010000114.1 coordinate 27,173, forward strand.
GGGGCTGGTGCTAAAGACGACCAACCGTTACGGCGTCAATTTCCATCAGACGGTCCTTCGCCGTTTTACGGGCATGCGCGCCGCCATAGACCTCGGCGACGCCGAGACAGCCGGCGCAAGGGCGGACTGCGAAACATGGTGGGACGACCTGATCGCACGCGGGTACTCTCTGATCTTCACGGAAGAACCCGCCGCATTCGCCGATTATCTCGCACGCTGCAGGGAAAACCGCGCAGCGCTGCAGGAGGCGTACGACCGTTACGTTACGAACGCCGCCGTGCCCGCCTTCAAACAAAACCTGCTAAACGATTACAAAAAGGCGTATACGGACGCCGTCCATACGGCGGAGCGTCTGCTGAATGACCCGCAGGCGGCAAACGCGGAGCTGACCGACGCGGTGACCGCCCTGCACACGGCGTATAAAAATATCGCGCTGCACTATGACGAGCTGGAAAAAGGCACCGCCGGCGTCACGGTCACGCCGGTACGCATCTTTTTGTGCGTCGCCGCCGCTGCCGCCGTATTTTGGGTCGAACGCTATTTTTATAAAAAAAGAAAGCCTGTCAGGCCGTTCTGACGCCGTAGAAAACGATAAAAACCGACCGCAGAAAGTGAGGTTTCCAAAATGCTTCTAAAAATCCTGTACGGGATCGTGGCGCTTGCCGTGATCGTTTTGTCTCCCCTGTTCGTAAAGGCGCAGAGAAACGGCCCCACCTGGCGCTCGCTGACGCTGAAAATGATCGCCGCCACCGGGTACATGGGCACCGGGCTCCTCGCCATGTGCATCAACAAAAACTTTTCGCAGTTTTCCTGGATCCTGTTCGGGGCGCTGATCATGAGCTGGATCGGCGACCTGTTCCTGCACCTGTGGCAGACGAAAGTCTTTCCCGCCATCGGCTTTCTGGGCTTTTTATCCGCGCATTTCTTCTTTATCGCGGCGTTTCTCACAAGCATCCGGAAAACGGATCCGGACCGGGGCTTTTTCTCCGTGCCGGAGGTCGCGGGCGTCGTTCTGTTCTGCGCGTTCTTCCTGATCTTCTCGCATCTAGTCGGGACTGAACTCAAGGGGCTTCTGAAGATCCCGATCGTCATCTACGGCGCGGTGATCACCACGATGTTCTGCAAAGCGACGGTGATGGGCGTCTCTTATGCAAAAACCGGCGCGCCCTATGGGGTCCTCGCCGCCGTCGTCGCGATCGCGGGCGCGGCGCTGTTCGTCTCGTCCGACTTCACGATCGCCATGCTGATGTTCAACCCGAAGCACAAGAAAAATTACCCGCTGAAAATGTACAACATCGTCAGCTACTTTCTGGCGGAGCTGCTGCTGTCCTCCCTGCCGCTGTTTATCGGTTCGGATTGAGGGATCTCAGATAAAAACAGAATGCAGGATCAAAGATGGGAACATCCTGATCCTGCGTTTTTTTATCATTGGGGCTCCAACCGTTTCAGGCGGCTGCAGAGGGCTTCGTAATAGGCGAAAAAGACCGCCGGGTCCTCGCCGATGCCGACCCAGGACATATGGTGTTTGTCCTCCACGGGCAGATTGTACCAGATCCCGGGGCGCAGCGCTTCATCCGCCGGATAGTCTTCAAACGGCTGGTCCAGCGGGGCGCTGAGGCCTCTGACGTTGACGATGCCGTCGCTGGGCAGCCAGCTTTCGTCAAACCCGAAGGGCAGAAGCTTTGCCGGGCGGTAGCGCCCCATCATAGTGCTCCAGACCTTTAAGATCTTGCGCATATTGCGATTGGGCAGCTGGTTGCCGCGTTTGGTTTCGTGGGTGCGGCAGGCGCGGCAGGCGAAATAATAGGTTTCGGGGTCCAGCCGCATTTTGCTGTTCATGAGCGCCATGACCGGGAGCTGCATCTCGTGCCCGATATGGTCGACGCCGTTGCGGTTATAGTCGCGCACCCGCCGGAATTTCGCAGGCAGAGACAGCCGCTCCCCTTTTTTGGAAAAGGGATCCGACATGACGCCCCACTGGTCCGAGTCGAAATCATAGAGCCGCATCAGCGGCGTCTCCCCCGCCAGCGCGTTTGCGCCGTACACCGTGCCCGCGATCAGCCGCATACCCGTATTGCCCCAGAAATCGGCGAAGGTGGTGCCGTTGTTGACGCCCGAAAACGTGGTCACGCTGAGTATCCGCCCGCCGTGCCCGCCGGCGAACAGAGGACTAAGGTCCCCTTCCGGGGTCGCGGCGCGTTCCGTTCCGTCCCCGTAAGCGGCAAGGGACGAAAACAGCCTCGCAACCGCGCCGCCGAAGGAATGCGCCAGCAGATGGATCTTTTCATGTTTTCCGGGTTCTCCCCAGTCAGGCAGCAGCCCCGGATAGGTCCGCCCGAAACGGGCGTGGCCGTACCGCTTCGCATGGGCGGCACCGTAATCCACCGTGCCGCCGCAAAGGATCGCCCACAGCTCGCAGGCCCGGTCCCATGCGCCGGAGACGGGCCCGTTGGAGGGAGCGTACACCTCGCAGCCCGCCTCGCGCAGATGCGCGGCCAGGTCCCGGTCCGCGCCGCCGAAACCCCAGTAGTGATAGTTTTTTTCAAGGCCGCTGCCCTCGCCCCAGCCGAACAGGCCGTGGACGAAAACCAGCGGATAATACACACTTTCCATTGTCATTCCGCAAAAAAACCGCGTTCGCTCCGATCACTTTGTATCCGTTCCCGACGGATCGGACATGCGCGTCAGGCAGGCGGCCGCCAGCCTTTCCGCGGCGGCGGCAAACGCTGCGTCGTCCGCGGCTGCGTCCGCACAGAGACGGTCCAGCGCGTCGGCGAGGGCGAATTCGTTTTTGAAATACATTTGGTTTGCCCGGATCTGCGCCGCGGGCATTGCCGCCAACCTAAGCTTTGCCCTGCGCATCTGCGCCGAAAACGCTATGCAGAAATCCGCGCGGTTCAGCTTTCCCCGGAATAATCCCGTCAGAAGCGCCGGAACGAACCCGACGACGCTGCCGGAAAACGTCTCCGCCCCGGCAAGCGCCGATGTCAGCTTATCCGTCCTTTGCCTGCGGTACATGCCGAGCGCCCGCAGAAGGCTACGGTACAGCTCTCTTTTTTCATCTGAACCGGCGCGTTCCCTGCCGTCCGGGGCAAGCGGCGGCAGCAGTATATCCGGCCGGGCAGGCGTCTCTTCCATGTGCGGTCAGACGCTCAGAAGCCCGGCGTCCAGCACGAACTGGGAGCCGGTGGCGTACCGCGCCTTGTCGCTTGTCAGATACAGAACTAAATTCGCGGTGTCCTCGGGCTCGATCCACGGCACAGGCAAAAGGTTCCCGGCGCTGGCCTCTGCGATCTCCTCGGGTGTCTTGCCCTCCATGGCGGCAAGGCCGTCGTTCATGGGTGTGTTGACGCCGGTGGGATGGATGCTGACCACGCGGATGTTATAGGGCGCAAGCTCGATCGCCCACGCCTTTGTCAGCCCCGTGAGCCCCCATTTGGACGCGGTATAGTGCGACAGCCGCCTGCCGCCGCGCAGGCCCATGACCGAGGAATTGTTGATGATCACGCCGCCGGACTGCTTCATATACTTCACTGCGGCGCGGGTCACGATCATCGGCCCTTTGAGGTTGATGTCGATCATCGCGTCCCAGGCTTCGTCGGTCATATCCTCCACCGTCGCATAGGCGCAGATACCGGCGTTGTTGAACAGGATATCGATCTTGCCAAACGCCTTGACTGTCCCTTCCACGGCGGCAACGACCGCGTCGTTGTCGCGCACGTCGCCTGCAAAGATCTCGCAGCGCCCGCCGAAGGCCTCGATCTCCGCCTTCAGGGTTTTCAGCTCCTCGCTGGTGCCGAACGCGTAGGCAGGGTATTCGATTTTTTTCGCCACGTCGAAGGCGGCGATCGCCGCGCCCTCTTTCGCAAGCGCCAGCGCGGTGGCGCGGCCTTGCCCGTGGGCGGCGCCGGTGATAAACGCGACTTTGTTGTCAAAATCAGCCATTGTCCTTTTCCTCCTTACCGTGGATGTGAAACGGCAGCAGCACCTCGTCCAGGTCCACCTTTGCCACCGTATTGAACAGGTTGGTGGCGTACATGATCCCCGCAAAGGCGATGATCGTCACGATTTGCTCGTCGGTGAAGCGCGCTTTGAGGCCGTCGTAGACGTAATCCGGCACGTCGTGCGGGTCAATGGAGATGCAGGTGCCCAGCGTATACAGCAGCTCCTCCGTCTCGTCCAGCTTCAGATCGTCGGTGTCGTCGCCGTTTTCGGTCAGGATCTTTTTGAAGAAGGAACCGCAGATCTCACAGTCGTTGCCGTTGGAGATCGCGTAAGATAGCAGGGACAGCGCCCGGTCGCCGAGTACGGGCTTTAATTCGTCGTAGAGCGTATACCACTCCATATACGCCTTGAAGGACGGCACGTTGTGCAGCAGCGTGCGTTTCATATTGGTGATGCGCCCGTGCTTCGCGATCTGGTCGTCGTACTCGCGTCTGACTTCGGGCGAGGCGGAATCGTATTCCGTCATCGGGATATATGCCATAAGGCCACCTGACTTTCTGTTTGTTTTTTTATCATCATACCAGCTTTTTGAACCGCCGTCAACAGAAAATTATCCGTCGGAGAGGGTAAAAAAGCAAAAAACAGCTCCGGGAAAAAGCCAGGACCAGATAAGGCAGTTTTTTTTGCATTGCAACAACAATAACCCACTATGGCAGCTTCCACACGATGAAGTCATAGTGGGTTATATTCTTTCAGAAATTATAAAAACTTCGTTAGTTATTTCGTATCCGGCACGTTACTGAGCTAAGGCAACACCGCATAATTCCGGTGTGCGGATTGCGCAGTAGATTTTTTCGTCAGATTGTACAGATTTGACGCCGTCAACCTGGCGGTTGGCAAGGAAAATCTGTGCAGGATGACGGAATAAAGATCAAGCAAGGC
>JAFRNP010000017.1 GCA_017430145.1 Clostridia bacterium
ATTGCGCAGTAGATTTTTTCGTCAGATTGTACAGATTTGACGCCGTCAACCTGGCGGTTGGCAAGGAAAATCTGTGCAGGATGACGGAATAAAGATCAAGCAAGGCGTGCGCCGCGAATTGTGCGGTGTTGCCTTAATATATGCCGCGTTGTCCCTCGGGCACGGCGATGACGCATCCGGAAGCGTTTTCCTGTGCCGCTGCCGCTTTCCTGCGTCTGGAACCGCTGCCGGTATTGACACAAACGCCCATGGGTGCTATGATAACGCAGAGAACAGCCGCTTTGTTTGCGGCCGGCGGCGGGTTCAGGCAGAACAACGCTTCATGCACGACGGCGCCGCCGCCTCCGCCCATGCCGCCGAATATGCCCAATATGCCGAATATGCCCAATATGCCCAATATGCCCAATATGCCCAATATGCCCAATATGCCCAATATGCCAAACATGTCCGATATGCCAAACATGTCCGATATGCCCCCCATGCCGAAAGGCTTCAGATAAAAACCATTCTTTTTAATTTCTTTTTTTCCGTAATCAGGAGGGATGATCTGTGATGAAAGACAAACCGCTCAAAACCAACCGAACAGCCGTCTATCTGCTTGGCAGCCTGCTGCTGACCGGCCTGTTTGCTCTGTTCCTGTATCTGTTCCACGCCGTCTATATCCCCTGGGTACAGTTCGGGCTCGTCGGCGCCTGGTACGTGCTGGCGACGCTCAGCATCGGCGGTATGGCCGTGCTGACGCTGATCACGAACCCGAAAAAGGCGTATACAAAGGCAGGGGTCATCGTGCGGGCGCTGATCGTGATGGCGGTCTTCACCGTGCTGATCTTCGGCGTATCCTACGTTTTTAATCTGGTGCTGCACTACGGCTCAAAGTACACGGTCTACGCAGACAACGAATGCGCGCTGCGCATCGTCTACAGTCTCGCGATCATCCAGTACGGCGTGCTGCTGGCGCTGTTTCTGATGCATCTGTCCCCGAAAAAACCGGTCAAAGCGGTCGGCGTTCTGGCGCTGCTTGCGTGTATCGGCGTCGGCGCGGCGCTGAGCTGGTTTATGGTCCCGACCCAGACCCTGTATCCTCTCTGCCGGGTGTTCGTGCCGCAGGGCGGCGTAAAGACCGCGGACAAACAGATCTCCTACGACTTTGCGTACGCTACCGAAAAACTGCAGCCCACCGATACGATCGGCAAGGACGGGACCTTTACCATCCGGCTTGCCAAAAACGAGCGGGAGGGCCTGCAGCTCGCGCTCTCTTCCGAAAAGGACGGCAAAAAGGTGACGGTCAGCGTCGGCAACTTCGTCAACGCCGCCGGCGACGAGATCCCCGTCCGGTTCTATAAGGAGCGGTACGTCAGCGTACCCGGCTGGGGCTCCGCCTTTTCCGACGAATATCCGGACGCGCTGGAACCCATGACCGCCGAGACGGCGCTGACGCTTCAGAAGAACCGGCTGCAGCCCGTCTTCATTGAGGCCGTCAGCGATAAAAAGACCCCTGCAGGCGACTACACGGCAAAATGCGAGATCCGAAATGAATCCGGCGAAGTGATAGCCGAGACCGAGATCATCGCCTCCGTCTGGGATCTGGCCCTGCCGGACGCTCCCGCCACCGAGAGCGCCATGGGGATCTTCTCCTCCGAGTTCTGGAATCTGATGGGGCTGGACGAGAGCACGATCTACGGGCACAACGGGAACAACGGTTCCTCCACGCTCAACGAAGAGCAGTTTAAAATCTACAAACAGTACTACGACTATCTGCTTAGTCACCATCTGTCGCCCTACGAGCTGCCCTACGACATTCTGGACGAGCGGGCGGACGCCTATATGAGCGACCCGCGGGTGACCTCCTTCTGCGTCCCGTATCCCGGCGACGACGAGCTCCTCAAACAGTACTATGATAAGGTGACCTCCAATGAGGAGTGGGCGAAGAAGGCGTATTTCTATCCCATCGACGAACCGAACGATGAGGAAGCCTACGCCCGGTATATTGAGATCACGGATCGACTGGCGCGGCTTTGCCCCGGCTATAATATGGTCACACCGTTCTACAGCAACGATCCGGAGACAGAGGGCGGACAGACTGCCGTCTCTCTCCAGCGCGGCAGGAGCTCCATCCTGTGCCCTGAATCGGTCGTGCTGGACGCCGAAGGCGCAAAGGATGAGCTGTACGCCGCCCGGGACGAGGCCGGCGCCAGGATCTGGTGGTACGTGTGCTGCGGGCCCACCGGCGATTACAACAACAACTTCATCCGGCAGGACGGCATCCGGCACCGGCTGCTGTTCTGGCAGCAGAAGATGGAGGACGTGACGGGTTTCCTGTACTGGAACAGCGTCTATTGCGACAAGGGCAACCCGTGGGAGACCTCCAAAACATGGGAAAGCTATGAAGCCTGCGGCGACGGCGTTCTCATGTATCCGGGCAGATACGCGGGCTACGACGAACCCGTAGGGACCCTGCGGCTGAAAAACCTGTGCGACGGCATAGAGGACTACACCTATCTGACCCTCGCAGAGGAAAAACTCGGCAGGGAGTGGGTGGATGCGCGGATCGCACAGCTCACCACGTCCCTGACCGAATATACCCTTGACGACGCGCTGCTGCAGCAGGTCCGAAACGAGATCGGCGAGGCGCTGTCGAAATAAAGAACCGTCGGAATAAAAACCGCCTCCCTGCCCACTGTCTTTGCGGACGTGCAGGGAGGCGGTTGTTCTTTATTTAAGGCGCGGGTTTTTGCGCAGGCGGTTTTTGCGGGCTTTACCGGATGATCCGGGTAAACGAGAACAGGATAATGCACACGTTGACGAGCAGCATCACCATGGTGGCGGGGATCAGGAAGGGGTTCCCGACCGGGAAGCCCTGCTGCGCGCCTTCGGCGATCTCTCCGGGAAGGTCGCGAAGGTCGCCGATCTCAATGATATGGAAAATGTCTTTCAGGCATTTGCGGTACATCTCGGCTGATCTGATGACCGTCAGCTTCCGGGAGAGGACGACCGTCTCCTCCTGACAGACTTTGACCTCAACTTCGCCGGTCTCATGGACCGTAAAGCAATAGAGATCCGACTCTTCGGGGATAAAACGGAAGACGGCTTCCCCGTCCACGTATACGTCCGCCGGGACCGCGCCGTTATAAAGCACGTTGACGGTATCGCCCACGGCGATCTCTGTACGGGTGTCGCTGTCGCCGTAATTCATGCGTGTCAGCTGGTTATCAAGGATCAGGAAGCAGAGATCGTCCGGCTCCTCAGGGACCTCTTCGGCGGCTGCCGTGACCGCGGGCGTAAAGAACGCCGACAGCATCACAAGCGCCAGCAGAACCGGGAACAGTCGTTTCTTCATATCATCAATTCCTTTCTTTTTCGGGAAGACCCTGTATCAACAGTATAGCACGCCCCGCCCGTTTATGCAAGAACAGAAAACAAAAAACGATATGTTTTTATAAAATTGTGTCAAATCGGATGCGGATCATACCCCCGGCGGGAACGTTGACCCTTACGGCGGCGTCTGCGGAAAAGAACTGCCGGACAGGCTCCAGAAAACAGTTGAAAACGGTGATATCGAGCGTTCTTCCCGCGTCGTTCGCGATCACCGCCGTCTCATACGCCGTCGCGTTGAAAATGTCCTCTTCGGGGCAGTCGGCGTCAATGACGTTCTGCGCGTATAAAACGGTGATCCGGCGCCGTTTGTCTTCGCTTTCGGTCCGGATGGCCGTATAGTTTTCCTCCGGATGGCAGACGTTGAGGCGGCTTTTCAGCAGCAGGTCCCGGTTTTCCTCCCGGTAGGCAAGATGCGCCTTTATCAGCTTTTTTTGTTCACCGGAAGCGTTTTTCAGGCGCACGGAGATCTGTACGGCGGCAAACATCACGTTCAGAAGCTGCAGTGCGCAGTTCTCCGCCGTCTCTTCGGGGCTCCACAGCAGCATATCGGAGTGGACGGCGACGTCTCTTGTCAGCATTCTGAGATCCGCCATACCGATCCGGTTGGTCACAGCGTCAAAGGCGCAGTCGCATACCCGTAGCATATTGGCGTAACGCATGATCTCCGGTCCCACGTAAAACTGGCGGAACTCGAACAGAAAATCCGGTTTGCGCCTGACGGCGGCGCCGCAGATCTCCTGCAGCAGCTTCTGTACGCCTTCGGTCACCGTTTCGGCGTCCATCCGGTCATTGTATGCCGGGGTGTCGGGCGTTTCTCTGAAATTGTCAATAAAATCGAGTTTCAGGCCGTCGATATCGTAGTCCTCGATAAACCGCAGGTACGTGCCGACGATATATTCCCTTACCTCCGGGTAACGCACGTCCAGCGTGCCGGCGTTGATATAGCCCTCCTCTTTGTACAAAAGGCGGTCCCGGAAACGTCGGAAGGCCTCGGTCTCAAAGCCCGCAAAGGGGACGGCGAACCACAATATCAGCTTGATACCGCACGCGTGCACGTCCCGCACGAAGCCTTTGAAATCCGGAAATTTGTCCGGCGCCGGTTTCCAGTCGCCGCTTTTAAGGTAGTCCTTCGTACCGGCTCCCTCGATCTGCCAGCCGTCGTCCAGGATCGCGGTGCGAAAGCCGAGCTGCGCCGCTTCCCGAAGCTCCTCTGTCAAAGCGGCCTGGTCCGGGGTCTGGTGGAAGCTGTACCAGGAAGAATACAGGGGCGCAAACGCTTCCTCCGGCAATGGCGCGAAGCGTTCCTTTCCTCGGTTCCACCATCGCCATACGGTTTCGAGCGCCTCGGGCAGGGGAGCGTGCGTTTTGTCGATACGCAGAAGCGCTGTGAACTTTTCGGGCGTCCCGTGGAGCTCGGCAAAAAACACAACGGTATCGGTCTCGGAAAAGTCGTCCACATAGTACCCGAGGACGGAAGCGATAACGCATTCCGAAAGCGCAGCCGTGCAGTGGGTCCTGCCGTCGGCGCAAAGCGTTGCCAGCACCGGTGCGCCGCGGTAGAAGCAGGCGTCCGTTTTCTGGGCGTGGAACCATTGGGGCAGCCCCCGGTCCCGTCCGCAGGTGGGATGCCAGACGCTGATATGCCCCTGCATCGGCTCCCGCCACGAGATACGCAGCTTTGTTTGCGGGGACGAAACTGTGATGCGGTAAAGCGCGGCCCCGTCCGAAGACGGGACCGGATCGACGGCGACGGCTGCCGACAGATCGCAGCCCGTCCCGTCGGTGATCTCAAACTGTCTCAAAGAAAACGCCTCCTTGTTTGTACCTCTTCACTGTTTTTCATTGTTTGCACTACTAAACTAATAAAGGATTATAAATAACAATGTCTCAGTAATAGATTATTTAGTTTAATATGCTTATCTTGGAATTGTCAAAAAAACAGTGTTATAACCACCCATCCCGACGTAGACGTTTTGTTTATCAAAATAAAACTGAGCATGTTCAAAGCCGCCAAAAAACATGTTGACAGACGAAAGTGAAAAATTTGGGTCGTCAACAACAGCCTGTTCCATGATTTCTGTCGCATTTTCACCGAGAATATCTTCGATAGTCATTGGTTTCATGGTTTGTAAATCAATATTATATCCTTTCCATCCGTGATTGCCGATTCCTCCTGCGTACCAATCCCATGACCAACCGACGCTGACATATCGGTCGTCATAATACACACTTTCAAGCGTATGTGGCTCAAAAGTCAGGATTGAATATAGATTAGAATCTAAATAATGGCTGGGGGTGTCTACTTCCATTTTGACGACATTTTCCTCGTAATCATTTCGGATTTCCATGATTCCTTGATTTATGGGATCTGTAATTGTGGGATCTCCGGAAAAATGTACGATGTCAAAAAAGAAAAATTTTTCTTCTCCGCCGTATTCAAGAAACTGATCTCGTTCTACAGTGTAGCCGTCAATCCTTCTGTTTGTTGTTTCACTTGCTTCTTCTGAGAACTCTTCAGATGGTTGTTCCGGTTTATCAAAATCAACACTAGAACGTAGAATGAGCCGAGCATCTGCAGCGGTGACAACTCCGTCCCGGTTTATGTCTGCAGCATTTTTTTGTAGAGCATCAAGCTTTTCAAGATTAACAGACGCCCGCAGAACAAATTGGACATCTAAAGAGTTTACAACGCCATTCTCATCGATATCTCCGATCAATACGAGCTCTGTATCTGTGACCGCTGCCCCTACGGAGAGCGGAAAGACGAGCCTGAGAATCAGAAGCGTGAGAATGAGGAAACGGAGTACTTTTTTCATATGACCGCCCTTATCAATACAAAAAGTGAAGCCGCTGCCGGTTCGGCAGCGGGATACGCAGGAGAAAAAACTCAGAACTCCGTTTTCGGGTCGCGGAATTCTTTGATTCTCTGTTCATAGGCGGTCATGGCCTCTTTTTTGCACGCAGCCTCCGCCTTCACGCCGCACAGGGAGAGCAGGTATTCGCAGAACAGGGGGTTGTCGGGCAAAATCGGCCCCAGCAGCGCCGTGCAGAACAGGTTGTTGACGCGCGCGCCCTCCAGCTTGCTGTCCGGGTTCAGGCCCCAGCCGCGCTCGACCTTCACAATGGCGTTTTTACTGTTGTCGCCGTACCACAGCCCGAACTGGGAGCGGAACCCCACCATCACGATGTCTTCAAATTTGCCGATCACCTTGCCGTTCATGCGCCGGAACAGGTCGGTTTTGACCGTCAGGTCCACAAGCCCCAGCCCGTCCGTCTCGATCTCCTCGGTGACGTAGGAGATATGCTTCATGAACGCTTCGCCTGCGTTGCCGGTGGCAAGGATCACGGTCCCGCCGTCGATGAGCGCCTGCAGGCGTTCGGTATAGGGGCGCAGCGTTTCGATCACCCGGCGCTGGGTGTTCTCCGTCATGGAACCCATGAGGATGAGATCCGGCGTATTGTCGGCAAAATACGGCCGCGTCAGCAGGTCGGTGTCGATAAATTCGGCGTCGGGGAGCGTTAAACGCAGGTACTCCTCGTTTTTGGAATCCCCGAACAGGTTGCAGACCTCCGGGAACAATACTTCGACCGTCATGCTTTTCCGCCTCCTTTTTTCACCAGCTCCCGTGCCTCGGCGCGGGCGATATCCAGTCCGTAGTTATCGTACAGCACATATACGTTTTTGTGCTTGTTCAGGTCCACCAGCGTGTGCCCCTGCAGCTGGTCGGGGCAGGGGACGAGTTTATTTGTATCCACGCCCGTCATTTTGCAGCGCAGGATGTGGTCGTAGCAGCGCTTGCCCGCAAAAATGATCTCGGTGATCTTTTCGTCCTTAAAGGGCGTATAGTCGCAGTCGTACAGCCAGCAGGTACTTTCGGAGTTGTTCACGTTGTCCTCCTGGTCGTCCACGATCAGCAGCAGGCACTTGTCGTCTCCGGGGCAGGTGGCGATATAGTTATATACGCGGCTGCAGGCCACCGGGTTCTGCCCCTTCGCGAGGATCAGGGTCACCTCGGCGTCGCCTGCCTGCATTTTGTCAAAGCGGGTCTTGACGATCTCGCCCTGCGCAAAGTAATCGGTGAGCTGCTGATCCGTAAAACCGAGGCGGGTCAGCAGCGCGATGGCGCCGCAGGCGTTGAAAATATTCGTGATATTGTCGTTGATGAGCTTATAGGTCTTTTCTTTCCCGTCGCCCAGCACCGTAAAGCGTTCGTTCTCCCGGTCGATGGCGGTCACGCAGAAATCCCGGTCGGGCGAGGCAAAGCCGCAGCTCTGGCAGCGGTAGCGCCCGATGTGGTTGTAGCGGATGTATTCGGCGTCCAGCTTCTGTCCGCACTTCGGGCAGTATACGATGTCCCGCGCCTGGGTCGGCAGGACCGTCGGCTTTTCTGCGTCGATCCCGAAATAGGTGCGGTCTTTGCACTGGGGCGCAAGCTGCGCGCAGATGATGTCGTCGGCGTTTAGCACCAGCTTTACGCTCTCGGGCAGGCTCGAAGTGATGATATAGGAGATAAACTCCGTGTGCGCGTTGCGCTTCATGGAGTCGCGCATGATGTTGTTCACGATCAGCCAGTCCGGCGCCATGTAGGGGTAGACCTTTAAGGAGGACCGCTCGTCCACCTCAATGACCGCGACCTTGTTTTTATGTTTGCCGGTAAACGTGGAGTTGAGCAGCAGCGCCGCCGCCACGCCCCCCTGTACGTTGGAGCCGAAGGAATTGTTCGTGACGGTGTACCCGTTTTTGCGCAGCGCGCCTGTGAGCAGGTTGCTGACCGTGGTCTTGCCGTTGGTGCCGGTCACGGCGATAAAGATCTCCGGTTTTTTCAGGTAGCCGATAAAATCCTTGCACAGCGTCACGGCGATGAGCCCCGGCAGATAGGTGGCGTTCCTGCCCAGGATCTTCAGCCCCAGCGCCGAAAGCTTTGCCGCCGTCATGGCGAAATAGAATTTCAGTTTTCCCATTGTTTTTTTTACCGATTTCCCATTTTTTTTGCAATGTCAGCAGCTTCATGCGGCGCAGCAAGGTCAATCACGGAGACGGTTATCCCGATTGACGGTAGTCAATCGGGGAACTGTTCCCTGATGGACCGAAGCGGACCGTTTGTTTCTGTTTTTCAGTTTCAGACATTGCAGATCAGGGACTGCGGTCTCCTCCTGACAAAAATATTATTTATACTGGTAGCAGCGGACGTAATCCACGACCATGGAGGCGGGCAGGTCGTTGTTGTTTGCGATCTTTTCATCCACGCCCACGGAGAGGATCAGGTACAGCGGGACCCGGCACACGCCGCCGAAATCGGTGTGGGCGGTCTCGGCCCCGTTGATATAGAAGGTGTAGCCGTCTTCGTTCCACTCCACGCCGTAGGTGTTGAAGGTGTTGTACGGGTCGTTGGCGTAGAACCAGCCCTGGATCTCCTTTTTGTGCGCGTCGCCGTAGGCGTCCACGTGGATCGTATGGAAGACAGAACCGAAGAATTCGCTGTCCGCGTCGTAGTCGGTGGGCGTTTCGAACACGTCGATCTCCGCGCCGGTCACGCCGCCGTCGGTATCGTCGTCCCACATGCCGTCGGTCAGCAGCCAAAAGGCGGGGTTCAGCCCCGCGCCCTTGGGCAGGATGCAGCGGACCTCAAAATAGCCGTAAAGCTGTTCATAGCCCGTGTGGTCGCCGGAATAGTTCTTGTTGGGGTTGGTCTCCATCCCGTAGGAGTAGTAGCCGGCGCCCTTCGGGCCGTTCTCTTTATACTCCACGGTGAGCTTCAGGCAGCCGTCGTCGGTAAAGCTGACCTGGTCGCGGTTCCAGTAGGCCGTGTCGCGCAGCTGGGTGTCGTTTGCGCCGTATACGTAGTGGCCCTGCCACACGGCCGTATCGAAGCCGTGGTCGAACTCGTCGGACCAGACCAGGTCGAACCGGCTCATATCGATGCTTTCCTTGTAGGGCGCGACGGGCGTATCGGCAAAAAACGCGCCGAAAAGCTGCGCCATGGCGGTCATCAGGGTCGCGACGCGCTTCAGGTTCATCCCCGTCAGCGCCTTCGCGATCAGCGGAAAAATCAGAAAAAGGGATTTCAGCGCCGAAAGCTGCCGTTTGGTGAACAGTGAGATCTGCATGGTTTTTCCCTGCGGCGGCAATGTCAGCAACTTCAGGCGGCTGGGCGGGGTCAATCACGGGGACGGTTATCCCGATTGACTGGGGGCAAGCGGAGTACTGTCACCTGATGGACCGAAGCGGTCCTTCTGCTTTTTTTCTTAAGGCAACACCGCATAATTCCGGTGTGCGGATTGCGCAGTAGATTTTTTCGTCAGATTGTACAGATTTGACGCCGTCAACCTGGCGGTTGGCAAGGAAAATCTGTGCAGGATGACGGAATAAAGATCAAGCAAG
>JAFRNP010000115.1 GCA_017430145.1 Clostridia bacterium
AGCAGTTTTTCTGCGCAGGAAATCGAGCGGTTTACCGAACGTTATCAGGAGATCATACAGCTTGGCAGAAAAGAAAACGAGACAACTCGTCCCAAATGGGCAAAGCAGGAAGAAAACGCGTTGCTGAACCGTTTGGAAAAAAACAGAGACAACCATTTGCTCTTTTTGAGAAGATTTGATGTGGCGTTTACCAATAATCTCAGTGAACGCGATCTCAGAAAATGCAAGAACCGGCAAAAAGTTTCCGGCGGCTTCAGAAACATGGACGGGTGCAAAATGTTTGCTGATATTCTATCTGTTATCGAAACTGCGAAACATATGAAAATGGGGGTTTTTGATTCTATCGTTTCACTTTTTCAATCTCCTGCTCCCGTCTTTTGTTTCTAAATGGCTGAACTGTTACCCGTTTTGAGGGCTGCCCGCCGGTCCGGCTCCCCTGATCGCTGAAACCTTCTATGATCAACGCCGCCGAGGCGGCGTTCCTTATTTGTTACTTTTTTACTTTATTACTCAACTTTCCCATACAGAAAGGAACGAATTGCTGCTAAGGTTGGATTCTGGAATTGAGCCCTCCCTTTTTGCCATGTAGCACGGCGCACCTGCGCAATGTCATTAAGTTAAGGATTCCTCAAAGGAGGGGTCCTACTTTTTTTGCAGAAAAATCAAAAAAACACAAAAAACACTTGACAAACCGGTCGGTTTGTGCGGGCGCATTGACGGCGAATTTCGGTTTTTGTATGCCGTCAATGCGCCCCTTGTAATTAGGGAAATGTCCCGATTCTAATTACAAGGAGCTCACCGAAATGAAAACAAATGCAAAAACTACCTTCTCTTTTTTTTGAAAAATGCTTATCTGACATGGAAAATCAAATCTCGGATTTCGTTACCCACCCGGGAAAAGACTTTACCCGACATAGACTCTTTGATTTCAAAACAATCGTCAAAACGCTTATGACCTTGAATGCTAAAACGATGGATAATGAACTGATCGATCTGTTTTCCTCAAAAGATCATACCCCATCTGATTCCGCATTGATTCAGCAAAGAAACAAGCTCAACTATGAGGTCTTTCATCATTTACTCCAAGCTTTTCAGCAGCAGCCTTCGGAAAACATGTTATACAAAGGATACCGACTTCTCGCTATTGATGGTAGTGGTTTGAATATCGCCAACAACAAAGACGATACCGAATCCAGACATTCCGGCATTGGAGCTAAGGCGCCTTTTAATGAACTCTTCATCCATGCTTTGTTTGACGTGCTTCAGCAAAGCTATGCGGATCTTTCGATTACAAAGCTGCACAAAAACAACGAACCCCGCGTTTTTGTGAATATGTTGAAAGATTTCAAGTCCTCCGTCCCCGTGATCTTTCTCGGTGATATGAATTACAGCACCTTCAATATCATGGCACACATTCAGACGATCCACCAGTTCTTTCTGCTCCGAACAAAAGATATTACCAGCAACGGTTCCGCCTCTACCTTTGATCTTCCGGAGAAGGACGTATTCGATTTGTCTCTTCCGGATCTGATTCTTACAAGACTCCACAGTGCTCAAAACTGCAAAGACAACAATCATCTTCGTTATATCACCAGAGACAGCACTTTTGACTTCCTTTCTACCAAATCAAAAGAGAATGAAAACCAGTTCTTCCCCTTGCCGCTCCGTATCGTCCGCTTCAAAATTTCTGATGATAAATACGAAACGATTTATACAAATCTTGATCCCGTGACCTTCCCTGCGGCTGTCATCAAACAGCTTTATGCCTTACGTTGGGGCGTGGAAACCTCTTTCCGCCGCCTCAAACATACGCTTGGAATCATTTATACCCATTCAAAAAAAGCAGACTTCATATTTCAGGAAATTTTTGCAAAAGCCATCATGTTCAATTTCATTGCCTTTTGCACTGCTTCGATCGCTCAGCAAAAGGGGAAGAAGGGCTACTTCTACAAAGTCAACTTCTCTATTGCCGCAAATCTCTGCAAAAAAATCTTCCTTGAAACAATCGATCTGCTGAAACTCGAGGAATCTATCTTTCGACGAATGAATCCTATCCGACCTTCCAAATCGTATGAGAGGAAAAAAACAAGAAAGAACGCTTTCAAGAGTTTCATGTACAGAATAGCATAATCCTTCGCTTTATTCAATTGTTTTTTCGCTGACTTTTTGCTCGGCTTTCTTTTGTGTTGTCTTTTTTCTGCTTCCTCTGCTTTTTGCAGGTTTCTCTTTCTTCTTCTTTATCCTTGTTTTTCCTCTCAAATTCTTAACTTAATGACATTGCGCAGGTGCGCCGTGCTACATAGCGAAATGAAAAGGCTCGTCTCCGAGATTCAACCGTATTTTTCCTTTCTTACTTTCTTACTTTCATTTTTTATTTCATACTTTTATTCCGTACGCCACGTCGTCTCCGTTTTCCTCCAGGCAAAGAAACCCGTATTTCTCATAAAACGACCTGCCGACTTTATTGGAGGCGCCGACCGTGAGCATCACGCCGGGCACGCCTTTGTTCCGCAGATGGCCGCGCAGGGTATCGATCAGCCGATGCCCCAGCCCCTGCCGCTGGTATTCGGGCAGGATATCGATGTGCAGGTGCGCGGGATATGCGGCTTTGTATTTCTCCTGCAGGACCGTGGAATCCTTTGCGCCGTTGTACGCCCAGCCGTCCTTCGGGAATTTTGCGGCGTATTTTTCCATGAACACGGGACGGAACCGGCCGTAGTCTTCGGTACAGATCACGTACCCGATCGCCCGGTCTTCGTCGTTTGCAGCCACAAAGCAGTTATATGGCTCCTGCTCCAGATAGTAATCGCAGTAGGTGGTCAGCACGAAATCGCGGGTATGCTGCGGCCAGTCGCAGGGGCCGTCGCTGTTTTGGCACACAAAGCGCACGTCTTCAAAGTCTGTTTGTCTGTAAGGCCTGATCGTCATAGTTTACCTCCTGTTTTGCGTGGGCCGTTCAAAATACGCGGTGAGGAATTCTTTTTTCGTGCCTTCAAAGGCCGCCTCGGCCAAAAATTCGATACCGCGCTGGTTTCCCCATGAATAATAGATGACCGTTCTGCCCTGAAACTCGCACAGCTCCATGTCGCTGTTGTTGATATCCAGCGCCCGGCGGATCCGCTCGCGCTCGTGCGGCGTTAAAAAGGGATTCGCGATCTGCTTGTCCTCTTTTTCATTGAACATCAGCACCGGGTTTATGGGACTGTATTCCCACTCCGCCAGATTTTTGCTGCGGGCGATGCAGTTGGCGTAGCAGGGCCCGGGATACGCCTCCAGATACAGTACGTAATAGTACGGGTCCCCCGGCAGCGTGCAGATCGCGGGGCCGCCGGCGTAGCGGTCCTTTTGAAACGCGTACGTGTCCGGCAGCAGCTCCCAGTTTTCCATATCCTGCGACCGGGCGAACCGGAAGGTAAACGGCACGGCGTCGCTCACCTCTATCAGCAGCGTATACACGCCGTCTTTTTCGCAGATCCCGGTATTAAAGCAGCTTAAGCCTTCAAACCGTACGTCGTAAGTATTCCAGTGCGCGAGATCTTCCGAGCGGAAAAACGACAGCGTGTCGCCGCCCCAGGTCCCGCGCACCCCCACGGCGTACATGGTATCCCCGTCGGCAAAAGCGCAGCCGAGATGGCAGTTTTCGGCAAAGGACGGCGTCAGGGCGCCGGAGCCTACGTCCACGAACCGGAAACAGGAGGGATTCCCTTCGTTTTCCTCATTGCTTTCGCCCGGGCGGTAGTATTCAAACCGGTACAGCCGGTCTCTGAACACCACCGGCGTCGCCTCCACCCGGTCACAGGCGATCGTGCCGAGCTTCCGGATCTGCGGGCGCACCGGGGATTCATAGAAGTAATACGGGTTATCGCGTAAAGACATAACATTCTCCTGTTTGAAAATATGAAAATGAAAAAGAGAAAAAGTTGAAATCCGAAACGCAGCGGCGGCGTTGATTATATGGCGTCGGTCATTACCGTATCTTACCATATGACGTCTCGTTGCCCCGTGCTCTTGATCATCGGCGTAAAACGGGGGCACCGGAGAGCGCAGAACGGCATATGACCAACGCCGCTGAGGCGGCGTTCCACATTTGATACTTTTTTACTTTGATACTTTTTAACTTTTATCTTTGATTCCAGTATATCAATTATCCGCTCTGTTTGCAAGCAAAATTCCCGTTTTCTATTGCATCTTTTTCATAATCATGGTACTATGAAAGAAAAAACCGGCAGGAGGCAATCGGAATGGATCTGTCAACCACAGCGCTCGGTATCGAGCTGGGCTCCACGAGGATCAAGGCGGTATTGGTCGATAACGCCCACAAACCCGTAGCGTCGGGCGATTTCGAGTGGGAAAACAAACTGGAAAACGGCATATGGACCTACGATACCCAGGACGCGGTCAAAGGCCTGCAGGCCTGCTTTGCCGCCCTCAAGGCGGACGTAAAGGCGAAATACGGCGTCACGCTTACCACCGTCGGCGCCGTCGGCATTTCGGGCATGATGCACGGCTACCTGCCCTTTGACAAAGATATGAAGCAGCTTGCCGCCTTCCGCACCTGGCGCAACACCATGACCGCCGCGGCAGCCGAAAAGCTGACGGATCTGTTCGGGTTCAATATCCCGCAGCGCTGGAGCATCGCCCACCTGTACCAGGCGACCCTGAATAACGAAGCGCACGTAAAGGATATCGCCTTTCTGACGACCCTTGCGGGCTACGTGCACGTCCTATTGACCGGCGAGCGCGTGATGGGCGTCGGCGAAGCCTCCGGCATGTTCCCGATCGATTCCGATACGCTCGATTACGACGAAACCATGCTGAAAAAATACCGGGACCTGACCGGGACCGACCTGCGTGAGATCCTGCCGAAGGTGCTCCCCGCCGGCGCGTTTGCCGGAAAGCTGACAGAAGAAGGCGCTTATCTTTTAGATCCCGACGGCGACCTTGTTCCCGGCATCCCGTTCGCGCCGTGCGAGGGCGACGCCGGCACCGGCATGACGGCGACGAACGCGGTGCGCGTGCGTACCGGCAACGTCAGTGCCGGGACCTCCGATTTTGCGATGATCGTCACCGAAAAGAAACTCGGCGTGCACGTTGAGGTGGATATGGTGACCACCCCGGCAGGCAAAGCGGTCGCCATGGTGCACTGCAACAACTGCACCTCCGACATCAACGCCTGGGTAAAGCTCTTCGGGGAATTTGCCGAACTGATCGGCGCACCGCAGGAAAAAGGAAAGCTTTTTACCGCGCTGTTTGACGCCGCCCTTTCGGGCGACGCGGACTGCGGCGGCTTAATGAGCTATAACTACCTCTCGGGCGAAGGCGTGACGGCGCTGGACGCCGGGCGTCCGCTGTTTCTGCGCACGCCGGACGCGAAATTCACGCTCGCAAACTTTATGCGCACACACCTTTATTCCGCCCTTTCCACCCTGAAGCTGGGGCTCGATATCCTGACGAAGGAAGAGAACATCGAAATCGACAGCATCTGCGGCCACGGCGGGTATTTCAAGACCCCGGGCGTGGGGCAGCGCATGCTTTCTGCGGCCATCGCCGCCCCCGTGACCGTGATGGAGACCGCCGGCGAAGGCGGCCCCTACGGCATGGCGCTGCTGGCGGCCTACGCGCTGAACAGGCGTGAAGGCGAAACGCTGGAGGACTATCTTGACGGGCGCGTCTTTTGCGACGCGAAGACCGTGACGCTGAAGGCCACGGACGAAGAGATCGCGGGCTTTGCCGACTTCTGCCGCCGCTACGAAAAGGCGCTGGACGTGGAAAAGACCGCCACAATACAGTATTAAACGGAGGAGAACCATGCTGGAACGATACGTAAACGACGCCGTTGATTATACAAAAGCGCTTCTTGCCGTCGACAGCCCCACCGGGTTCACGCACGAAGCGGCCCGGTATACGTTGGGCGCCCTGCGGGACATGGGGTACGTCCCCGTTATGACCAACAAGGGCGGCGTTGCCGTAGAGATCGGCGGAAAAGACAAAGAAAACGCCATGCTGCTGAGCGCCCATATCGACACGCTCGGCGGTATGGTCTGCCGGATCAAAGGGAACGGCAGGCTGCAGCTGACGCCCCTGGGCGGCCTCAGGCCGAACAACTGCGAGGGCGAAAACTGCCGGATCCGCACCCGGGACGGTAAGATCTACGACGGCACCTTCGCGCTGGAAAACCCCTCTATCCACGTTAACGTGGAGTATAACGACACAAAACGCAGCTTTGACACCTGCGAAGTGACCGTCGACGAACCGGTGAGATCCGACGGCGACGTCAAAAAGCTCGGGATCTGTGTGGGGGACGTGGTCTTTTTTGACCCGCGCACCCGCGTGACCGCCTCCGGCTACATCAAAAGCCGTTTTCTGGACGATAAGCTGAGCGCCGGCATCCTTCTGGCGTTCGCGAAATATATCAAAGAGACGGGCGTTTGCCCCGCACAGAACCTCTATCTGCACTTTACGGTGTACGAAGAGGTGGGGCACGGCGCCTCCGCCATGCCGGCGATCTGCGAAAACGTGCGGGAGGTCCTTGCCGTGGACATGGGGTGCGTGGGCGAGGGCCTGGACTGCACGGAGCGGCAGGTTTCCATCTGCGCAAAGGACAGCGCGGGGCCGTATTCCTACGAGATGGTCACGAAGCTGATCGAAGCCGCCAAAAAGGCAGGCGCCGACTACGCCGTGGACGTGTACCCGCATTACGGCTCCGACGCCGACGCGCTGCTTGCCGGCGGCGCCGACTTGCGCCACGGGCTGATCGGGCCCGGTGTGTTCGCCTCCCACGGGTACGAACGAAGCCACGTGGACGGCGTGAAAAACACGCTGGGGCTCCTGACGGGTCTTTTATAACGACAAAAACAGGGACGAAACAGCCATGAAGCAATCAAAATGGATCTGGTACCCCGGCGATTTTGAGATCTACCACCATCTGCTGCTCTCCTGCCGCCGGGAGGAGCTGGGCACGGATATGCCCTGCGCGTGGCATCTGTGCCGCCCGGAGGCGAGCATGCGCTTCCATAAGACGTTCACCGCCGAAAAGGAAGGTAAGCTGACCATTATCACGCAGCGTTCTAAGGGCATCGTGCGCTTTGACGGCGCGGTATACCCCGTCAACACGCCCATCGCCGTTTCACCTGGCGAACACCGCGTCGTCGTGGAAGTCTTCGATATCGAAGCGTTCCCGACGATCTACGCCGAGAGCGACGTGGCAGCGTCCGACGGAAGCTGGACGGCGGAGCCCTACGACGTAAACGAGCGGCCCTGCTGCTGCAGCGAACTGTTCACCGGCCCGGACGCGGACCCCGCCGTTTTCCCGTTTTCGTACAAAGCGCTGACGGTGCGTTCCATAGAGGAGACCGGCGGCGGGCGCCTCTATGATTTCGGCAAAGAGACCTTTGCCGTTGTGACCGTTGAATCCGGTAAAAAAGCGACGGTCAGCCTCACCTTCGGCGAAAGCCGGGAGGAGGCGCTGGACCCCGAAAACGCCATCATCCGCGACCGGGCGCTGACGGTTCTGCCGGACGCCCCCCTTTCCCGCCCCGCCCGCGCGTTCCGGTACGTTTTTGTAAAAAGCGACGCGCCGGAAGAGACCGGGCTTGAAGCGAAAGAGGAATACCTGCCGCTGGCAGACAAGGCTTCCTTTACCTGCGACCGGGAGATCGTTTCCGATATCTGGCGGCTGTGCCGGGATACCTTCCACTTGAATTCCCGGGAGTTCTTTTTAGACGGCATCAAGCGGGACCGCTGGGTCTGGTCGGGCGACGCCTACCAGTCCTTTATGATCGCGAGGTACCTCTATAACGACCCGTCGGTCACCGAGCGCACGATCCGCGCGCTGCTCGGAAAGCCGCCGTACCGGCTGCACGTGAACACGATCAACGACTACTCCGCCTACCTGATCGTCGCCGTGTGGGAGCATTATTTTGCCGGCGGGGACCTGCAGTTTCTTTATAGCGTTTACCCGGACGTCAAAGCGCTGTGCCGCTTTATCGAGGGACGGCTGGACGAAAACGGCTACGCCGTCAGCCGATACGGCGACTGGGTCTTCATCGACTGGGGCGTGCTGGATAAAGAGGGCCCCCACTGCTGTGAGCAGATCCTGCTGTGGGCGGCTTACGGCGCCATGGCAAAGCTCAGCGCCGCCGTGGGAGAAAAGGACGAATGGAGCGAAAAAAGGGAGGCGCTGCAAAAGAATATTCTCAGGGATTACTGGGACGAAGAAAAGGGCGCGTTCATCGACTCCTTTACCTCCGGCAAGCGGTTCGTAAGCCGCCAGACGAACGTGATGGCGGTGCTGTTCGATTTTATATCCGGCGAAAAACTGAAATGCGTGACCGAAAACGCGCTGCTGAGCGTTACGCTTCCTGCGATCACCACGCCCTATTTCAAGCTCTATGAGCTGTTGGCGCTTTGCCGGATCGGGAAACTGCCGACCGCGCAGAACTATATCGAAAGTTACTGGGGCGGGATGCTGAAAGAGGGCGCCACCAGCGTGTGGGAGGAATACGACCCCGAAAAGGAGGGCGCCGGACATTACGCCATGTACGGCAAGCCCTACGGCAAATCCCTGTGCCACGCCTGGGGCAGCGGGCCGATCCTGCTGCTGTGCCGCTGGTGCGCGGGCGTCGCGCCCTCGTCGGTCGGCAGTAAAACCTTTACGGTAGCGCCGGACCCGGGTATTTACCGCAGGTTTGAAGCCACGGTGCCCGTGGGCAAGGGAGAGGTGCGCGTCAGATACGACGCCCCGGCCGTCAGCGTCACGGCGACGGTCCCCGGCGGCGTATACCTTGACGGCGACGGACAGATCCCCTTGGAACCCGGGAAAGAATACCGGTTCAAGCTGCAGACATAAAAGACAGAAAGGATCAGAAAAATGAAACGTTTCCGCTTCGGCACCCCCGAAAAGCAGGTCCCGTCGCTCTATTGCGACGGCTTCAGTTACACCGAGACCGCCTGCAGATATACGCAGGAGGATTTTCATTTCCGCGTACTGCCCACCGGCTGCGTGATCGAATGGAAGGTCGATCCCGACACGCACTTTTTCGGCGGCCTGCAGTTTTACCGGGTGGACCACACCGGGCACAGGCTGGGGCTGCGCTGCGCCGCGGACCCGCTGACCGATTCCGGCGAGACCCACGCCGCCGTACCGTTTCTGGCCACCAACAAGGGCTACGGCTTTTATGTGGACACCGCCCGCAGCGTGGAATTCCACTGCGGGATCGTAAAACCCGACGCGCCCGAGCAGCCGGAAGGATCCGACGGCCCTTACGTTCCGGCGCTGTCCACCGACGCGCTGTACCGCGAGCGCAAACCGGAAGGCACGACCTATATGACGATCTTCGTGCCCAACTGCTCCGGCGTTGACCTGTACCTGTTTGAGGGCGACACCATCACCGATATCACCGCGCAGTACAATATGCTCTCCGGCGGCGGATGCCGGGTCCCGGACTGGGGGCTCGGCGTCGTGTACCGCTGCAACGGCACCCATACCGCCGGGCAGATCCTGGCGGTCGCAGACTACATGAAAGAAAACCGCATCCCCGTGGACGTGATCGGCCTCGAGCCCGGCTGGCAGACCCACGCATACCCTTGCACCTACGTCTGGAACCCGGAGCGTTTTCCGGACCCCGCCGGTTTTATCGGCAACATTCTCGGCAGAGGGCTGCATATAAACCTGTGGGAGCACGCCTACGTGCACCCCGACTGCCCGGTTTACGGTCAGCTGCGCCCGTACAGCGCCGATTACTGTGTCTTTAACGGCATCGTGCCGGACTTTTCGGTCCCGGAGGCAAGAGGGATCTTTGCCGGTTTCCAGAAGCACCTGACGAAGCTCGGGATCGACGGATTCAAAGCGGACGAGTGCGACAACGGCGAGCACACCGGCGGCTGGGGCGTACCGCCCTTTGCCGGCTTCCCTTCGGGGCTGGACGGCGAGCGCTACCGCAACCTTTTCGGCACGCTCTATGCCAAAACCATGCTCGCCGCCCTCGACGGCGCGCCCACGGTCTCGGAGATCCGCAGCATCGGCGCCCTGGCGGCAAGCTATCCCTTCGTGCTGTACAGCGACCTGTACGATCTGAAGGCCTTTGTCTGCGCCCTGGTCAACGCCGGCTTTTCGGGGCTTTTGTGGGCGCCGGAGTTCCGCAGGGCCGCCTCCCGCAAAGAGGTGCTGCGCCGCCTGCAGACGCTTGTATTCTCGCCCCATTGCCTCATCAACGCCTGGTCGAACCCCGAGATCCCGTGGCTGCAGTTCGACTGCGTGGACGAGGTCCGCAGCCTGCTCCAGGAGCACGAGCGCCTGATCCCGATGCTGAAAAACGCCTTCAACCGCTATCACGACACGGGCGTGCCCCCGGTGCGCGCGCTGGCCATGGACTGGACCGACGACCCCGAGACCTACGATATCCGGGACGAATACATGCTGGGCGACAGCCTGCTGGTCGCGCCGATCACCTCCTTTGACACGGACGAGCGGGAGGTTTATCTGCCCCGTGGCGAATGGGAAGACTATTACACCAGAGAACCGGTCGCCCCGGGACGTTTTACGGTCGTCACCGAAAACATCCCCGTTTACAGAAAGAAATAAATTTCAGCGGTACGCACGCGTCGGGCCGGAAACGGCACCGGCGCTCTTTTATTAAGAAACCGTAAAAAAGTCCGCTTTTTTCAATTTTTATGTTGCTTTTCGTGTCAAAGGTGTGTTATACTGAAGTGTATAAATATATATTAAAGTTTTATATATGCTCGCACGTAAAATACAGTCCGTGCAAAAAGCATTCCCCTTTCGGAAAGGATGATAAACGTTGTTGTTTTCACAGGATATCGGGATCGATCTCGGTACCGCAAATACCCTGATCTGCGTCAGAAATAAGGGCATCGTCATCAGAGAGCCCTCCGTTGTCGCCGTGACCCTCAAGGCCGGGCAGCCCAAGGTGGTGGCCGTGGGTGAAGAGGCAAAGCAGATGATCGGCCGCACGCCCGGCTCCATCACCGCCGTACGTCCCATCAAGGACGGCGTGATCGCCGACTTTCAGATGACCTCGGACATGCTCCGGCAGTTCATCAAAAAAGCGATGGCCACCTCCCCCTTAAGCCGCGCCCGCGTCATGATCTGCATCCCCTCCGGCGTGACGGAGGTGGAGCGCAAGGCGGTGCACGACGCCGCGCTCAGCGCAGGCGCCAGATACGTCAGCCTGATCGAGGAGCCCATGGCCGCCGCCATCGGCGCGGGGCTGCCCGTTGCGGAGGCCGCCGGCAGCATGGTAGTGGATATCGGCAGCGGCACCACGGAGATCGCGGTGATCTCGCTGGGCGATATCGTTTGCTCCCGGTCCATCCGTGTGGCGGGCGACACGTTCGACGACGCGATCGTGCAGTTCATCCGCAAAAAGTATAACCTTCTGATCGGGGAGCGCACCGCCGAGGAGATCAAGATCCAGATCGGTTCCGCCTTCCCCTACGACGGCGAAGGCGCCCTTGATATCCGCGGGCGCAACCTCGTGGACGGCCTGCCGAAAAACGTGGAGATCACCTCCTCCGACATCCGGGAGGCGATCACGGACCCGGTCTCGCAGATTGTGGAGACCGTGCGCAGCACCCTTGAAAAGACCCCTCCGGAGCTTGCCGGCGATATCATGGACACGGGCATTTACCTCACCGGCGGCGGCGCGCTGCTGCGCGGCATGGACCGCCTGATCGAACGCGCCACGGGCATCCCCACAAAGATCGCCGAGCACCCGCTGGACTGCGTGGTGACGGGCACCGCCATCTGCCTCAACAAAGACACCCTGAATATCCGCAGGCCCAATAAATAACCGTCGGCGGGAGCTTTTCTCCCTCCGATCCCTAAGGAAAACCGATGCGTAACTATTTTTCAAGCGTAAAATTCAAGATCAGCGTCAGCATCCTCTCGGCGCTTTTGCTGGGGATCGTGATCGCCGCGCTTTCGGGCAGGGGCACGTCCCCTTTGACGAGCGCCCTGAACACGGTCCTGACCCCGCTGAACACCGTTGCAAGGACCCTGCAGTCGAAGCTGGGCGATTTTTCGGCCGGCTTTAAGTCCTCGTCCTATTACCGGGAGCAGATCGCAGAGCTCCAAAGCGAGCTGGACGACTGCCGGCAGCAGCTCGTGGACCGGGAGGAGCTGCAGCATAAGCTTTCGGCGTATGAAGAGTTCCTCGACGTCAAAAGCCGCCACAGCGATTTCAAATTCACGCCCGCCGCAGTGATCCTGCGCGACATGCTGGATGTTAACGCCTCCTTCACGATCAACCGCGGCCGCAGCGACGGGATCGCCGTCAACGACCCCGTGATCGTGGGCACGAACCTGGTGGGCGTCGTGAAGGAGCTGGACGAAAACTCCGCGGTGGTCTATTCGCTGTTCCACCCGGATATCAGCGTCAGCGCCTACGAGATCCGCACGCGGGAGGACTGCTATACCGAATCGGACGCTTCCCGGCGCAAGGACGGCGAGCTGCTGCTTTCCGGCCTCTCCAGGTCCACGCCCGTGGTGGCGGGGGGCATGGTGTGCACCTCCGGCATCGGCGGCCTGTTTCCGCGGGACCTGGTCATCGGCACGGTGACCGAGGTCGTCAACAGTGAGGAAAACGGCTCCGCCGTCGGGATCGTGACCCCCGAGCGGGATATCCGGGAGATCGTGGACGTGTTCGTGATCACCGATTTTGACGGAAAGGCCGTAGAGTAATGCTGCATAAAGAAAACCGGCCGCTGATCCTGCGGCGAGGGATGCTGGTGCTGCTCGTTCTTCTGACCGGTGTCCTGCAAAACGTATTTTTATCGGGCGCCGCCGTCCCGCTCATGCCGCTGGTCCCCCTGACCGTAAGCATCGCGCTGTTTGAAAAGGAATTTGCGGGCTTCTTCTTCGGGATCCTGGCTGGCGCCGTTTACGACGCCGCAGCCTCCGGCCCCGACGGGCTTTACGCCTTTCTTTTCGGGCTTCTGGCGCTTCTGGTCGGGCTCGTTTCCCACTACGTGATCCGGAACACCTTGATCACCGCCGCCCTTTCCACAGCCGCCTTCGGCCTGGCGGTTTTTGCCGCCGGCGCGCTTATCAACCTCAGAGGCATGCGGCTCGGGCCGCTGATGTATTATCTCAACTTCCGGTACCTGCCGGGGCTTCTCGTCACCGTCGCCCTGCTTCCCTTCTTCTACTTCCCGGTGCGTCGCATCCGCCTGATGCTGCCGAGATCCGGCAGCCGGCACGACCCGGTCAGTTTCACACGGAAATAAACGACTATGAGAAAAGCAAACCTGAATTACAGAGCCATCGCCGTATTCGCCGCCTTTGCGGTCCTGTTCGTCCTGTTTGCGCTGATCGTGCTGTTCGACCAGCGCTCGGACGCCGCCGACAGCGCGGCGGGCCCCGCCGTCAAGACCTACGACGTGGTGGTCCACGCCGACCGCGGGGAGATCCTGGACCGCAGCGGCAATACGTTTGTGTATAACGAACAGATCAACACGATCGATTTCAACGCCCTGACCTTCCCGCAGGAAGACGACGCGCGCAACGAGGAGATCCTGACCCTGATCCGTTTTCTCGAATCCAGGGAGGAGGAATGGATCGACCGGCTGCCCATCCGCAGGGACGCAGACGGCGTCCTTGCCTTTGAGGAGGACCGGGAGGCGGATATCAGCTGGATGTGCTCCGACAAGTTCCTGGACCTGAACGACTACGCGACCGCCGAAAACTGCCTGGACGCCCTCAAGGAGATGTTCGGCCTTCAGACCTACGCCGAGGACGCCGCCATTAAGATCGCGTCCGTGCGCTACAACATGACGCGGCTCGGCTTTTCC
>JAFRNP010000116.1 GCA_017430145.1 Clostridia bacterium
CAGGATCGCCGTTCCCAGCACCGCCAAAAAGAGGCAAAGCGCCCACCGCACGGTCGCCGTCTCCGGCGCCCGGATCCGGTCCGGGGTCTTCCGCTCGGCGCCGAGCAGACAGAGCAGCGCCGTCAGGGAAAGGATCCCCCAAAGCACATAGTTCCCGGTCGCGGAGCACTTATAAAAGATCAGCACAAACCCATGCACGATGATAAACAGCATGACGGTCAGATGGTACTTTTTTGGAAGTCCCTGCGTCAGCGGTTCCCGCCGGATGCGGTTTTCGAGCACAAGATACAAAAGAATAAACGCCGGAATGCTCAAAAGCGCGTTTACAAGCAGATACTCCCGGATCAGCAGATTCATAATAATACCGCCGATAAGCATCGGAAGCGCCAGATAGGTCAGGCACCGCCGGTACAGGTCGATCAGCGGGAGCCTGCGCAGCTGCATCAGACTCCGGATCCTGCCGAACAGCAGAAGCTGCGCCAGCAGGTACAGCGCAAACAGCACGATCCCGTATGCGTACGGCTGAACGGTCAGGATCTTTACGAACAGGATAAAAGGCGCGATGAAAAGCAAAAACAGTTCGTCAAAAGCGGTCCCGCTCTGCCAGACGCAGTCCTTATGCAGGTAGGACAGGCCGAAGGAAGCGCCGCCTGCCGCAACGGCGATCACGATCACCGCGACCCAGCCGAGCTTTCCCGTCAGCGTGTCAAGGCTGACGTTCACCCGTCTGACCTGGACCAGGAACTGATACAGAAGAACGCTCAGGAGAACGAGGCAGGAAAAGAAGCTGGTGTTCCTGCGAAAGCTCACTCCCCGCTTCGCGTGGAAATTGATGTTCCCGTTTTTTTGCGCAAACAGGACGGCAAAGATCCACATCAGAAGCAGCGGGACCGTGAGCGCCAATACAGTACGCATGCCGGCGGTCCGCTCCTGCGTGCAGCCGTAGATCAGCGCTGCCAACGCGCCGAGAGAAAGCAGCATGGAAAAAACGATATCCGAATTCTTGATGGATACAAACAGTCCGATGACCACGATGATCCCCGCCGCTATGACGACGAGGTTGCGCGGCAGACCGATACCGCCTCTGACCAGCCAATTGAGAAATTCCGTCAGCGCATGGACGCTTCCCGCCCGGAGGATCATATACCCGGCCAGGTCCGCGCCGAAAAGCGTAGGCAGGAGGTTGATCGCGGATTTTTCTTTGCGGGCGTTGAGAAACGTGATCAGAAGGGCAACAAGCTGGAGCGCGGCAAACACGCCGAGCAGGATCCCCTCCGCGCCGAAGAACGGGATCGAAAAAAAGAGTGCCGCAACAAGGCTCAGCAGCGCAAAACCGAAATTGGAGATATAAGAGAAGGTCTTCTGATCGATCTGCTTTTTCTCCTTCGGGATCTCCGCTGCCGAGGCGCCGCCGGCGTCAGGTGACAAGAAAGGACGATACGCAATGTGATTCACGGTTTTTTCTCCTTTCTCTTATAAAATGACCGCAAGCATGCCCGCCATCCAAACAAAGAACATACCGAACATGTAGATCGCATGGGAATTCAGCGGGTGCTGTTTGATCCTGACAGCGCCGAGCACGACCAGCAGGATCTCCGCCGCTGCGGCAAGGATCGGGATCAGGGGCCCGGCGGTTATGTTGAGGTCGATGCCCAGCAGAGGACGGCAAAACGGCAGAAGCAGGAAGCTGCCGATCAGGACGATCGCAAGGAAGATGAAATTCTTCAGCAGCCTTTTCTGATAGACGCCGCTGTTGATCAGCGCCGCCACGCGCTCATGGGCGGGGGCGGAAGAATTCAGCTGCCCCAGCGTCGTCGCGTATTCCAGCGCCCGGCGGTAATGCACGTTCACATAGGGGGTGACGCGGGCGTTTTCGAAATGGTATTCGGTGAGCTGTTCCGTGGCAAGCTGGCTGCCGCGGGCGGCAGCGTTGCGCAGAAGCTGAACGCCCTCTTTTTCTTTGTAGGTGGAGATGTGCCCGTGGATCACCAGGTACCCCAGCAGCGCCCGCGCGTCGCGGTCGCCGCGGTTTGCGGCAGCTTCCAGCTTTTCCACCTGGTCGGGTATAACGGCGCCCGCATCGTCAAAAACCGTCTGCATCGTCGGGCAGTCCGGGGTTTTGCGGTACTCAAGCCCGTCCCCGTCCGAATAGTCCCTGCACTCCGTCTCGTATAGCGCCGGCGCACGGCCGAGGGAATCGAGCATCGCATACAGGTATTTGAGGGCCAGGTTGCGGTTGAAATTGCGCAGGACCAACACCCGTACCACCCTGTCGAGGGCTGCGCGCTGCTCCGCGGTCGCGTCGACGGACAGCAGAAGCTGGATCTGCGCGGGGCATGCGTCAAGGATCAGCGCGATATCGTGCCTCTCCTGCTCGGTCATCCCCGCTTTTTCAGACGCCGCCATAAACTGTTCGCCGCCGGAATAGATCTCTGCCCCGCCGACGGCAACGGCCTGTCTGAGGCACTCCGTCAGCGTCCCCGCGCGGCGCATCTCCTTTGCGGTGAGGCGCGCGTCTGTCAATGTCAATTGTATATTTCTGATTGAAGCCTTTTTCATCTCTTATTCATCCATCCACCCGATATCCGAAAAACACTGAAGCCACTGTTCGGGATCCGGCGTCACGGGTTCCCGGCGGCGCAGCGCATTGGAGGTCTTAAACGTGAGCAAAAACAGGTCTCTGAGCGCCTCAGGCGCCGCCTCCCACAGTTCGATCGTTGCCCCGAACATATCCGTCACGTCGGTCGTGATCCGGTTCCGGTTGTTTTCAGAGGGGTCGAAAATAAACTCGATGTTGCTTTCCTTGAGATAATAGTTCACCATATAATCGTAATGGGTGAACCGGTTGTTGACGTCGTCCTCACGCCCCATGAGCTGATGCCCGTCGTAGGGTTTTCTGCCGAACAGCAGGAAGAACAGCAGAGAAGCGAGACTGAAGTTCTGGGAATGGACGTCCGGCTGATGCAGCTTTTTGATCCCGCTGCCGGAGGTGACGTTGTTGATGGCAATATAGGGATCTGCAAATTCCAGGGGCATCCAGCCGTAGGAGACGTCAAAACGGACGTTTCCGTTCAGCGCCAGCAGCGGCGAAAAGTCCGGATGGACGTCCAGCCGGCTGCCGACCATAAAGCGCGACAGATGAAAGTCATGGAAGTGGTAGTTGTACGCGTTGACCTTTTGGATCGCGCGCGTCAGATTGACGGCGACCTTCCGGATGTTCGGGTTGCGGTAGTTGTTTTCTCCGCCGGAGGCGCCGCGCATCCAGACGTCAAGCGTCATGCAGGGCGGATAGCCGCCGGTCCCCGACGCAGGATCGTACCGGAACAAAAGCGCATGGTCGCTGGGGATCAGAACCGCGCCCTGTTCGTCTTCCAGATAATAGTGCCGCACGGCGGCGGAGACCCGCGTCTCCTCTTTCAGCTCCACAAGGT
Source organism: Clostridia bacterium (assembly GCA_017430145.1). Lineage (GTDB taxonomy): Bacteria > Bacillota > Clostridia > Oscillospirales > Acutalibacteraceae > RUG806. The sequence goes on from JAFRNP010000116.1 coordinate 3,432, forward strand.
CCGCCGGCCAGGAGGCAAACCCCACGCAGGGGTAAAGGATCTTATCGCGGTATTCGTTGATCGTGTTGACGCTCTGGTAGAGCTTGATCTTTTTCAGAAAATATTTTTCATGCGTCAGAATGTTTTCCAGCAGCGGGACCTCATGCTGGTCCGTAAAAGGATCCGGCAGCGGAAGGGCGGAAAGCATTTCGCCGTTGTACGTATAAACGCCGCTGTTGAATATTTTGCTGAAATACAATTCATCCGCGTTGGTATAACTGCTCATATATCTCCTCTGTCATCGGTTCTCGTTTTCCTGCCGCAGGTACGTCGGCAGGAAACGGGCAGACGCCCGCAAAGCCCGAACGTGATCGGGCCGGGCGGGCGCAACGCCCTTTTCATTTACCTCTTGCCGTTCCTGGAATCAAAGCGCTGGACGTTCTTCGCCAGCTCCTTGACGAATTTGGAGGCATGCTTCTCGTCGCCTGCACGCAGAAGCAGCGCACGGTACTTTTCTTCATTGAGCAGCTCGCTGTCCTCGTAAGCGTAGATCACTTTTTTATAGGAAAGCAGCGCAGGCTGCCAGGCACCCGGATCCCGCGGCGTATCGAGCGTTGAGAACGGCGCGCGTCCGGCCAGTTCCTCGCAAAGCAGCCAGAGGTCGATGGGCGCCACCGCTTTGTCGGGATCCTCCGGCGAAAGCTTCTCGTCGTTGAGCTCGTTGAATTTTGCCATATCGAACAGCAGCCCTGAAACCATGGCGGCGACTTCGCGCCGCTGCATCAGAACGGGCATATTTTTATAAACGCTTCTGCACAGGGTGCGGTAATCAAGGGCCTTGAGATATCCCGCAAGCGTAAAGCAGAATCTGAGCGTCCCGCTGTCGGTGAACAGCGCAAGGCCGATCCAGTCGGCGCAGATATCCGTGTCCTGCAGGCTCGGAAGCTGGCGCTTTGCCGTCGAATGCAAAAGCCCCGTCAGCTCCCGGAACAGGGAGCATGCCTTGTTGACCTTCTCTTTTTCATTTTCCCAGACCGGCAGCGCCGACGCTACGGCGCCGTTAAGTCCAAGCAGGAACTGCTCGTAGGCCCCGGGAGAAGCGTGCTGCTTATCCATCAGCCCCACAAGCGCCGCGAAAAGATCCGATTTCATGCTCACGTACGTCAGATCCTGATCGTTCAGACGGAGCTTGGAGATCTGCATAAACTTATACTCTTCGCTGCGCTGGATCGTAAAGTCGGCAAGACGGAGGCTCGCCCAGTACGAGACGACCACGGGCTTCAGGCGTGCAACACACTCCGCTCTCGGGATCCCGGAGGCGTTGAGCACCGCCACCCACTGCTCCACACAGTCTTTGCCGCACTTCGGATCCGCCATAACGAGCTTGTTCATCTCGTCGCCGATCATATCGAGCCAGCGGACCGTTTTTGCCTGCTTGTTTCTGGGGTCGGAGAGCTGGTCGGCAAGCGACGTCAGCTCCCGGAATACGGAGAGAACGGTATGGTTCCGGATACCGGCCGCCAGCTTCGGCTCCGTCACCTCGATCTTCGGCAGCAGATACCGGATATCGTTTTCGGACATGGAGACCTTTTGCGCGGCAGGCGCGGCAGTCGGTTCCGACATGCCGGGCATACCGGGCACGCCGGAGGCGCCGGGCACGCCGTTTGCCTGGGTATTATCGCCGGCAGTCGCCGGTACAAGACCGCGGGCGGCTGCCTCTTTTTCCCATTCGGCCAGCATCCCTTTGACGGCGTCCGAGATCTGGTAGCCGGTCTTTTTGACGAAGGCAAGCATGTCTGAGAGCCTTTCGTCCGGGACCTGCCGCAGTTTTTCCGCCGTCGGGTACAGGCACAGATAGTGAGCGACGCGCAGCTGCTCGTCGTTGGTCTCGCCGCCGATCTTTTCAGCCGCCCCTTGAAGCGCCGCAAAATAAGCGGCGATCTGTTCGGCGTCCCGGCAGTACGTCACCGCGTAATCCACGAACTCCAGCATCCGGACGTTTTTGTCCACGTTTTCGGACAGAACGTTGTTGCGCCCGGTGGCAGGGTCGAAAAAGCGGTGGTGCCGGTCCGCATGGGAGGAGATCGCTACGTTACGCACCTCGGAGTAGTTGTAGATCCCCACCGAAACGCTCATCTGCCTTGCCAGCGACGGCAGCATGCCGCGGTAGAGGCAGTACAGCAGCGCGCGGATCTTTAAGCTGTCGTTTTCACACTGGAGGGTCAGCACAGAACGGTTGCTGGAGCGGTGCGAGGTCTGGTACAGCGCACGGATCATGGCTGCGTAGTTCTCTCTGGTGAGCCCCAGAATGTTCATGGCGCTCTCCAGCGTAAAGGGCGGCAGCCGGTCAAAGGTATCCCGCGGGGCCTCCGCAGAAGGGATATCCTGACAGAAATTGCTGTCGGCGACCGTTACGAATACGTTCGGGTCGAAAGTCGTTTTATCCAGCTCGATCTCAAACCCGTGGGAAAACATGTTCCGCCGTCCGCCGGCGCCGAAATCCTGCAGGCCGTAGCGGGTGCGGATCATCAGGACCCGGTCGTTTTCACCGATGGTCTCAAGGATCAGCAGCGGGTTGCCGTCCTCATCCAGATCATCGTCAGGCATGATCGCGTGTCTCGTCACTTCGCCGGATAACTTTCCGCAGTAATTGCCTTTAACGGCGACCGCCTGCCAGCCGTCGGCATTGGTATAACAGTACTGTATGATCTTATCCGCCATCTTTTATCACCCGATCTCGTTTCCGAGGTTGAAATACTGCTTGCAGCGCAGGCAGATGTAGTGGTATGTCACGTCGCGGGAACGGAAAAGCCCCGCTTTTTCACGGACGTTGGTGATCCTGAAACGGGTATGGTAGGAGCCGCACGCCGGGCAGCGGACGTCACGGCTTAATACGCCGTTGACCTCACAGTAGCCGTTTTTGGCAAGCAGCCACATCAGCGGGTCCTCCAGACGCTCCGGCGTCGGGGTCCCGATCATCTGATGGGTCTCCTCGTCGATGGGCGCGCCGCCCGTTGCGCTGAAGGCGAAGAACCGCTTCATCTCGTAGTTGTTGGCGGCGCTGATAATGCCGTTGTCGGGGTTTAATTCCAGCGCGTCGTACAGACTGTCGGAAAGGGCGTTGTACTGCTCCGCAGGGATGCCCTTGCGGTGGATATCGTAGGTCGCGCTCTGGGTCGCCAGCTCCTGCGTACGCTCGTCAAAGAAATACAGGAACTGCTCGGTATCCGACTTCGGGATGCAGACCGCAAGCGGCGTCGTCACCTTGGATTCCACCTTGCCGGCGCTCTGCAGCACCTGGTTGATGATGTTCAGCGCCGTCACGGCAGGGTTGCCCTGCCTGCCGTTGGACTGGAAGCTCAGGCCGTCCGTCTCCGTCAGCTGCTTGGGATCGATCAGAAGGATGATCCCGTTGGCGTTTTCAAGCAGCGGGCGGCGGTGCTTATACTCCTTGGTGATATCGTACATGGGGTTGTTGTTGAAATATTCGCCCGCCAGGTCGTACAGCACGACCGTGTAGGTGGCGATACGGTTGTTGCCGATATCACGGGTCATATTGAAGATGATCGGCTGCTGGACCTCTTCCGCCTGGGTCGGGTCGGGCAGCTTTTTGCCTGCCTCCACCTTGTTGCGCTCGGCAAACGCGTAGGTACCGTTGCCGCTGGGCTTTGCGTCGTTGTAGCCGACCTTTGTCATGTAGTAATTGATCTTCCGAAGCAGCGTGGACATATACACGGTCTTACCGGAATTGGTCACGCCGATGATCGGGATCGTGATAACGGGCGCTTTGCCGTAGTTATCCGGCAGCGGGTTATTGCAGTACGGGCAGACCCGGCGGGAGCAGAGCATTTCGGGATGCAGGCGCGTAGCGCGCAGCTTGATGCCGCAGACCATGTTGTCCGAGCCGCGGATCAGATAGCGTTCCCGGCTGTTGGGGACGGCCCGCTCGTTTTGCGGGACCAAATATTTCTGCCAGAAGGGCTCCTTCGGATCGATGACGACACGGCGGTAAGGCAGCACGTAATTGGGGTCGCGCAGCTGCTCCGCCGGGTCCCGTTCACTGGAATTGAACACGTTGTTCCCCGTTTTGTCGGGACCGGTCCACCACTCTTTGTACGGCGTCATATAATTGTCGTTCAGGCTGATCGGCGAAAACGTACGCGCTTCGATCTGATCCGCTTCCGCAAGGTCGTCAAGCTCCGCGTGGTTCACAAACTCCGAACGGAACATGACCTCGTCGTCGCCGAACGCCCGGAAACAGTAGGGACATGTGATTCTGATTGCCATCTCTCGTTTACCTCTTTCTGTTCAGATAGATTTTTTCGTTGCAAAGGTTCAGCATCTCCGGCTCGTTGGGCCCGGAATAGATGTAGAAACAACCGGTGCGAAGCATTTCCACCGTGATCGGGACCACGAAGCCGTTGACGGCGCAGGCGGCAAGTCCGTCCTGATAATAGTCGACGGCATCGCAGAACAGGCGGATCTCAAAGAACGGCGTATCCCGCTCCTCCTGCCCGTGGAACAGCCGCTTGACCATTTCGCGGTAACGCACGGCGGTCCAGGAGATCGTCATCGTGATATCCCGGTAGGGCTTCTGCGCGGGGCGGTCATAACGGGACTCATAAAGCTCCACGGTCTGGCCGTTGACCCGGTAGGAGAACACCGTATACCGGTGCAGGCTCCCGTCCACCGCAAGCGTCTTATCCTGCTTGCGGGAAAACAGGACCTGCCGTTCGCCGTTTTTGTCCAGCGGGACCCACCGTTCAGCCAACAGCGAGCCGTCGGGCAGCAGCGCCTTCGGCAGCAGGTCCATAATGGACTCCAGCGTCTGCGTCTGCCCGGAGGGCGAGCGGACGAAGCAGGCGTAAAAGCCCGGCGCGTTGATCAGCGCCTTGAGGGACGTGCCGTTTCTCAGGACGTCGGTATTCAGCTTCATGGCGCTTTTGATCTCGTCGTGCGGATGGTACTCAAAATTCATCGTCTAATCCCCCTCTCCCTCAGCTGAACGTGTAAATGCGCAGCACTTCCACGCGGTTGTTCAGCGACGTATCGTAGATCTTGCTGTCCGGGATCTCCCGCCGGATATCCGCGCACAGTTCCGTCATGGCGTCCATAAAGATCAGTTTGCCGGAGACGTCCACGTCCAGATGGTAGAACGCGGTGGAGGCGTTGAAGTACCGCACCTCCGCGTTGATCCGGTCGCGCACGATCGCCGCCACGTCCGCCGTGGAATTGTTCAGACGCATCTTGAGCTCTTTTTCATAGGCATAGCCGAAGTACTCGTTGTTCTTGACGAAATTCATCATGTAATCGTGCAGCCACTGATCGATATTCTGGACGTACGCGGTACGGCTGATATCGGTAAAAGAGATCAGATCGGAAGCCTTGTTTTTATAATAGTTGAGAACCGCCTTATCGCCGCTCGGGATCTTCGCCGTACTGGCGCAGAGCTGGAACAGATGGTCGCGGTACTTTTTGGCCTCGGAGACGACGTTTTCCACCGCCGACGCAAAGCATTCCTGAATGAACACGGTATAGCAATTGCGGCGGATCATTTCCTTTGCGTAGGTCAGCGGCGCCTGATGGGGGTTCACCGGCTGCTTCACACGGGCAAGCACGTCCCGGAAGATCGCATCGATCTCACCGCGTTTGTCATCCAGATAGCGCAGGATCTCATAATACGGGAGGTTGCTCTTCAGGTAGTTCTCATAAGCGGTCTTGATCACCTCGGCGTCCATGATCTTGCCTGAGGCGATCTGCCGCAGAAGGGCGTCGAACGACCCCATGGTCATCCGGTTAAAGTCTGCAGCTGTACAGCCGTTGGTGTCCACGGGCTGCGGGGTGCGCAGCGGGAACAGCGCCATCTGCTCGGGAGAAGGCAGACGGGCGAACGCGCGCTCATTGATATAGCGGTCAAGGAACGGGAAGCTGTTGTTGGTAAAGCCGAGCTTTTCCTCCACCTCGCTGACAAGGCCGACGTTTTTCGTGCTCTCCTCGTTCCAGGAGATCATCGCCTTATTGATCCCCTCCAGAAGCGCAAGCACCGTGCCGGCGGACATTTCGGTATAGGGCTTGGTCAGTTCCCGGTAGCTGACGGTATGGATCCGCGCGGCAAAGCCGATATCGGTCCACTGCGTCATGCGGATGATGCAAAGCAGGATATTATACAGCGCCGCCCAGCCGTTGTTCTCCTTCATCAGCATGCCGCCGTTGTCCAGCTTGTTTTCGATAAAGAAGGAGGCAATGTCTCCCAGCGCCCCGGGGTTCGTCTCGCACAGCTTGCGCAGCGGGATGCTGCAGGGGTTTTCCGTTTCCAGCAGAGCGACAAAGAACTCCCTGATATCATGCCCGGCAAGATACATCCGGACCTGCGAAGAGGCGTCGTTCACGTTTTGGAGAAGCGCCCCCGGGTCCTGCAGTGCAGTGGTATCGGCAACGTAGACCACGTCGCAGGTGCCGTATTGGAAATCGCTGAGATTACTGTCGATCACAAACAGCGAGCGCATGGTCTGGTGCAGGTCCAACCCGTTTGCCGCCTGCATCCCGTCGGGGTAGGACACGTAGGAGATCTTATCCGTATAAACGGACCAGACGAACCCCATCGTCTCCTGCAGGTGTCCCTGTGCCTGTTTTGCCTCGGCGTCCATGAACACGATCAGCAGCGGGTGCATGGGCACCTTGCCGATCCGCGCCATACCGCTCTGGAATTCCCGTTTCACGATCAGGTCCCTGACCTGATCCATCAATTGTTTTCCGTCCATTCGTTACCTCCCGGTTTGATTTCGGTCACGCAGGCGCCGCAAAAAAGCGCTGCGTTCGACGTTATAATGAAGTTTCTCCCCTGGATCATGAAGGGAAAAACGTCGATCGCAAATTAATGATTCAGTTTTTTGCCATCCGGTCTTTAAAACAGAAATGGGGAAGGCTGTTCCCCATATGGTTTACAGACAGATTATGCCGCCCGATCGCAGCAGAAACCGGCCATACACGGCGCAGTCCTGTCTGAACCGACTGCTGACAGGCAGCGCCTGTCCGAATATCGGGCAGGCGCAACCTCGCGTTCACCCCTGGTGCAAATGCCAAAGAGAAAGGCGCCGGGCTTTCGCTGCAAACGAAGAAAAGCGTTTGGCGCCTTCTCTTTTAAAGGAACGCTGTTTTATCAGAAGCTGTGATTCATTTTGAAGTTCTCAAACTGATCGTAAAGATCGGCAAGGAACTTTTCGATCTCCGCTTTCTCAGCGAATTTTGCGGTCTGGTTGTACCAGCCGTTGATACGCTTCATAAACGCTTCGATCTTCGTATCAAGCACTGCGGCGGGATCCGCGTAAAGATCATTCTCCTTGTCGTTTGCCATGTTCCAGATCTGTTCCTTCAGCTCGGGATCCATATTTTTAAAGGACAGGTAAGCCTGATAGGACGGGATGACTGCAAACGGGAACTTACCGAGTTCCTTCATGCAGGTGAGTTTTTCTTCGTTCGTCTTGCCGCGCTCGTTCCAGCTGTAGGAAAGATCGTTGCCGACGATATCAATAATACCCGTGAACAGAGCAAGACAGAAAGCGTCCATCGCAAGGGAGCCGCTCTTGAGCTCCTTGAAGCGCGCCTCATACAGCGGTTTCACGTCGGCGACCGCCGCCTGCAGCTTCTCCATACGCTCGATCTGCGCCTGGGTGTCCATGACAAGCTGCGGGGCTTTCACGAACAGGTCGCGGTAGAAGCGGGTCGTGTACTTCATGCCGTCCGGATCGTTCATCGGATCCTTGTATTCCGCCTTGAGCTCCGTAACTTCCTCGATCATCTCCAGCGCGCCGGCAACGTTTTCCTCAAGCGCCGCAATGCCGTCCTTGATGGCGGACGCGCTGAGTTCGGCAAGGTTCGCGGCAGAACGGATCGCCGCGGTCAGGTCTTCGCCCGCCTTGATGAGCGCTGCCGCCTTGTCCTCCGAGACGCCGTAATACTGGATCTGGCCCTGGGAGGTGATCTTGATCAGGCCGGCTTCCATCGCGTCGTCAAAGACCTTGACGTAATCCTCGACATACTTCAGCGTGACGTTGGAAGAGTTGAAGAACTGGATGGGAGACAGCGGCGCCAGTTTTCCCCAGTCACGGAATTTGCCGGGGATCTGCGGCATGCCGAGATAAGAGTGCAGCTTGGAATTCTGCGGTACGTTGTTTTCGGCGATCGGGATCCCTGAGATCGCGCTGAGCGACACGCCGTCATGCCGCATTTCGATAAAGATACGGTCCGTAACGGCGGAGGGGTTCACGATCAGGTTATAATTGATATTGGTATTGGCGGCAGCCTGCTGGATCGCGGCGGAGATCGAGGGGATCGTGACCCAGCCGCTCATGGTGAGCCCGCCGGTATCCTGTACCTTGGAGTTGGTCTCGAACAGCGGACGCGCCTTGTTGAACAGATTCTGCAGACGCGCCTGCACGTATTGGGTCACGTTGTCGTTGGTGACCTGCGTGTAATCGTGCAGGGAATTGTCGTGGGCGTACGCCATACGCAGATAGTCGTCGATGGTCTTGTTGACGAAGGAATTGAACAGGCCGTGCTCGGTATCGACAAAGAACTGGACGATGTAATCGCAGAACTGCGCTTTGTTCTCCGTGAACAGCATGTCGCGGTCGCGCATCAGATACGTCATGAAGTTGCCGAAGGCGTCCGGTACGTTCGGCACCGACTTGGCGATCTCCTCATCCAGCGTCTTTTTGATCTGGTCCATGGTCAGCAGATACTCGGCATAGGAGGTATCCACCGCCAGCGGCGTGTCGGATTCGATGTCCTTTTCGTTCTGCAGGAAAGTTTCCATCAGCTCGTTGAAAACGTTGAGCAGACGGATATAATAGGTATCGGCCTCCGTGATCAGCTGCTTTTTGAACTCATACAGGATCTTGCCGAGGCGTCTGAACATATGGACCTCGGAAAGCTGCGCCATGTAGCCGATGAGCGCCTCTTCCGCGATGGCGCTCTTTTTCTTGAGCGACAGGCTGCCGGCGGTCTTCGCGTCAAGGACCGCGTTGTTGTACTCGGCGACGCGGGACTGGATGTTCAGCTCCTTGTTGTTGAGGGTCTGGATGTTCTGGGCGATCAGGCCGTCGATGATGTTGACCAGGCTCCCCTTCTCCGCACGCTTGATGGCGCCGTAGGCGTAAGCCGGTCCCTTGGTCACGTCGCAGGCGACCATGTTGAGCTGCCGCTTGATCTGCCCCAGCAGCGAACCGGAGTTGTTGATATCCAGCATGGACTTCATGTTGGTCTCATACACGCCGATCTTCTGGTTGAGCTGCGGTTCATAGTGATCGTAGAGCTGACGCGGGATCTGGATGTCCGCACCCATGCGGGCAAGCATATCCTTATCGGTGACGATGTTGTTCCAGTCGACGTCCTTGATGTCATACTGGAAGGGTGCAAACATGGTCGGGTTCGCCTTATTGTAAAGCTGGCGAAGAATGCCGTCGTAAACGGCGTTCTGGCCCATGCCGCCGCGGGCATACGCGTTGCATGCGATCCGCATGATATCGTCCGCGATCGGGAACGCAGTCCCCCTGGAGGTAAAGATCTTGTTAAATTCGCTGAACAGACGCGCGGTCAGATACGTGTTGATCTCACGGAACGGCACGATGGCGCAGGAGGAACCCATGGAGGAATAGTTGCAGTTATAGCCGCAGGTCCGCTTGGCTTCCGCCTGGTGCATCTTGGTATCGGCGTTGGAGATCTCGGAGATCATGTCGTGGTCTTTGCCCGCCGCGTCCACAAAGAAGTCCAGCAGATATTCCGTGACCACGTTCATCGCGTAATTGTATGCCGTTTTGCCGTGGCCGTTCATCACGGCGCCCTGGTTGCTGATGATGTGGCAAAGGTGCACGGGGGCACTGCTCCACGGGATCGGACGAACGGGAGACGTATTATAGACTTGATCGAACGCACCGTGGTTCTTCGCCAGAGACATGCAGTAATCCAGATCCTGCATCGCGCCGTAGCCGTTGTTGCGGATATACGCTTTCACGTCCGCAGCGGCGACCACGTCCTCGTTGACCTGGGGCAGGAAGAAATAGCCGATGATGTTGGCGTCCGGGAAGTATTCCTTGAGCATGTAGCACAGATCCAGGAAGGTACCGGAGCCGGTGCCGCCGCCCATACCGGAGATCACGTGGATGTACGCACGGGAGGCACCGTCCGCCATTTTGCTGATGGCAAGGCCGCTGGTGGCTTCATTATAGATATTCTGGATCCGGGTGATGACCTTTTGGGCGTTGCCCGCAAGATACAGTCTGCCCAGCGGACGCACACCGGACGCGCCGGCGCCGCTGCCTGCCTTCAGGGACCCGTCCTTGGGCACCCAATCCTGCCACTGTACGCCGTCGTGCAGCGCGTCGATCAGGGAATGGTCCTCGATGTTGATGATCTCGTCGGCGTCCAGACCCATGATGTTGCTTTCATCGTTCTGTCCGTCCGCCTTGATATCGGTATCGATGCTCAGGAACTTGATGCGGTGGAACCTGCCGTTCGTGTCGTCGCCGTTGAAACGAAGACGCTGGAACGACTGCGTCTTGATCATCTTCGTGCAGAACGTTCCCGTTCCGCCGAGGCCGATCACGATGTTCGCACAGTTCTTCGCCTGTCTGCTCTTCTGCGCCATGCTGGTCACGCCGCCGCCGTTGATAAGTAACAGTTTGTTATACATACATATCCTCCCGAATATATTATTTATCTTTTTCTTTTTCCGCCGGATTTCGGTTCATACAGGACCGTAAAGCTGATCGAACCGTTGCTGTAGCCGCCGTCGTCATAGCCGCCGTCGTAGCTGTCGTTGGCGTTGCCGCCGAAGCTGCCGCCGGTGTTGCCGAAGCCGTCGTAGCTGTAACCGCCGTTCTGGCCGTTGTCTCCGAAACCGCCGTCGCCGTAGCCGAAGCCGCCGCCGTTATTGTTTCCGAAGCCGCCGCCGTTGCCGCCGAAGCCGCCGAAACCGCCGAAACCGCCCTGCTGGCCGTTATTGCCGAAACCGCCGCCGGGCTTGCCGCCCTGGTTGCCCTTGGGCGCCGAAGGCTTGCCGGCCGGCGCGTTCGGTACGGTGATCATGTATTCCCTGCCTGCCTGGATCTTCATTTTCTTTGCGGGCTTGGACACGCCGCACGTGACCGGGCGGTCCGTAACAAAGGTAATGAAGTTGCCCGCCTGCGCCTGGAAATAGGACTTTCTCTGGTCAAGTCCGACGTTCGGCAGGCCGCTGAACTTAGCAAGGATACATTTGCCCTTTCCGGGGTATTCCAGAATGACCGGATTGTAGGTGTCCTGCGGCGTGATGGTGATCGGGCCGCGGAAGCGCATTCCGGCAAGCCGCACGGAAATGAAGATGAGCGCGCCGGCGCCGAGAAGGACCAGGATCCCGAAAATGATCGCCGTGACCCTGCCGATGTGGTTGATCTTCAGCACCACCTTGAAATCCACGGATTCTCCGCGGGTATCGTAGCAGGTGAACCGGAAATCGCCTTTTGAAGCGCCGGGCGAGTAAACGGTAAGTTCCTTCGTCTGCGGGTCGTAGGTAAAGTCCTTATCGTCAAAGGTCTTCGACGTCAGCTGCACTTCCAGATCCTCAATGGGATCCTGACTGTCGCTGAAATACTGCTTCAGGTCGTAGAGCTTTACGTTTTTCTTAAAGGGCCAGAGACTGATCTTGTCTTCCAGCACGGCCGGATTCACCGTGGGCGGGTCGTTGGGCAGCAGGTTCGGATCCAGCGTAAACTCGATCGGGCCGATCACGTCGGAAGCTCTGTGGATCTCAGATCCGGGCTCGCCGTCCACGTCGAAATCCACGTCCACGTCGAATTTAAATGCGCCCTCTTCCATGGTCAGCGCCGCTTCCAGATGGTCGCCGTTTACCTTCATGGGTTCGGAACGGATGACTTTACCGAATTTATCCCGGACGTTGACCTTCGCTTCAAAGCCCTGATAATCGTCGGCTGCAGCCGTTTTCGTATCGTCCTTCAGAAACGCCGTGATCGTGTACGGGTCATTAGGGCTGAGGATGGTCTCTGCCGACGCCGCCTGCGCGGTCACTTCCAGATACGTGTTCTCGAGGCATTGGATGCCGACTTCGTCGCCGGGCGTCCCGGTCAGGTGGAGCTTCCATTCGCCGCGTACAACGTCCGCGATCTTCAGCAGCTGATACGCGTTGCTGTCCAGGCCCTCCTGGCATTGGGCGTCGGAACCGTCCGGCTTCGTCACCTGATAACCGGTGACAGGTCCGTACAGGACGATATTGATCGCGTTGACGCCGATGCCCGGGACGTGGAAAACGGCGTCCAGGCTCCCGCTGGACGGGATCGTGATACGTCCGCCGTTATCGTCATCCGGAGGAGGCGCATCCTGGTTCAGCATCTGCAATAACGTTGCAGACGCAAGCGGCAGATCGTTGGAATCATGGATCTCGATAAACCGTCCGTCAGTCTGCGTCGCCACCGCCTGCATTTCGTCGACCCTTGAGGTCCCGCCGGCGTTCAGGCAGAGGCTGAATACCTTGATCCCTTCGTCTCTGGCGTTCTGAATCGCGGTATCCTTCAGTTCCCGGGAGGCGGTCTCTTTCTTCGCGTCGCGCTGTCCCTTTCCGTTGAGGATCTCCGTGTTGCCGTCGCTGAAAAAGACGATCACGTTCGGCACGTCGGGGTTTGCGGCGTGCTCCGCCTTGAGCATATCCACCGCCACGTTCAGCGCCTCGCCGATATTGGTGTCGTCCGCCTTCGTGGGATCCGGCGCGCTCTGGATTTTCGTGAGCACTGAGGTCTTCACGTCCGGCGTAATCGTCTGCAGGTCGACCTTTTCATCGACCTTGGTGGCAAAGCGCACGTAACCGAGCTTGTTGGGCTGCGAATCGTCCAGCAGTTCGATAAACAGCTTTGCCGCTTCGTCGCGCAGGCGCTGCGGGTCGGAATTGGACGACAGCGAGCCGCTGGCGTCCATGACCAGCACCAAATTATAGGTGTTGCTGCCGGTCTGCGACGAACCGCCGGGCTGCGCAGGCGCGCCGGGCTGCGCGGCAGGCGGCGCCGACGCCGCTGCAAACGCAAAAAATGCCGTTGCGGCCAGCAGCAACGCCAGTACAACGCTCAAGCATTTTCTCATATTCTTCACCTCATACAAAATATTTAAATCTATTTAGTTAATTTTATCACCTATTTAAACAAAAGTCAACATAAATAGCCAAGGAACCGCCCGCTTTTATAAAAAAATATGCACTGTTTTTACTGTATAATATCCATAAAAAGCAGCGATCGAAAAACCGAAAAAAAGCATTGCCTTCCACCGCCTTCTGTGATAAAATAGTATTCCGGCAAAACGATGATAAAGAACGTGGAGGCGATCCGGTTGACTGTCTGCGAAAACTGTTTATACTGCGGCGAAGATGAAGAAACGGGCGAAAGCGTCTGCTCGGCGCCGCTGGATATGGACGAGGCCGAACACTTTTTGGACGACCGCTTCCGCAATTGCCCGTACTACACCCCCGGAGACGAGTATACGATCGTAAAGAAACAGAACTGAACAAAAAACGGCCGCCGGCAGGCTTCCGGCGACAGAAAAAAGGAGAACCTTATGAAAACCGATATTGTGATCGTCGGCGCAGGTCCCGCCGGGATCTTTACGGCGCTGGAGATGCTGCGCAGGGGCAGCAAACAGCGGATCGTGATCGTGGAAAAGGGAAAAGCGATCGAAAAACGCTCCTGCCCCAAGCAAAAGACGAAGCGCTGCATGAACTGCAAACCGAACTGCCATATCACCACCGGATTTTCCGGCGCCGGCGCATTTTCCGACGGAAAGCTTTCCCTCTCCTATGAAGTCGGCGGCGACCTGCCTTCCCTCATCGGAGAAGAGACCGCGCAGTCGCTCATTGACTACGCCGACAGCATTTATCTGGAATTCGGCGCGGACACGCACATTGAGGGGCTGGAGAACACCGAGGAGGTCAAGGCGATCCGCAAACGCGCCATCCAGGCGGGGCTCAAGCTTGTAGACTGCCCGATCCGGCACCTGGGAACCGAAAAAGCGCAGACGCTGTACTACGCGATCGAGCAGCACCTGCTTGAACAGGGCGTGGAGATCCTGTTCGACTGCGAATGCGAAACGCTGCTTCTGGATCAGGAGCACGGCGTTTGCCGCGGCGTCGTCGCGCGGCAGGGCGCACAGGAACTGTCCATTGAAGCAAAACACACCATCATCGCCACCGGGCGGCGCGGCGCGGACTGGCTGGAAAAGCTGTGCGCAGCGTACAATATCGCCCATCAGCCCGGCACCGTGGATATCGGCGTCAGAGTGGAGGTGCGCAACGAGGTCATGGAGACCGTGAACCGGGCGCTGTATGAATCAAAGCTGATCGGCTACCCGAAGCCCTTCAAAAACAAGGTCCGCACCTTTTGCCAGAACCCGGGCGGCTTTGTGAGCCAGGAGAATTACGACAACAATCTGGCGGTCGTGAACGGCCACTCGTACAAGGAGCTGAAATCCGACAACACGAACCTGGCGATCCTGTGCTCCCACAATTTCAGCGTCCCGTTCAACCAGCCCATCGAGTACGCGCAGAAGGTCGGGGAACTGACCAATATGCTCGCCAACGGCCATATTTTGGTCCAGCGCTTCGGCGATATTCTGGACGGCAAGCGGACCTGGCAAAAGGAGCTTGCCCGCGCAAACCTGCGCCCCACGCTCCCGGACGCCGTAGCGGGCGATATCACCGCCGCCATGCCTTACCGCGCCATGATCAATATCATCAATTTCATCCAGGCGGTGGACCAGGTCGTGCCCGGCTTTGCGGCGTACGAGACGCTGCTGTACTCGCCGGAGCTGAAATTTTACTCCAACCGCATCAAGATGGATGAGGATTTCAACACCAGCGTCAAGGGCCTGCACTGCCTCGGGGACTCCTCCGGCTGGACCCGCGGCCTGATGATGGCGTCCGTGATGGGCGTACAGATGGGGCGGATCCTTGCAAAGGAAACGGACAATTAAAGCGAAATAAGCAACAAAGTATTCTTATTTGTCACTATCGTTTTTGCATTTTTGCTTTTTTATCTCTCCCATGTCTGATCAAAATATGAAATCTGCCGCAGCTGCTTTTACAGCTGCGGCAGATCTTTTTATTTACTGTATCCGGCGATCAATGCGCCGTGGGAAACGGTGTTATCCTCTCTTGAAGAGAGACATGATCTTGGCGAACAGATCCTGGAACCACTTGATGAGCCTCTGGAAGAAGTTCAGATTCAATCCGGAACCGCCGCCGTCGTTTTCATCGCCCGTTTGCGTCTGCGAGGTCCCGTTGCCGCTGCCGTCGCCGTTTCCTGCACCGAAGCCGGGATCGTCATCGCCGTTGTTGGCGCCGTTGACGCTGGCGTAGGTGGTGTTCAGCTGGACGACGATCGGAGCCAGCCAGGAGACGTTCAGCTTGGTGAGCGCCTGGGAAAGCACGCCCCAGACCGCGCCGGTATTCTGGACAACGTTGATCGCGCCGTCCGTGCCGACGTCAGCCGCAAAGAATACGTAGTAGAGCGTACCCATCATCATGCTGATTCCGAAGGGCTGCAGCAGGAAGCTGCACAGGCCGTCGTAAACGTTGTGGACGTATCTTCTCGCGATCTCGTCGGTGACGTACTCGTTGATGAAGATACGGATGGTGGGCTGGTTCTCTTCCATCGTGATCCACTTGAGCAGGAAGCGGAGGATGGTGGTGATCATATCCGCAGGAGAGGCGTAAAGCGATTCTGCGCCCGTGCCGCTGCCGGCGCTGCTGCCGTCAAGCGAATACCGCATGGTGAACGCATGGCCCTGCATGTTGTTCAACGGGTTCTTGCTGCCGAGCGTCTTGGAGTTATAAGGCTCGATCACACCCAGTGTGAACTCGCCGACGGCGTCCACGATCAAAGGCGTAAGGTTCGACAGGTTGCCGGGCAGCAGGCCGATGATCAGCTCGAACAGTTTCTGGAAGTCAAGCTCCTCAAGGCCGACGTCGATCAGCTTTTTAAGCTCGGTGTCGATCAGTTCGTTGATATCCGGAATGCTCTCGGAAAGCTCGCTGAGCGCGCTCATGATCGCAATGACCGGGTGGATGATATTCTGGACGACCGTGTAAACGCCCTTGGAGTTGATAAAGTACGCAAGTGCGGGCAGGCGCGCAAGCAGGCCGTTGAGCGGGTCTTCAAGCAGGCCGTCCACGATGTCGAGAAGCGGGTTGAGCACGTCGATGAGCACCGCGTTGGGATTGCTCTGGACGTGAGCCTTGTACTCGGCAAAGGTCTTGATGTTGTCATTCTCGCCGCCGATGGCTTCGATCAGCGGAATGAACGCATACTCGTAACCTCTGCCGCCCGGGATCACGATCAGGTCTTCGTACCTGCCGTTGTAGAACAGCGCGATATCCTCATCCATCAGCAGCCACTTGAGCAAGGGGTTGAGCGGGCTGAAGAACTCGCTGAGCACAGCCACGAAGCCGTTGCGGTCGCCGTCCGCAAAGCCGAAGTCTGTCCTGTCCTTGTACGCCATGATATCGTCAAGGTCAATACCGAGCGCCACGCCGAGCACAGTGCTGATAAAGCCCTCTGAATCCTGCTCCTGCAGGCTCGCGATACCGTTGCACACAAGCCCGGTGATCTTCGCCATATTCTCGTTGGAGTACAGCGTGCCGCCGATGAAGCTGGTGATCAGGGATTCGATGCTGTCAAGGGAGATCTCGCCGTCGCCGATCTTGATGCCGAGCAGCAGCAGGACCTTGTTGACCACGTCGAACAGATTCGCCGCAACGTATTCCGCCATCTCTCTGGTCCAGTAACGGTCGTAACCCTTCGTACCGGTCAGCTTGGAGGTCTTGTTGAGCGGCGTGATCACCTGGTTCTGATACTCTGCGTCGATCTCGGAGAAATCGTTTGCGGCCTTGTGCGTATGCAGCCACGAATAATCAACGTAGTTTTCGTCACCCTCAAGGTTCAGCAGGTTATGGATGGCGTTGCAGATGTTTTCGGGAAGCAGCTTCTTGAACTGGTCAATGTTCGCGAAGGTGACGATACCTTCGTCGTCCTTCTCCTCATAGTTGAAGACGTTGACAAGCGTCGCCACCAGGATCGAGATCATATCGATGTTGGTAAGCGAACCGTTGGGATCCTGACCGTACGTATACGTACCGGGATCCATGCGGTATGCCGTGGAGCCGTTCTTGGAGGCGAAACGTGTGATGATACCCAGCGCCAGCGTCTTGTAGACGTTCTTGCCGTCGATGGTGACAGCCGCATTGATCTTGATACCGGTGATCTTTTCGGCGATGCCGAAGATGCCGGTGATGGTCAGGTCGTTGAGCGAGAAGTCGTCGTCAAGCGGCAGGTCCGCCAGCGCTTCCTGATCCTTCAGCGCGTTGATCAGGATCGGGATCACGGCGTCGATGCCTTCAAAGTCGCCGACGTCCATGAACTCGCCGACCGCTTCGATCAGTTTGGAGACCGGCGCCAGCAGGTTACGGATGGAGACGGACAGGCCGTTGGTGTTGATGAAGTAGACAAGCTCGGGGATCATCGCCACAACGTCTTCCAGCGCGTGCCCGGAGGTCGCAATGCCGTCCACCAGCGTCAGAAGCTTCGTTGCGGTATACTTGATAGCGCCTACGCCCGTAATATCGCGTTTACCCGTCTCGGCGTCGATGACCGGGAACTTGGCGTCGTAATCGCTCATGTCGCAGCCGAACGCTTCAAGGATCGGGATGATCGCGGTCTGGAAGCCGTTTGCGCCGGTCAGGGAGATGGCGGGGCCGCCGTCCTTATCGTAGAACAGCTCCAGCGGCGTGTTCTCGCCGACCAGGAACCAGTTGAGAACAGGTGCGGCAGGCTCAAGCAGATTGCCGAGGACGTCCACGAACTGTTCGATGCTGGTGATCTCGCCTTCATAAGGCTCAAGGTTCGTCAGATCGATGCCGAGCACAAGGTTGAGGATCATCTTGATGGTGTCGTCCAGGCCGTTGACCGCGCCGATGATCATATCGGAGACCTTGTTCACGTTTTCGGTCGAGCACAGATTCAGCGCCGTCCACTTGTCGGCGATGAACTCGTCGAGGGAAGCGTAATAGGTGCCGTCGTCCTTCTTCACAGCCTTGGATACGACCATGTTGACGATGTTATAGAAGTTCTGTCGGATATAGCCTGCGGTACCGGCGTTGATGTCGGTGCCGTCCGGGCCGTAGTTCCAGTAGTTCTTGTAAACCAGGTAACCGAGCGTGGATTCGTCTCTCTTTACCAGGTAGGTGTCGCCGTCGTTCGCGAGAATCTCGCCGTTCTCCGCCTGCTGCTTCGCGACCTCGCTGAAGTAGAACCAGTCGAAGGGCTCGTAGTTGATCTCGCCCATGGTGAAGTTGAGGATTTTTTCGATGGCGTTGTAGATATTCTCGCCGAGGACCCTGCGCAGGAAGGCGCCGTTGTCGGTGTACTTGAACACGTCGATCACCGTACAGATGAGGATGGTGAACATGTTGATCTTTTCCATGTCCTCACCCGCGTAGGTCATCTTGAAGTAGGTACGGTCGGCAGCGGACTCGTAGGGATAGACCTTACCGACGGCAAACTGCTGCAGGTAGCTGGGCTGGTAGTTGATGACTTCTTCGCCGGTCTCGGGATCGGTGCTGACCGTGTAGCGGGAGATCGCCTTCAGAATCTCAAGGCCCGGATCGTCGTCCTTGGCGGTGAGGCCGGTGACAGCCTTGCAGATGCCCTCGAAGGACAGGTCATAGATGTCGATCCCCTTCTTGTCAAGGCCGAGCAGGCTGTTGATATCGCCCTTTTCGCCGCCCTGGATCGCCGCGACGCCTTCAAGAAGCGTGGTGACGGAGCGCAGCAGGTTCTGAACGGTCACGCTCAGGCCGTTGGCGTTGATGAAGTAGATCAGGTTCGGCAGCAGGCCCACGATCTGGTCGATCACATCGCCCTCGGCGGGGTTCAGGATGCTGTCGATGCGGTCAAGCAGCGAGTTGATCGTAAGCCGTACAGCCTCTTCACCGGTCAGTTCCGGATCGTTGACGGCAGCCGTATCAAATTCGCAGTCAAGCGCCTCCAGCAGCGGGACCAGCGCCTCTTTGAAGCCGTTGGCGCCGCCGAGAACGATCGCGTCGGTGTTGTCCTTCAGGAAGAACAGGCGGATGGCGTATTTTGCCTCGCCGTGCTCGTCGCGCATATCGCCGACCATCAGCCAGTTGAGCACCATCTGGAAGGAGGAGAAGATATCGACCAGGCCGTCCACGAACGCATCACGGTTATCGGCGTAATTCTCGTTCGCGATATAGGTGATCGTCTGCCCGTCATCGTTGACGTAGGTCGTGCCGATCTTTTCGGCGTCGTCCGTCGGCTCGTTGTAGATATATTCATCCCAGGCGTGCGGGTCAAAGCCCTCGATGAACACGCCGATGAGGTTTGCAAGGTTCTCGTCGATGTTGCCCATGGCGTTGCCGATGAGCGCGCCGACTTTGTAGATGTTCGCCTTGGAGTACAGGTTCAGGCCGTCAAACAGGGATTTGAGGTAGACGCCCACCGGGTCGGCGGCGCCGTCCGGCACCACGCCGTCCTTATCGACCGCCTGGATGACCAGCTTCATCAGCTCCTTGAACTGCTGCTCCACCGCCCGCGCGGTATCCTCTTTCCAGATGTTGGAGTCTGTGTAGTTCAGATAACCGGTCAGCAGCTGCTCCATGGTGGTGTCTTCTTTCTTCACCACATAATAGCCGTCCTCGTCGATCGTCTGGAGATAGATGGAAGCCAAAAGGTTGATCGCCTCTGCAAGCTCCTCGCCCGCCAGGTTCCGGGAGGTATACAGCTGACGGACCTGGTGGTCAAAGTAGAACCAGTCGTAGCCCTCATATCCCTGGACGGTGGTGTTGAGCATGGCGAGGATCTTGCGGAAGGTCCTTTCGCCCGCAGCGGTATCCTTGATCGGATCGCCGTTTTCGTCGAGGATCTTGTCGCCGTGTTCGTCCACCATATCCGGGGAGAACATATCGATGAAGAACGCGTCGTTCTCGCCGCCCTCAAACACGTCGCAGACGGTGTAGAGCAGGATGGTGATCATATCGGCGCGGCTCTCTTCATCCGTGAAGTGCATCCGGTAGGACAGTCTGCCGTTGGCGGACTGATACGGATCGACGGCGCCGAGATAGAAGTCGGTCAGGTAGTTATACTGAACGGTATCGCCTTCGCCGGTGCCGGGCAGCGTCATGGTCACAGCGGAGTTGATATCCAGACCCATGACGACGTTGAGCAGCTCGAAGATGTTTTCAAGGTCAAGGTCCGCGATGGAGAAGGTGTCGGGCAGCTTGCTGACGGTGGTGGTGCCGCCCTCGCCGTCGTCGACCTCTTCGGAGAACGCGTTCTTGATCAGGGTATCGACCATGGCGATAAACTTGTCGCGGTCGCACACAGGCTCTTCGCCCTCTTCACCCTCTTCGCTGACAAGCAGCGGCGCGATGGACATGGCAAGCGGGGCGAGCGGCGCCACAAGGTTGACGACGCTGGCAACGATGCCGTTGGCGTTGACAAAGTACAGGATATTCGCAAGGCGGTTGAGGACGTTGTCGAACAGCGTCTCTCCCTCGGCAAGCGAGGTTCCGTTCACGATGCCCTTGACTTCGTTGAGAACGGCGGTGATCGCCTTGACCAGGATCGTGACGCCGGTGTCGCCCTCTTCCATGGCGGGAACCGTGAAGCCGAGCGCCTCAATGATCGGCACCAGCGCGCGCATGTAACCCTGCGCGCCCTTGATGACGATGCGGTCGACCGCATGGTCGGAGGAATCCACCACGTAGGTGTTGCCGTGGTCGGTCTTATAGGTATAGAACAGCTTCAGGTCTCTGCCGGCAAGCAGCCAGGACAGAAGGCCGCCGTTCTCGGAATCTTCACCGCCGTCGAACGGGATGAACAGCTTGCCGAGCTCTTCGGCAAAGTCTTCGTTGGACAGGACCTGTGCGTCCTCCGCCTCGATGACGGGGTACTTGGTCTCGTTCCAGTAGCTGGCGTCAAAGCCGAGGAAGATGTTCAGCAGCTCGCTGAAGGACTCAACCAGCGGGACGACCTTTTCACGCAGGAGCTTCGCGATATCGCTGATGGTCTTGTCGGTGAACAGGATCGCGCCGTCGTTCCAGAGGCCCTCCTTGAAGGTGCCGTCTTCAAGCTCCTCGCCGTTGAGAAGCGCCTGCAGGCTCGAGTAGTCCGTAACCATGCCGATGATCATATCCACCAGCGACGCAAAGGACTGATCGAGGTAATGCGCCATGTTGCTGGTCCAGAGGTTGGAGCTCTCGCTCAGTTCGCCCTGTTTCGCGTAACGCAGGTAGAAGATGGAACGCATGGGCATCGTCACGGCAGCCTCTGCCACCGGCAGGTTCCATACGTAGGTATGATGATCCGACTCGTTCTCATAGAAACCGTCGAAGTAGAACCAGTTGGGATCCATCATGTAGTTGTCGATCAGGCTGGCGTTGGTCAGCGCCTCCACAACGGTCGGGATCAGCTCGATGATCGGGTTGTCGCCCGCGATCTTGCCGATCAGATCCGTGATGATCTGGGCGTTGTCGCCGGTCAGGACCAGATCGAGTATCAGACTCAGAAGGATCGTAATGATATTGGCGGGGTCGTTGACGTTCGCAAACGTACCGGTCGCCTCATCATATGCATATGCGCCGTCAATGAAGGTAAGCCGCCGATAGGTGACGCCCGCATTGTTTGTGCTGACGGAGGATTTGGACAGGACGACCTTGGAGTTGACCGCGCAGATGGCGTCGATACCGTAAACCAGAGGCGTTGCGTCAAAGGCTTTCTCGTCGGTAGACAGAAGCGCCTCGAGAATATCGGCGATCTTATGAACGGACAGATCCTTCAGGTCGATGCCGAAGGGGTTGATATCCACAAGCTCACCGGAGGCGGTGCGCTCAAACCCCATGTCCATCATGTTGTCGATCGTATCCGTGAGCATCTCATACAGGAAGTCGTTGACGTTGAAGATGGGACGCACGTCGTCGATGACCGTCAGCAGCGGCTGGATCAGGTTGCGCACGGCAACCGACAGGCCGTTGGACTGGATAAAGTAGATGATACTCGGCAGGCTCTCGGTAAGCACACGTCTGATGAAGACGTTGTAATCCTTGACGGGGTTGCCCTCTTCGTCCACGATCGGGTGTCCCTCGTCGTCCAGCTTGTCGGTGATATCGCCCATGATGTTCTCCAGGTAGCCGAACGCCACGTCGAACAGGTAGTCGACCTTTTCTTCGGGCGTGGGCAGCGCGTCGAATTCAACCTGGGTCTTCAGGCCCGTGAAGGACGGGTCGGTGTTCTTGTCGATGCCGATCGCCTCAAACAGCGGGACGATGGCGCTGTCGTAACCGTTGGAGCCGTAAATGGTCAGAAGGCTGGTGCCGTTGGCCTGCGGGAACAGCTTTCCTGTCTCGCCGGACAGGAAGATGTCGATGGCAGGCATCATGCCTTCCAGCATCGTGGCAAGCATATTCTCGAACGCTTCGCGGTCGCCCTCCGCAAGCTCGGCGCCGTTCAGGCTCCAGACAAAGCGGTTGTTCTTTCCGTCTTCAGCTTCCTCCGGGGAACGCTCGTCGCTGTTGGCGACGCGCACGCTGAAGCTGCGCAGGACGTTGGTGTCCGCAGAGCCGGACGTGTAGGTAAAGCTCATATCCTCGGGATCGATCGTCAGGCCCTCGGGCATGCCGCCGGTCGCCGCGAAATAAGCGGTGATGTAATTGTACAGATCCGTGATGGTCGCCTGCTCCTGATTGTACAGGTCGATCCAGTCGTAGAAGTCTTTCTCGCCGATGGGATAAGTAACGGTGACGTTGTTTTCGTCGTCCGTGACCTCTTCGGTCACCGCGTCGGCATACAGGAAGCCCCAGTAACGGTTCCACTGGGTCAGGTCCATGCCCTCTTCCGTGAAGCGGCTGATCACATATTTCAGCAGGTCGGAATCCAGCGCGCCGCCCATCTTGACGAGCAGCCGCATGACCATGGTCAGCGCTTCGTTGGACCACGCCTGGGAGATCCAGTACTGCAGCCATTCCCCGAAGGAGTTGACTTCACGCTCCTTGAGCTGGTTCTCCAGCAGCTTCGTGATGATGATATCGGCGTTTTCGACGAAGGTGTTCGCCTTGACGTAGGTCCAGTCGTTGCCGTAGTTAAGGTACAGATAGCTCGAGATCGGCTTGCTCTGCATATCCTCCACTGCGGACTTGTTGCTGGTGTACCAGACGTAGTCGGCGACCTTGTAAGTGGAATTGATGTAGATACCGGAGTTGCGCACCTTCGGCTGGAACAGCTCCACAAGCGCGCAGACGAACGCCGCGGGCCCGCCGTCCCGGATGCCGGTGAGCACGTCTGCAATGATGCCCTCCTGCCGTTCGTTGGTGTGCGTGATGATGGACATCAGCTGCCCGATAAACGACTCGTTCTGGAAGGCCTTGCCGACCCACGACAAAATGTCGTAGAACATATCGGCCTGATCGGCGGTGAATTTCTTCCGGGTCGTCGCGTTATTATTGGCATCCAGCGCCTTGGAGGAGGCGTTGCGGGTCAGCCACGTACGCGCCAACACCGAGCCGACGTCGACGATCGGCACCTCCATGCCGCTCATAGACGGCATCGCCATATCGATCACGAAACGGACGATATCGTTCAGGTCGGTGATATCGACCTGCTCGATCAGTTCATTGACGCTGTTCTTGCCCATGACGTGCAGGATGTTGATCACGACCCAGTCTCCGTCTGTAGAAACCGGAACGTCGATAAACGCGCCGAGCACGTTGATGATCGTGGAGATCTTAAAGAATGCGACCTTGCCTTTCGCCTTGATATTCAGGGTCCTGACCAGCTCGTCAATGGTGCCGAACGCCAGGAAATAGAGCAGGTTCGGCAGAACGTCCAGGATCTTCGCCAGCGGCGCGGTCGCGATCTGGTCCGTGACCAGATGGACGATCGGGTCAAAGATCGCGTTCACAAGCGCTGCGGTCGAATTTGAACTCTGCTGATACAGTCTCTGGTTCACCTGACCGGAAGGAATGATGTCGGCGTCCGCGCAGCCGAGCGCTTCCAGAAGCGGTACGATCACGCGGGAATAACCGTTGATGCCCTGGATCTCAAAATCTTCAAGGTTCGGCTTGCCGCTGAAGATCGCCAGAACCTTCAGTCTTACGACGTCCACAACGTCGTCGGCGTTATAGGTCTGGTTTGCAAACAGGGCAAACGCAATATCCTTTAAGCAGTTCAGCACGCCTGTCAGCGCCACCTTAAAGGCGCCCACTCTGCGCGTAAACCATGCTTCATAGGATTCGTTTGCGCCTTTTTCCACGGCGTCAATGCCCCAGACGAAGTCCAGATCGCCGTCTTCGTTCATCAGGCTGGTCCACTCATCCGCGCGGTAGAAATCGCCGCGGCTGTAGGTAGCCTGGTTCATGCGCGCCGCGACCTGTGAAAGCTGCGGGATCGAGCTGAACACGTTTTTGATCTGTGAAGGATAGGCGGCAATGTGAAGCTGGTCGGCGATATAGTAGATGGTCTTACCGCCGTCAAGCGTGTAAACCGACGCGTACCATTCGCCCTTGCCGTCCAGCTCACGCCAGAGGAGCTCAAGCTTTTCGGTCAGGGTCGGGAAGATCAGCTTGGTCAGCTTGTTCATGATCTCATCCGTGAACAGCTTTTCAGAGAGGAGCTTCATGACGTACTCGCTGAGGTTGACGTCCTGAAGCATATCGGAATCGATCAGGGTGGAAAGGATCGCGACCATGTCGCCCGACTGCAGGAAGGTGTCGAGCTGATTGATCAGGTCGTTCATCTTGGTCTTCGTTACGGTATAGGTGTCGTTCGCCAGCGTATCGTTGCCTCTGCCGAGGTCATCCGCGTACGGCAGACGGTTGATGATGGGCGCGGTATTGGACGCATACTTTACCTGGTTGACTTCGTTTGCGCCCGCAACTGCGGATTCGCTCGTCATGGTACCGTCCGTTCTGTAGAAGTGGAGCTGGTTCCAGTGATCGAGGCCGCCGGTGGCGACGAATGCTTCATACCGCTGCATGAAGTCGCCGTTCATGATGATATCGTAGGCGTTCGCAAAGGAGTACACGGCGCCGTTGCTCATCGTGACGTTGACGTTGAAGATATTGCCGAAGGTGATATCGTAGAAATTGCCGATCAGATGGCCTTCGCCGTCGTTCGAGGTCTGTCCCTTGATACTGGCGACGTTCAGCAGCCAGTCGTGGATATAGACCTGTTCCTCATGCGCGTCGTCGCCTTCGCCGACCGTGACGGTATAGGTCGTCATATAGTTGTTGCGCACGCGGTCCACCGAGGTCTTGATCAGCGAGAAGTTGTTCAGCGTGATCTCCGCAGTGCCGGCCTCCGTGTAGTTCATGGCATCCGTAACCTTGACGACCAGATCGTCCGCCAGCGCCTGATGCAGGCTCTTCATATACGCCTGCAGGTCCTCGTTGAAGGTATCGAGCAGCTCAAGGAAGTCTTCCCTGATCAGCGTGTTGGGTTTATACGCATTGTAAAGGGGGATATAGCAGCGATAGGTGTCCTCCGTCAGGTCCACGCCTTCCGGCTCCCAGGTTTCTCCCTGATAGATCGCCTTGTCCTCATTGATGCGCGCCTCCAGCTGCGCGGGCGTAAAGCTGAGCAGGTTGGAGTTGAACAGCGGCATAAAGTGCGCCATGATGGGCATCAGCTCGGAATGGAAGTCACGGCGGGTGACCTCATATTCGATCTCCTCCAGATAGTCCTTCACATACTGGTACCCTTCGGGGAACACACGGTTCTTGACCTTGGCGGAATACTCGTTGCTGTCAAGGATGTCGACCCAGCCGTCCACAGTGGAATAAAGGATATCGATCTCCTCGTCACTGACCGTCGTCAGGTCACGGTAAACCTCTCTGGTAAACAGCTCTATCTTTTCGTCGATGGTCTCTTTCAGCTTCTTGAGATCGATGTACTCCCAGTAGTCCTCCAGGAGAGTGAGGACCGTGATGGTGTCTTCAAGATAATAACCGTCCACCGTACCGAGCTTGGAATACCCCTTCGTAGGCTTGGTGGAGGCATAGATATCCTCGATACTGTTCTTTTTCGACGTCAGCGTTGACCAAAGGTTATACGCGGCGTTGCGCTCCATGTAGGAGGTGTCGAGGTTGTCAAGACGGATCCGGTCTAACGCATGATCACCGCTCAGGTAATCGGCGATATACTCCGCATAGGGCTTGGCTTTATAGTAGTTGACCGCGTCAACGCACGCCGCCATATATTTTACGACAGCATTATAGAAACCGGTGGAACCGACGGTATCCCCGGCGATCGTCGTCACCTGCCCGCCGAAATAATTGATGATGTTCTGGTCGGAGGTCACATTCTTATCCCAGCGGGATGTGCCGAAGACCGCATTCCATGCGGTATTGTTCGCGCTGACAGCCGCCTGCGCTTCAGTCAGATTCGCATAAACCGCAAACGGATCTTCCGCTATACGCGCAGAAGTAAAACGGTTAAAGAAGGTATACAAATCATCCCGGTAATTCTTGATACTGAATGTTTCCGCAGTGTCAGCAGGACCCGAGGGGAAATAATAGAATTCAACCGTCGTATAATGCTTTGCTGTAAGATAACGCTTTTCGGCGCCGGTCTGATACAAACCAGTCTTATATTCGATTGAATACTTTTTTCTGACAGTCTCGGGAATAGAAGAAGACGTCAGATCCGCAAGTGTATAATCATAAAGAGCCTGCTTTTCAGTACGCTCTGCGGTGCCAACGGGGTTCCCCTGATTGGAAAGCTGATAATAATCCGAATAAGATGTATTATCGTTTCCGACTTCCCATCCGTCGCCGAAGTTAATATTCCAAAGCTTGTTCGCCGACGAATAGGCTTCAAGGGAGGAATCATTCCCGTAATAAGGCATAAGACTGTTGATCAGCGTCTTTTGCGTATTGTTGCCGCAATACCCCAAAATGACATCCCGGATCTCTTTCATAAAAGGCGCTGTCTTGTCGCCTTGCGTTTCGGAATGCTCCCAGTTGCTCCATGGCATTGTGCCATGGGATATTGACGCGGAAGGCCAGGATGACGGGGACGTCACCAGATCCTGTACCGCAGGAAACAGGGCTTCTGCTACATGCACAGCCGCGTTTGCCGCCCTATCGGTATTACTTGCAACATTGGAATATGCAGTCAATGCATTTTGCAAAGCAGTTCTGTGAGCAGCCGTCACGGTTCCGATCGCCGCGTCCGCTTTCAGACCGAACGTATCGGCCAGAGACGGGAATGCCACAAAGCACGCGGACATTACCATCAGGAACGACAGGAACACGCTCAAAGCTTTTGTTGTCTTTGTGTGTTTCATAGTGTTTACTCCTTTTTTGAAGAATCAGGTCCGTGGCGCGACGTCCGCTCTCCCCGCCCGGAAGGCAGACTTCGCCCACTTATGCATTTTACCAAGTATAGTATAGCGTTTTGCTTTAAAAAAATCAAGAACCAATCTGCAAATTTGTTGCTTTTACAATAATTTTTACACTTTATTCTTTTTTTTCGTAAACTGTTTTCAAAATTTCACATTTCAGAAAACACTTCATTCAAAACCTATGAAAACAGCCGTAAAAATCCGTAAAAAAACAGGGGATCGCTCCCCTGCCATAATTTAATAAATATCCATAAAATCCTTCACTGCTTCTGCATGTATTCCAGCACCTGCCGGCAGCCGGTCCCGTTATCATAGCCGCCCAGCATCTCATAATGCCGCGCCATCGCTTCTTTGAACGCGTCCGCGTCAAAGGTCCCGATCGCCGAAAGCAGCCCGTCAAAGGTCTCGCACACCGGAAAGCCCCAGTCCATGATATCCACAAAAAAACTGGTTTTATCCCGGTACAGATCCAGATCGTACGCATACAGAAGGCACGGTTTTTTCATCAGGCAATCGTCCCAGATGCTGGAGGAATAGTCGGAGATCAGCATATCGCAGCTCAGCAGCAGCTCCTGCATATCGGGATACCCGCCGGCGTCGACCGTATCGCCCTCGATTTTTTTCTTTGTCAGATGGTGTACGCGGGTCACCACCGCCCACTCGCCGCCGAAGCGCGCCGCAAGCGCAGCTTTCAGCCGGTCGGCGTCAAAAGTGAAATGTACCAGCGCGTCATCCTTACGGTACGTCGGCGCGTACAGGACCCACTTTGTATCGGACGAAAGCCCAAGCGCCTGCCGGACCTTTGTTTGGATCTTTTCGCGCACGGCGGCGTCCGAAAACAGGATATCGTTGCGCGGCAGCCCGGTGTTCAGGACCTCGCCTTTGTACTGCATCCCCTCGCGGATAAAGTACTTTGTAAACAGGCGGCTGGAGGAAAGATAAACGGACGTGTTTTTCTGCCAGTACCGGATGGTCGCCGCATAGCTGCGGGGGTCCGACGTGTTTGCGGTCAGCCCCACTTTTTTGTACGCGCCGCCGCCGTGCCACGTATTGATCATCACCTGATTTTTCTTTTTGGGGATCAGATGGTAGGGGAACACGTTGGAGATCAGATACTTCGAACTCAGGTGCGCCATGAAAAACGCCGGGCTCTGGTATTTTATGACCTTCACGCCCGCAGGCACCTGGCTGCGGAACTTCTCCGGATCCCGGAACGCCCAAATCATATCATACGCGCCGGGGCATTCTTTATTGATGTAATTACATATATATTTCGGCGAGCAGGAATACTGGTTCCCCACAAAGCTGTAAAACAGGACGCGGTTCTTTTTGACGGGGACCAACTTTCCGAAAACGCCGAAAAAGCTTTGCCCTGCCCGCTCCACGCAATATTTTATGCGCGCTTTCAACATCTGTGCGTTCATTTGTGTTTCCTCCCCGAAGCAGCCGCAAGTTTTTGGTAAACGGCGGCAAGCGTTTTAGCGGCGTCGGAGATCTCAAAACGGCTGATTTCAGCCGCGTGCGTCCCGTAAAACGATTCACGGACGGAATTTGGCTGCAGCTTTATGATCGCGTCCGCCCATGGCGTCGGATCCTTTGTCAGCGGTAAAAAGGAGATCGCTTTCGGATCAAGCACCACGTCGCGCGGGACGGCGTCGCTTGCAAGACAGGGCAGCCCGCTGATCTGGGCTTCAAGAAATACGATCCCGAGCCCTTCAAACTGCGTCGGCAGCACAAACGCGTCGACAGCGCTGAAAACGTCCTCGGGGTGCGCCGCGTTGCCGTAATAGACGATCCGGTCCTTAAAAGGATGTTCGGCGATCATAGAGAGGATATGTTCGCGTTCTGGGCCGTCCCCGGCGATCAGGAGCGCCAAATCGGGCCGCGTCTTTGCCGCCGCTTCAAAAATCTGCAGCAGATAGGGATAATTTTTGGATACGTTCAGCCGGGAGACCGCGCCGATCACAAACCGGTCCTGCAGACCGGACCGGGTACAGACCTCTTCCCGCTTTTCCGGATCGAAAATAAAACGACGAGTATCAAAGGCATTCGGCAGCACCGTGAACGGACGGTCACGGAACAGCCACTTGCCTGCGGCCGTACTGCAGGCAAAGCCTTTTGTATATGTATGACAAAAAAGAGGCCACAGGAGCTTATGCGCTTTCATATGGTCGCACGTCACGCTGTGCGCGTGCGCGATCCGCACTTTCACGCCGCGCAGCAGACAGATCATCAGCTCCGCCGTGATCGTAGCGGAATTGCCGTGCACATGGACGATATCGTACTTTTTTCCGGACACCTCTTTCATCAGCGCAGGGAAAAAGTGCGCGGGGTCCTTTGTTTTGTCCGGCAGTACGATCAGCCGGACGCCCAGCTCCCGGCAGCGTTCGACTGCGATATCGTCGACCGGAGAAGCCGTGATCACCGTTGATCCGATCGCGTTTGCAGGTATATTTCCGCAGTAACTCAGTACGACGTTCGTGATCCCGTTAGCGCGCAGGTTTGTCGTCAGATGTGCGACCCGGACCTTTTTTCCGCCATTACTGCGTTTCATATCGGTAGTTTTATTTGTAGCTGATCCATCCATTTGTATACACCCGCGTATCAGAGCCTTCCGTTCAAAAACCGGTCGATGCTGTCTATAATCGTCTGCGTATTGCTTTCGTACCGGTTATAGGTCGTCGCTTTGACTTCCTGCAGCGCGTCGGCAAGCTTTTCACAGTCGTCGCAGGCGCAGATCAGCCCCAGTTCCGTAAACTGTTCCAGAAGCTGCGTCTGGTGGTCGTCCACGTGTTCGCCGTATTTTTTCAGGCGCGGCACGGCGATCACCTTTTTCCCCTGCTTGACGGCGCCGATGATGGCGCCCGTCCCGCCGTGGGTGATGACGATATCCGCCTGGGCCGTCTTTTCGGCAAACGCTTCGCGGCTCATAAAAGGCTCAAAATCGAAATGCTGCGGCTGATAGTCCGAATAGCCTGTCTGGGCAAATACCGGCTCCGTGATCGTCCCGTTTTCCACAAGGGCGTCCACGGCTTTCAAAAGCCGGTCGAACTGGAATTTCTGAGAGCCCAAAGTAATAAAAATCATCGCGCGCCCTCCTTAATAGATACCGCCCAGGTAGATCGCCTTTGGGTAGATCTGTTTCATCTGCGGCCACTGTACGTAAAACTGGTCGGCAAACCGGTACAGAAGCTTCCCGGTCTCCGTGGGGGAGGTCACCTTTGCAAAGGATTCGATGTAGATCAGCTTTTTCCCGAACAGCTTCGCAAGCAGGCACATGGGGATCATCGCGAGCACGCCCGTACAGATCACGACGTCCGGGCGCTCTTTAAGGAAGATCCCGAGAGACGTGAACGCGTTTCGCAGCATATTGGGCAGCATGCTTTTTTCCCGGCGGTTCACCTGCTTAAGGCAGTACATCCTGACCCCTTTGACCTGGGTCTTGTAAAGCGTCTCCTCGGTCAGGATAAAGCTGTCGTACTTTTCCATCAGGGGACGCAGCATGAGAAGCTGCTCGTAATGGCCGCCCGTAGAAGCGGCAAAACAAATCTTTTTTTGCTTGTTCATTGCAAAGGTCCTTCCGTTATTTTGCTGATAATAAAAGCTTTCATTCAAAAATCAAAGCGCTTCCGGGGCCTACTTTTCGCATTCCGGATCCTGTTCCGGCGTTTTTCAGTCCCGGCGGAACAGGTCGCGCGTGTATACTTTACTTTTGACGTCTTCCAAAGACGCGTCGTACCGGTTCGCGGCGATCACGTCGCTGAGCTTCCGGAAAGCCGCGGGGTCGTTCACCACCCGGCAGCCGAACACCGTCGAGCCGTCCGGCAGCGTCGGCTCATAGACGATCACTTCAGCGCCCTTCCTCTGCAGGATACCGATCACGTCCTGCACAGCGCTGCTGCGGAAATTATCGGAGCCGCTTTTCATCGTCAGGCGGAAGATCCCGATCACTACCCTTTTCTGCGGATCTGCGCGCCGTGCCACCGCTTTTGCCAGAAGCCGGTCCGCGATAAATTCCTTTCGCGTGCGGTTGCCCTCCACGACGGCGCGTATCATGTTCTGAGGTACGCCGTCAAAATTCGCAAGGAGCTGTCTGGAATCCTTCGGCAGGCAGTAGCCGCCGTAGCCGAAGCTGGGGTTATTGTAGTGCGTCCCGATGCGCGGATCCAGGCCGACCCTTCAATAATCCGGCGGGCGTCCATCCCCTTCATCTCGGCATAGGTATCCAGCTCATTGAAATACGCCACCCGCATGGCGAGATACGTATTCGCGAACAGCTTGACCGCCTCCGCCTCCGGATAGGACATCAGAAGCACCGGCACGTCCTTTTTTTCGGCGCCCTCAAGCAGCAGCGACGCAAACGCCGCCGCGTCCGCTTTCAACGCGGGATCCTCGGGATCCGCACCCACAATGATCCGGCTGGGGGACAGGTTGTCGGACAGCGCGTGTCCCTCGCGCAGAAACTCCGGACTGAACAGCAGCCGCGTCAGACCGAGCCGGGACCTGATTTCGGCGGTATACCCGACTGGCACCGTGGACTTGATCACGCATACCGCTTCCGGCGCATAGCGCTTTGCCTGTATCAGCACCTGCTCCACGGCGGAGGTGTTAAAGAAATGCCGGTCGGGATCGTAATCCGTCGGCGCCGCAACGATCACCCAGTCCGCGCCGGAAAACGCCCTTACGGGGTCGGTCGTCGCAGTAAGCAGGAGCCGTTTTTCGGAGAAGAACCGCCGGATCCCGTCGTCCCCGATGGGTGAGCGCCCGGCGTTGACCGCCGCCGCTTTCTCCGGCAGGATATCCAGCGCCGTCACAGGGTTGCGCTGCGCCAGCAGCACCGCCAGCGAAAGCCCCACGTATCCGATGCCCGCAACGGCAATTTTCATTTTGACACGCCCTTCTTTTGCCGCGCTCAGCCGTAATACGCCTTATACCACGCGGCAAAGCGCCCCAGCCCCTCGCGGATGCCGATCCCGGGTCGGAACCCGAAATCACGCTCCAAGGCAGAGGCGTCGGCGAACGTCACGGGCACATCTCCGGGCTGCATGGGAACCAGCTCACGGTGCGCGCCAAAATCGTAGTCTTCGGGCAGCACGCCTGCGTTCACAAGCGCCTGCTGAAGCGCAGAGATGTAGTCGAGCAGGTTTTCGGGCGTGCCGCCGCCGATGTTATACAAACGGTACGGCGGAACGGGCAGGCCGTCTTCGCCGGCGCGGCGTTCGGGCGCGCCCTGCATGACGAGGAAGACCCCCTGCACGATGTCGTCAATATATGTAAAATCGCGTTTACAGTTGCCGTAATTGAAGATTTTGATCGTTTCCCCTGCCGCCAGCTTCCTTGTCGCGGAATAATAAAACATATCGGGCCTGCCTGCGGGGCCGTAGACCGTAAAGAAACGCAGGCCGGTACACGGGATATCATACAGCTTCGCGTACGCGTGCGCCAGCAGCTCGTTGGATTTTTTGGTGGCGGCGTACAGGGATACCGGACGGTCCACCGGGTCCTCCACGCTGAACGGGACCTTTTTGCTGCCCCCGTAAACGGAAGAGGAGGAGGCGTAAACGAGATGTTCCACGCCCTTTCCGCCGCCGTCATAGCTGTGCCGGCAGGCTTCAAGGATATTGTAAAAGCCGATGACGTTCGACTCCATATACACGTCCGGGCGGTCAATGGAATACCGCACACCCGCCTGCGCCGCAAGGTTTACGACGATATCGGGATGATAACGGGCAAACAGCCCGTCCACCAGCGCTTTATCCGCAATGGACCCCCGCACGAATTTCCACTGTCCGGGCGCCGCCGCTGCCTCCAGCCGCCTAAGCCTGTATTCCTTGAGCGCCGGGTCATAATAATCGTTGACGTTATCCACTCCCACGACCAGAGCGTCCGGGGCTTCCTTAAAAAGCCGCTCGGCCAGCGCCGCGCCGATAAATCCGGCGGCGCCGGTCACAAGGATGGATTTACCGTTGAGACTCACATTCAGAGGAACCATTTTTTCTCTTCCCGGATCAATTATAAGTATCCTTTATAATTCTCCTGTACCGCCTCATAACTCTTTATATCCCCGATATCATACCGCGCGCCCGGCATCTCCATGGCGTACACCGGGCTGTGGCGGCACAGCCAGGCGATAAAGCTGCCCGGCGCGTCCGTGCCGCAGCCGTCCGCGATCGCATCCGGGATCCGTTTCGCGTCTTCGGCGGTATAATAGTAAAAAGCGGGGCAGCACCAGTGGGTCGCCGGCGCCGGCGATTTTTCGGTCATTTCGAGGACCAGATCGTTTTCGTCCACAACGACCACGCCGCTTTTTTTCAGACGCGCGTCATCCGCTTCATAATACCGCATGATGCAGCTTTTGCCTTTTTGCTTTGCATAGTCTGTAAACCGGCACAGACTGAAATCCAGCAGATTGTCGCCCGCCAGCACAAGCAGGTCGCCGGACAGCTCCAGCGTTTCAACGGCGAACTGCACGTCTTTGACGGCGCCGAGGCGCGTCTCGTTGGAGGAAGTCCCGTCGTCCAGCACCCGCACGGGGTACCCCTGCAGCCGTTTCTCCCCTGCCCAGCTTTCAAAAACGGACGCAAATTTATGGTTGGAGATCACGATATACTCTTCTATTTCGGCACAGGTACGCATATCTTCCAGCAGCCAGTCCAAAATCGCTTTGTCCCGCACTTTCAAAAGGGGCTTCGGAAAATTCTCCGTCAGCGGATATAGGCGGGTCGCATAGCCCGCCGCAAGGATCAGACACCTCATACCTTCACCCCGTCGGCGCTGTGGCAGATATGTACCGAATACTTGTCTTTCAGGTCCGGGAACTGCGCCAGATACCCCGCCGTTACCTTTTCAACGATCTTTTCTTCAAACGCAGGGTCCACCAGCGCCATGCAGCAGCCCTTGAATCCGGCGCCGGAAAACCTGCCGCCGTACACGCCGTCGGTCTGCGAAAGCAGCATATACAGAGTCTTAAGTTCATCGGAGCCCGTCTCCCAGTTGACGATGGAGGAATTGCCGCTTTCAAACGAGAGCTTGCCGAAAACGTCCATATCGCCCCGCCGCCAGGCGGCGACGCCCATTTCCACCCGTTCGTATTCCTCAAACCAGTGCTGGGCGCGCTTGCGCCAGTTGTCGGGCAGCCGGTAACGGTAGGTCTCAAACAGCTCCCGCGGGACGGCGCGCATATACGCCTCTTTGAATTTGCCGTACTGCAGCCCGCCGTACGCGCTGAGCGCATACGCGGCGGCGCGGCACTCGTCCACGCGCATATTGAATTTGGATCCCGCAAGCGTGCGCTCAATGCCGCTGAAGAACACAAGGATCTCGTACGGCTTCATATTGGGCGCGGTGGGGATCAGCTCATAGCTGTCATCCAGCGTATCCAGATACAGCAGATGGTCTTTTTTCGCGTAGATCTCGCAGCTCTGATCCAGCTTTCCGCACTGGACGCCGACATATTCGTTTTCCGCAAGCAATGAAAACTGGATCAGCTCCTGTGCCGTCAGATGGATCCGGTTAACGGCGCAAAGCGCCTGCAGAAACGCGATCACCACCGAGGCGGAGGAAGAAAGCCCGCCGATCGGCAGAGAGCCCTCGATCACGCCGCAGATCCCGTAATCAAGATCGTACTTCCTGCCCAGGGCGATCGTCGCGCCGCGCAGGTAATCCGCCCAGTCCTCGCACTTTTCTTCCGGCACGCTGCGCACATGGAACTGCGCCCGCTTGTCAAACTGCAGCGAGTTCATCTCGATCACGCCGTTTTTCTTGATCGAGTATACGATCCGGATCCCCTTGTCCAGCGCCAGCCCCGTGATCTTTCCGTACTGGTGATCGCTGTGGGCGCCGATGGGGCAGATCCGGTACGGACAGAACGATTCTCCTTCCGGGTAACGCTTATATACTTCGAAAAACCGCTCTTCAGCATTCATCCGAGTCACCTTCCCGCTTTCGTTAGTGTATGCAAAATACTGCTGTTTCATACAAAAAACAGCAGTATTTCCGGCGGCAGCGCGCCGTTTTTATTCGCCGTCGCCTCTGAAAACAGCCAGAACCGTTTTCAGTATGATCTTCCAGTCCGTGAACAGACTGCGCTCGGATATATACTTCATATCCAGCGCCATCCACTCGTCAAAGCTCACCTGGTTGCGGTT
The DNA here is from genome assembly GCA_017430145.1 of Clostridia bacterium. Taxonomy (GTDB): domain Bacteria; phylum Bacillota; class Clostridia; order Oscillospirales; family Acutalibacteraceae; genus RUG806. The sequence continues at coordinate 39,002 of JAFRNP010000116.1, forward strand.
AGGCGTGATCTGCCAGTAGCAGGTGAGGCCGGGCGTAACGCTCAGGCGCTTTTTCTGATAATCGTTGTACTGCGCCACCTCTCTGGGCAGAGGGGGACGCGGCCCCACCAGCTTCATATCCCCTTTGAGGATGTTGACAAGCTGGGGCAGCTCGTCCAGACTGGTCTTGCGGATAAACCGGCCGATCTTCGTGATGCGCGGATCGTCCTTGATCTTGAACGCAGGGCCGTCCGCCTCGTTCTGGTGCATCAGGGAATCCACCATGCTTTCGGCGTTCACGACCATACTGCGGAACTTATAGAATTTGAATTCGCGGCCGTCCTTTCCGACGCGGGTCTGTGTAAAGATCGGGCTGCCGTTGGGGTCGTCCGCGTAGATCGCGATCGCGAGGGCCGCCATCAGGGGAGACGCTGCGACCAGCGCCGCGGCGCTGACGACAACGTCCTGCAGCCGGCTGAAAAACGCGTACAGCTTTTCCGACCGCTCCCGGCGTCTCACATCCTCCGAAAAATCGACCTTTATGATTTTTTCTTCAACAGTTTTTTGTCCGCCTGTACTGTCGGCATACACCGGAGCAGTCGCAGTGAACATTTCCATCTGGCTCATCCTTTCCGTTCTGACATCCTGCCTGCCGGAAGGCAGCGCATACGTTTTATCCGGGGCGCCGGGACCTTCCCCGATCCCGTTCCCGCAAACTGTCAGTTGAGGTCGGCGTCGGTGACGGCCTCTCCGGCAAGCACCTTCTTCAGAAGGATCTGCGCCTTGTCGACCGAAACCTCGCTCTGGTACATGACATACAGATTCTGCTGGGGCATGGAATACGTGACGTCAAACCCGCCGCGGCCGGTGACGGCATAGGAGTGGACGGTCCACTTCGCGTTGTCGGTGAGCTGCCGCTTGACGAGCCGGGAGATCTCTTCCACCGGGACGTTGGTCACGAACATGCCGTTGAGGCTGTCCATAATGGACGCGTAGTTGGTCAGGACCGTCGTCGCCGACATTTTATCGATGACGGCGGAGATGATCTTCATCTGGTTTTTACCGCGGTCGTTGTCGCCGCCGGAAAGCGCGTAACGCTCCCGGGCGAAGCCCAGCGCCGCGGCGCCGTCGAGGTCATTGTTCCCCTCGTGGATCTGGTACCCGCCGTGCTTCGTGGTAAAAGCAACGTCGGAATACACGGTGACGCCGCCGATGGCGTCGATCAGCTTTTCAAAGCCGGTGAAATTGATCTGCGCGTAATAGTCGACGCCCACGCCGTAAAGATGCTCCAGCGTGCCGATCGAACATTTGATGCCGTAAACGCCGGCATGGGTCAGTTTGTCATACGCATCGCCGCTGACGGTGGTCTGTACGTAGTAGTCACGGGGTGTGTTGACCATCATGACCTGGTGAGTATCCAGATTCACCGCGACAAGGATGTTGACGTCGCTGCGGCTGGTCGTCAGGCGTTCGTTGCGCGTGTCGGAGCCGCTCAGATAGATCAGATACGCCTCGTCGCTCTTTTCAAAATCCTTGTTCTTTTCCGCCTGGGTATCCTCCGGCACGGTCGGATCGCTGTCCAGCATGAACTCGTAGATCTGACGGGTCCGGTCTTCAAAATCGTCGTATTCGCTCTCTTCAAGCAGCGCCGCCATGGCGACGCTGATGACGATGGCGTCCATATCCCCGTCGTAAAGCGCCTTGACAAGCTCCGTGTTGCTCTGGTAGACCTCGCTCCTGAGCTGCTGCCCGGCAGCCTCCTCCACGTTTTGCATGAGAAGCGCCGTATCCGTCTGGTTCTGCGCGGAGACGCCGAACCGGAGATCGGTCATGGCAGGCAGCGTGCTGTGGGGACTTTCTTTCAGTACGTACACGCCGAAAGCCTCAGACTGGACGTCCGACGGCTGCGTCACGTTTTTCAGGGACGCGTTGAGGACCCCGATCGCCCAGCAGCCGACGATACAGCCGATCACGATCAGAACGGAGATCACGATTCCCGCGATATTTAAGCCGGACATTCTTCTGTGCCTGCCGGAACGCTTTTTGACAAGGAAAAAGCAGAGCGTAAACACCAGCATCAGCACAAAGCCGGCGGCAACAAGCCCCAAAAGCAGATTCGGCAGCATGTTCAGGCGCAGGATCGCAATGAACGCGGCGGCCTCCGCCAAAAACTGCACCGCCCAGACGATCCAGAGGATCACGGTGACCTTGTTCGATCCGTGCCGCCGGGAGCTGTGATGCTGCGAAGGCGTATCGGCGGCGCTTCCGCCGACCGCCGGGGTGTTGTCATATTCACTCATAGTTATTCACCTTCCAATATCTCTTCACCGAGGGCGTCGATCTCTTCAAGCACCGCCGCGCCGCATTTGGCGGCGATCACGGCGCGCCCCTCGGCAAGATTCTGGGGACGCGACTCCAGATTGTGGCAGTCGGAGCCCAGAAGATGTGCCTGCCCGTTTTTGAAAAGCTTCAACGGGATCTTGCGCGTTCTGCGGTCCAGAAGACATTCCGCGTTGATCTGCACGCAGACAGGCATCTCCAGCAGCGCAGGGATGATCCCCTTGTCCGTCTGGAACTGATAGAACCGCTCAAGGTGCGCGATGCACACCTCCATATCCTGCAATATCCGCTCCACCTCGTCCAGATCCCGTCCGGACCAGGCGCGGAACGGCATTTCGATCAGCATCATCCCGGTATCGCCGATGGTGAGACGGTCGATCCCTTCCGCACGGCTGATCCCCGGAAAGAACGCGACCTCTGCGCCGGGAATGATCCGGATGCCCGCAGCCTCAGCCAGCGGGAGCGTCGCTTCATACGCCGCTTTGCGCCGCTCCAGGAATCCGGAGATACGCATACTGTCCGCGTAGAAATGGGGGGTGGCGACCACGGTCCCGATCCCCTGCCGGCGGGAGACGTTCAGCATCTCGCGGGTCATATCCGGATTTTTGCTGCCGTCGTCGATCCCCGGGAGGATGTGGCAGTGAAAATCGATACAGTTCGCCATTTCCGTCAGATGGTCTCAAAATCGTTGGACGACCTGGAGCCGCCGGAAGACGAAGAGGACCGGTTCTGGTGCGCGTGCGCATAGCCGTAAGAATAGGAATAATGGCTTTTATATTTGGTAACTTTTTCGTTGGCAACGCCGTTGAATACGAACCCGAGGACCTTCGCCTCCGAAAAGCTGAGCTTCTGCAGCGTCTCGGAAACGCTCTCCTGGGTAGCGACGCCCTGCTTGCAGACGATGACCACGCCCGATACGATCTTGGCAAGGATCGCGGCGTCGGACACGGTGGTAACGGGCGGCGTGTCGATAATGATATATTCGTAGTGGTTTGAAAGGGCGTCCAGGATCTGCCGCATCCGCTCGGAGCCGAGCAGCTCGGTGGGGTTCGGCGGGATCGTGCCGGCGGCAAGGAAATCCAGTCCGGTCGGCAGGTGCTGGATCGCGTCGGTCAGTTTGTTGATGCCGATCATCACATCCGTGATGCCGGGCTGGTTTTTCACCTTCAGCTTGCTGGCGTCGGTAGGCAGACGCAGGTCGCAGTCGATCAGGATCACCCGGGAATGGTTCTGCGCAAAGGCAATGCCGAGATTGACCGCCGTGGTGCTTTTGCCTTCGCCCTGCATGGACGAAGTGATCAGCACCGTTTTTCCTTTGTCCTCGGTGGTTGAAAAGATCAGGTTCGTACGCAGCAGCTTATACGCCTCCTGCACCGCAAAGGGAGAATCCTCGGAGAGCAAAAACTGCTGTTTTCTTCTGCTGCCGGTCTGTCTTGTCGTCTTTTTTGTCTTGCTCATTTCTTTGCCTCCGTTTTCGACTTGTCGCGCTGCGCGGCGCTCTGTCTGGATTTCGCCTTTTTATGGGCGTTGGCATAGGCGTAGGAGGTGTATCCGTAGGTATAGCCCTTGGCGTCCTCTTTGATCGCCTCCGAAATGTCGGGGATGGAAACCAGGACCGGCAGACCGAAATGCTCGAAATCGGCAGCGGTTTTGAGGGTGGTATCCTGCAGCTTGATCAGGATAAAGATCCCCGTGCTGAGGACCGCCCCGAGCAGCAGGCCGAGAGCGGCGTTGCGGGTGTAATTCGGCGAATAGCGCGAGGTCGGCACCTTGGCGCGGTCAACGATCTTCACCGAGCTGCCCTCGATGATGTCAGGCAGCTGCTGGGGCGCGATGTTCGCGATGGAGTTGGCGATACGCGCAGCCGTTTCGGCGTTGGCGTCCTTGACGTACACCATAAAGACCTCGGTGTCGTTCACGGGAGAAGTCGTGATATTGGAGATCAGGGACGAGACGGAACGGTCCTGCACCCCGGCGTCCTCCACCACACGGTCCATAAAGGCGTCGCTTTTGATGATCGCGGCATAGGTGTTGACCAGATGCGTGGAAGCGTTCAGGTCGCCCTGCGTGATGCTGGCCGTCGCCTCTTTGTTGGCGGTGTTGTTGACGTAGAGCGTAATATGGGCACGGTACATCGGCGTCACAAGGAAATACGTGCCGATATAGGTCAGCGCGCCGGCAAGAACTGCCACAAGGATAATATGGACAAGATGTTTCAGCAGATAGCTGACGATTTCCCCCAGATCAACGGTGATCGTATCACTGTCGCCGGATTTGCTGATAATACTGCTCAATGAACTTCCTCCCACGCATACGGCAACAACGACCGGATTTCCGCAAAAACTGCGGAAACGAAGGCGCCGTACGACGTTTTTCTGTAAAAAGCATTCGGCAAAAGCCCTACTAAATTTACCATATAAATGCCTTTTTGTCAACCTCTTTTTTCTTCCAGCTTTTCTGCTTGACAAACGCTTTCGGGTATGCTATGATTGATTTACCCTCCATTGCAGGGGGTAAGTTTTGCACAAAAAGGAGCGGATACTTTTGACAATATACGCAGATAACGCAGCAACGACACGGCTCAGCGACGCCGCCCTGCAGGCGATGATCCCGTTTCTGACCGACAACTACGGCAACCCCTCCAGCCTGCATTCCGTGGGCCAGCGGGCAAACGAGGCGCTGACCGCCGCCAGGGAGTCCGTCGCCGGATCCCTGGGCGCCCAGCCGCGGGAGATCACCTTTACCTCCGGCGGCAGCGAAGCGGACAACCAGGCGATCATGACCGCCGCCGCGCTCGGCGCAAAAAAAGGGAAAAAACATATCGTTTCCACCGCTTTTGAGCACCACGCGGTCCTGCATACGCTGAACAAACTTCAGAAACAGGGGTACGAGATCACGCTGCTGGACGTTCACGAAAACGGCATGGTCACGCCCGAACAGGTCGCCGAAGCTATCCGGGAGGATACCTGCCTCGTCACGGTCATGACGGCGAACAACGAGATCGGCACGATCCAGCCGATCAAAGAGATCGCCGCCGTTTGCCGGGAGAAAAAAGTCCTGTGCCATACGGACGCCGTTCAGGCTGTGGGGCACATCCCGGTGGACGTGAAGGACCTTGGCGTCGACATGCTCTCCCTTTCGGGCCATAAATTCCACGGTCCCAAGGGCGTGGGCGCGCTGTACTGCCGGCGCGGTATCCTGCTTTCCTCCCTGATCGAGGGCGGCGCGCAGGAGCGCGGCAAGCGTGCGGGCACCGAAAACATCGCCGGGATCGTCGGCATGGCGGCGGCGCTGGAAGAGAGCGTGCGCAACCTTGCGGACAACATGGCAAAAATGCAGCGCGTCCGCGACCGCCTGATCGAAGGCCTCGGCGAGATCGAACACAGCGTCCTCAACGGCGACCGGGCCCAAAGACTTCCCGGCAACGTCAATTACTGTTTTGAAGGCATCGAGGGCGAATCCATTTTGCTGCTGCTGGACGACAAGGGCGTATGCGCCTCCTCCGGCTCCGCGTGCACCTCCGGTTCGCTGGACCCGAGCCACGTGCTGCTTGCCATCGGCCGCCCGCACGAGATCGCCCACGGCTCGCTGAGACTCTCCATCGATGAGACCATGACGCTCAACGACGCGGACTATATCATTCGATCGGTAAAAGAAACGGTGGCGCTGCTGCGCGGCATGTCCCCGGTCTGGCGCGACCTTGTCAGCGGCAAAAAAGAATTTATTACAAAGTGAGGGAACCAACATGGCGCTTTACAGTGAAAAAGTAATGGACCACTTCCGCAATCCCCGCAACGTCGGCGTGATCGAAGACGCGGACGCCGTGGGCGAAGTGGGCAACGCAAAATGCGGCGATATCATGAAGATCTATCTGAAGATCGATAACGACGTCATTACGGACGTCAAATTTGAAACCTTCGGCTGCGGCAGCGCGATCGCTTCCGCCTCCATGGCCACGGAGCTCATCAAGGGCAAGCCGCTTTCGGAAGCGCTGGAGCTGACGAACCGCGCGGTGGTGGAGGCGCTTGACGGGCTGCCGACCCACAAGATCCACTGCTCCGTTCTGGCGGAGGAGGTCATCAAGGCGGCGCTCAAGGACTATTACGACCGCAACGGCATCGCCTACGACCCCGCCATGTTCCCGGATGACCACGACTGTGAAAACTGCGAGCTGCACTGAGAAAAAGGAGAACGGCTGTGACAACGAGAGAACTGCAGGATGAAATCATCCGTCTGAAAAAAGAAAAGGACGTGTGCGTCCTTGCCCACGCCTATATGAGCCGCGATATCTGCGAGGTCGCCGATTTCGTGGGCGATTCCTTCGGTCTCAGCCGGCAGGCGGCAAAGGCGGAACAGCAGACCGTACTGATGTGCGGCGTGCGCTTCATGGCGGAGACCGTTAAAATGCTCTCCCCGCAAAAAAAGGTCATTCTCTCAAATCCGGTCGCCGGCTGCCCCATGGCGGAGCAGATCGACCGCGATATGCTGCTGCAGCTCAAAGAGAGCTATCCCGGCTACACCGTGGTGGCGTATATCAACACCACCGCCGAGCTCAAGACCGTATGCGACGTATGCGTGACCTCCTCCTCGGCCGTACAGATCATCCGCAATATCGACAACGACAAGATCCTGTTCGTGCCGGACTGCAACCTCGGCAGCTATATCGCGCAGCAGGTCCCCGAAAAAGAGATCGCCCTGATGCGCGGCGGCTGCCCCACGCACGTAAGGATCAGCGAACAGGAGGTCCTTGACGCCAAAAAGCGGCACCCCGAGGCGCTGCTTCTGATGCACCCCGAATGCCGTCCGGAGATCGTAAAGTACGCCGATTACGTGGGCAGCACCACCGGCATCATGGCCTACGCCGAAAAGAGCGACCGGAAAGAATTCGTGATCGGCACCGAAAACGCCATCGTGCAGCACCTGCAGTTTGCCTGTCCCGATAAAAAGTTTTACGCCCTTTCCAAAGACTGCGTGTGCCACAATATGAAGGCGACCACGCTTATGGACGTGCTTGACTGCGTCAAGGGGGAAGCGGGCGAAGAGATCGTGATGTCCGAAGCCCTGATCCGCGACGCGCGGCGCTGCATCGACGAAATGCTGAGGCTCGGCGATGGCTAAGGCGCTGATCGCCATGAGCGGCGGCGTGGATTCCTCCGTCGCGGCGCTTCTGACAAAAAACGCAGGCTATGAATGCGTGGGCTGCACCATGCGGCTGTTTACGAACGAAGACGCGGGCGTACAGTCGCGTACCTGCTGCTCTTTAAACGACGTGGAGGACGCGCGTTCCGTCGCCTGCCGGCTCGGCATGCCCTATTACGTTTTCAATTTTTCGGACGATTTCAGAAAACAGGTCATCGGAAAATTCATCGACTGCTATTTTGCGGGAGCGACGCCCAACCCCTGCATCGACTGCAACCGGTATATGAAGTTCGGCAAGCTCTGCGAGCGGGCCGAGATCCTCGGGTGCGACGTGATCGTGACCGGGCATTACGCCCGGATCGAAAAAAGCGGCGGCCGCTTTCTGCTGAAAAAAGGGCTGGACGCCTGCAAGGACCAGAGCTACGTGCTCTACGCCATGACGCAGGCGGAGCTTTCCCGTACCCTTCTGCCGCTGGGCGGGCTGCACAAGAGCGAGGTGCGCGCCGTTGCCGCGGAAAACGGGTTCCTGAACGCGGACAAGCCCGATTCGCAGGATATCTGCTTCGTACCCGACGGCGACTACGCCGCCGCGATCGAACGGTTCTCCGACCGCGTCTCCCCGCCCGGAGACTTCATTGACGCCGAAGGGCGCGTGCTCGGCAAACACAAGGGGATCATCCACTACACCGTGGGCCAGCGCCGGCGGCTCGGGATCTCCATCGGCAGCCGCTGTTACGTTTCGGCGATCGACCCGGAAAAGAACACCGTCACGCTCACAGCCGGGGAGGGCCTGTTTACAAACGTCGTCACGGTGCGGGACGTAAACTGGATCGCCTGCGACGGGCTCGGGCGGCCCGAAAAACTGACGGCAAAGCTCCGCTACCGCCATCCGGCGCAGCCCGCCGTCGTCGAACAGACCGGCGAAGATACCGTCAGGCTGACGTTTGATACCCCGCAGCGCGCAGCAACCCGCGGGCAGGCAGCCGTTTTTTACGACGGCGATACCGTGGTCGGCGGCGGCACGATCGCATAAAGGAGAAAAGATACCATGATCGTTTCAACGAGAGGCAGAAGTTTACTGCGCGTGATGATCGATCTCGCGGAGCATGCCGGCGACGGCTATACGCCCATGAAGGACGTGGCGGCCCGGCAGGATATCTCTTTGAAATATATTGAAAAAATCATGCCCCTGCTCTCCAAAAACAACTACGTGGAGGGCGTGCACGGCAAAGGAGGCGGCTACCGCCTCACCCGCCCGCCGGAGGCGTACACCGTGGGCGAGCTGCTGAAGCTCACCGAGGGGGACCTTGCGCCCGTGGCTTGCCTCGAATGCGGCGCCGAGCCCTGCGGACGCGCTTCCGACTGCCGCACCAAACCCATGTGGGCGGAATTCCACGATATGGTGAACGGGTATTTTGACAAGGTGACGCTGGCGGACCTGGTTAAAAAAAGTATGAAAGTATGAAAGATACAAAGTAACAAATGAGGAACGCCGCTTGCGCGGCGTTGATTTTGTTAAAATGATGTAAAAGGAAGGGCTGCTTGATTTTCTTCTGAAGGATCTGCTCAACTGATCATAATCCTTTTCTGTGAAAAGCCGTACCGTGCACGTAGACATGCAAAGTACGGCTTTTTGTTATATGTCGTTTGTTTTTCTCCGGTCTCTGTTTTGAAGCCATGGTTTCAGAGGCGGCAGCAGCGTTTTTACCAGACAGTAGCCCGCAAAAAGCTGCACGGACCCGATCTCCCGCCGGCGCAGGAACAGAAAGGCGGCAAACGCCGTCAAAAGAGACAGAGACGCGGCGCCGAGGACGGTGCAGACCGTCTCCGCCTGCGTCGGCAGGTATCGCCCCGAAAGCGCCGAAAGGATCCTGCCCCCGTCAAGGACCGGCAGCGGGAGCAGATTGCAGAGCCCCAAAAGAAGCTGCATCCGGATCAGCGTCTGCGTTCCCGGCAGAACGACGCGCAGGATCAGCGCCAGCAGCAGGTTGACCGCCGGGCCTGCCGCCGAAACCAGAACGGTCTGCAGGCAGGTAAGCGTTTCCAGCGGGCAGCCGGTGATCGCAGCGCCCCCGGGATGCAGTACCAGCGTCGGGCGCCTGCAGCCGCAGGCGAACAGAAAGATCAGGTGCCCGCATTCGTGCAGCAGGGCGCTGACAAAAAGCAGCAGCAGCCCCTCTCCCCGTCCGGTGTTGGCGGCGTACGCCAATACGGCGGCAAAAGGAAGCGTCACGTGCACGCGCACGGGCCCGAACTTCAGATACAAGGCTCACGCAACGACGCAGGCGTCCTTCAGCAGGCAGTCCGGGTCGCTGCGCACGCCGTCGATCCGGACCTCAAAATGCAGATGCGGCCCGGTGGCAAGCCCGGTCTGTCCCACAAATGCGATCACGTCGCCCTTGCGCACGCGCACCCCCTCTTCCACGTTCAGCCGGCAGCAGTGGCAGTACAGCGTTTCCAATCCGTCGTCGTGGCGCAGCTTCACGTAGTTGCCCGCGCTCTCGCCCCAGCCGGCGCCGATGACCTCGCCGTCCAGCGCCGCATAAATGGGGCTCCCCTCCGGGACCGCCAGGTCCTTTCCGGCATGGAAACCCTGGGTCCCGTAGATCGGGTGGATCCGCTCGCCGAATTCCGACGTGACCGTGGCGCCCGAAACCGGCATCACCGCCCGTTCGCCGATCTCATACAGCTCCGAGTTCACAAGGGCGCTCACCTGCGCGCCGGTCAGGTCCACGCCCCCGGCGCCCGCCGTGTCCGGCTCCGTCAGTTCTTCGTTTTCCGTTTCTGCAGCCGTGCTTTCATCCGCAGCCGAAGTCTCTGCAGAACCGTCAACCGTCGTGACTTTGTTTTCCTTTGCGAAAAACGTCACGGCTTTCAGGTCCAGGTCCTTTTCCATCCTGCCGGAGAACTCCTTTTTCAGCGTCTCAAAAACCGGGGCGTGGAACTGCATCGCCAAAACAAGAAATCCCAGCAGCAGGAGGCAGACCACCAGCTGCACCGTCAGGATCCGGGGCGTCCTCCCTTTTTTTGTTTCCCGGGTCTCTGTTACCTTCCGCATACGTTGCGCTCCTTCCTTTTCTTCAAGGTCAGTGTATGCCCCGGAACTGCGCTTTATACCGGATCTTTTCAAAGCTCTGCATAAAACGCATGAAAAACCCAAGCAACGCATGAAAAACCCACGGAACGCAGCGCTTGACAACCGAATCAAAGAAATGGTACAATATGCAAAAAGACGGGCGTACTGCCGCCCGCATATAAAGAAAGGAACGATACGGGCGGCGGCGTCCGTATCAGTGGCAGACTATATGGCATTGGCAAAGCATCTGATCAGAACGGGCGTCGGCCTCGGCGCAGCGGTCCTCGGCATAGGGGCGCTTGTGTACGAGTGCGCGCTGAATACGAAGCTGAACGCGTTTTTCGTCTCCAAATTCGACCATCCGGATCCGGAGCAGGAGGCGCTTTACAACGGCGACACGTATACCGACGGCAGGGCGTGGTTCAACGAGCACATGGGCGAAGACCGGATGATCTCCACCGAAAAGACCGGCCGCATCCATGCGTATATCTTTATGAATGAAAAGCCCACCCACCGCTGGGCGATCTGCTGCCACGGCTACAACTCCTCGCCGCAGGGCACCACCTGCTTCACGCAGCATTTCTTCAACATGGGCTTCAACGTCATCACGCCCTCCATGCGCGGCTGGGGCAACGACGAGACCCGTTACTGCACGATGGCGTGGCACGACAAGGACGTCCTGCTTGCCTGGATCGACTTCGTGAACGCCACCGACCCCGAAGCTGAGATCATTCTGCACGGATATTCCATGGGCGCCGCCACCGTGATGCTCGCCACCGGCGAAAAGCTGCCCGAGAACGTCAAAGCCGCCGTCGCGGACTGCGGGTTCTCCAACTGCTACGAGCAGTTCCGGCACGTGCTGAAATCCTACACGGGGCTGCCACCCTTCCCGCTGCTGGACGCGATGAATCTGGTCTCCATGGTGCGCGCCGGGCACGATTTCCGCAAAAACTCCCCGATCGACGCGGTGCGCCGCTCCGTAACGCCCACGGTGTTCCTGCACGGCACCGCCGACGATTTCGTGCCGTTCTATATGATGGACGAGCTGTACGAGGCCTGCGCCGCCCCCAAGGCGAAGCAGTCCATTGAAGGCGGCTTCCACGCCACCTCCGTACTCAAAGACCCCGAGACCTACTGGAAGGCGGTGGACGCCTTTCTGGCAGACAAGATCTGACGGCGGACGGGAAATAGGATATGATAAAAAACATCGTATTTGACCTTGGCAGGGTCATGGTGGAGTTTGACCCCATGGCGTATATCGAAGGCTTCGGCTTTCCTGCCGAAACGGAGAAAAGGCTGTATGAGACCGTGTTCGGGTACGACTGGTACCTGCACGACCGCGGCGATTACGAAACGATCGAAGACCTGCGGGATACGCTTGCAAAGCGGCATCCGGAGCTGCAGCGCGAGATCCGCGCCGTTTTAAACGGCGACTGGGTGAAGATCCATTATCTCAAGGCCGACACCGCCGACTATCTTGCCGGGCTCAAAGACCGCGGCTACGGGATCTATATCCTCTCGAACCTCTCCAAAGAGAGCTACGACTTTATCTCGCGTTACGACTTTTTCCGCCTGATCGACGGCGGCGTATACTCCTATCAGGAGCGCGCCTGCAAGCCGGAGGAAAAGATCTACCGCGTCCTGCTGGACCGCTACGGCCTCGACCCGGAGGAAACCGTCTTCCTTGACGATAACCCCGACAACGTGGCAGCCGCCGAACGCTTCGGGATCCGCGCGATCCTGTTCAGGGATATCGCGCAGGCAAGAGCCGAAACGGAAAAACTGCTCACACAATAATTTTTCCGCCGTGCCCCTCTCAGGGAGACACGGCGGATCTGTTTATGAAAGGATAAGAATAATAATCAAAGCAACAAATACCGGCGGGGCGCCGCCCCCGAAAAAAGATGCATCCCATCTCCTATGATCAAGGGCGAAGCCCTTCCTCATTTGTTACTTTTTTACTTTCTTACTTTGTTACTTTCCCTTCTCCCCCTGTATACAGCGCGGGATAGGCTTTTTTATCCCTGCCGATCAGGAACAGGGTCATCAGGCACGCCGCGCCGAGGACGGAGAGGACCAGCGTCCAGGCGGCGAGCGAACCGAAGCGGTCGTACAGCGCGCCTACGCCAAGCTCCGCGCCGCCCTGGATCACGGATCCCAGTACCGACGTCAAGCCGTTGATGCGGCCCCGGTGGCTGGCGGGAATCCGGTTGGAGATGTAAGGGCCGTCCGCGATCGTGGTGAAGATCTCCCCCCATGTAAACAGCGTAATGGCTGCGTAATACACGGGGATATTGCCTAAAAGGGTCAGGAACAGCGCATAGCCCGCCCCCGCCAGCAGCTCGCCGACCAGGATCTTTCTGACGTCCGTCAGTTTTTCGAACACACGGGTGATCACCGGCGTAAAGATCACCACGATTATGCAGTTGAGGCTTGAGACTGTGCCGAACAGCACGGCGCCGTCTTCCCCGTGGGCAGCCGCCATATCCAACGGCATCAGAAAACTGTACTGCCCGTACGCCGCATAATACAGGGCAATGGCGACAGTATAGACCGTGAGGATCGGGTTGCGCTTCAGGATCTCCCACAGGTCCGCGTCCTTCACTTCCGCCTGATAGACCGCAGCCGTATCTGTATCGTTCACGGGCGTCACGTCCTGTACCAGCCGCGCGATCAGAATCGTTGAGATCCCGATGGAAACGCCGCTGATCAGAAACGCCAGCGGCAGGTGTTTTTCAAACAGCAGCCCCGCAATGGTGGGAGACAGCACCAGCCCCAGGTTTGAGCCGAGGTATTGCAGCGAAAAGGCGCGGTCCCGGTCCTTCGTCAGCGTCAGGTCCGCCACCAGCGCGTTGTAGGCTGGGTACTCCATGCTTTGAAGGATCCCTGCGAAGACCATGGACGCCACCGTCCATAAAGACAGCGGCAGCGCGGCGCTGATAAGGTAGCACAGGACGGATACCGCGTCCGCAGCGACGATGATGCGTTTTTTGTCGTATTTATCCGCAAGCCTGCCGCCAAGCAGGTTCGCCGGCAGCATCAACGCGCCGGAAGCGACGAAGAAGAAAGAGATCGTCTGCGCGTTCATGCCCATTTTCCGGCTCAGGATCATGGTCAGCATCGGCCAGACCATGGCGCCGAGGTTGGTCACCACTCTGCCGAAGAACAAAACGTAGATTTCCCGCCGCAGCCCGCGGTACTGCGTAAACATAGACGTTACGGTCCGCTTTTTTTCGGATCCATCCATAGTGTCAAAAGTCCTTTTATTTCCATACAAAAATATCGGCGAGGTCGGTTTCCCCGTTGTCGATCAGCAGGTTCTGTCCCGACATGGAGCGGTTGGTCAGCGTCAGAAACACCGCCCAGTCGGCGACCTCGTCGGGCGTCATCCATTTTTTCATGGGGGTCACGTCCATGATCCGCCGCCAGCAGTCGGGATCTTCCGTGACGGGGGCGTTGAGCGGCGTCAAAACGCCGCCGGGGGAGATCGCGTTGCAGGTGACGCCCAGAGGCGCCAGCCGGACCGCGACGTTTTTCATATACCCCACGAGCCCCGCCTTGGCGGCGGCGTACAGCGGAAATTCCCTGCCCGTGATGCTGGACGCGGAGGCGTTGAACAGCACCGAGCAAAGCGCCGGATTATCGGCGATGTATTTTTCGGTCACGTTGACGGCGCCCGTCAGGTTGTTGCCGATGTCGTCGCCGCTGTTCTGCGCGCCGGCGTTATTGAAGATCACATGAACGTCCGGGATCTTCGGCAGAGCCGCCGCGTCCCGGATATCCGCCATATAATGGATATACGCCGGATGGGTAACGGCGGCGGGCGCCAGATCGATCCCGTAAACGGTGTGCCCCAGCGATAGAAAGCGTTTGACAGCCGCGGCGCCGATGCCGCCCGAAGCGCCGGTGATCAGAACGTTCATACCGCAGCCTCCCGTTTTCTGTAATCCGCGCCGACGCCGTCGCGTTCCCACTGTTTCAGGACGTAATAGCCGATCGGCGAAAAAACGACCTCCATCACGAGTTCCAGCCCTGCGCCGAGCAGTGAGCAGGTCACGCACTGCACGGCCGTCCAGTGAAAACCGTCCCAGTAGATCGGGGCGAACACCGTAAAGGTCAGCACGGCAAAGATCAGGTTGTCAAAAAACTGGCCGAGGAACGTGGAGATATAGCTGCGCGTCACGAACGCCGCCTTTCCGTCCGGGTTTTTCTTAAACAGCCTGCCGATGCCCCAGTTCATGAAGTTATTGATGACGGCAGAGCAGAAAAAGGCCACGGTACTGCTGAGCAATATGAACCATGTCCCCCCGATGATGGAATTGAAAGCGGTGTAATCCGTTTCGGTGGGGATCACGCTGACGATGTAGTAGATCAGGCACACCAGCAGGTTCACGGCGATGGCAAAAAGGCTCAGCTTCGTCGCCGCCTTCGGGCCGAACGCCTTTGTTACGATATCCATACACAAAAACGACAGCCAGGACACTAAGATCCCGCCGTCGAGAGCAAGCAGCTCCGACTGATAGATCGTCTTGTTGGCGAGCAGATTCATACAGACCACCGAAATGGCAAACAGCGCGGGAATGACCGCAGGGATACTGCGGAACAGGCGTTTCGTATCCGCCAGTTCCTCTTTCAGTCGATTTTTCATTTTTGTTTCCTCTTTGGTTTTATTATTTTAAGCGAAGGATTTAGAGCCCGAACTCCGCTGATACGGCGCCGTCAGGCGGCGCTTGCCGGTATTATAGCACATCTTTTTATGAAAAGCAATCAAAAAAAAGAATTTCCGCGCCGCCAAAAAAGATTTTCCGCGCCGCCTTGCAAAAAGGCGTCTGACGTGGTATCATGATTCATACAAACCGAAAACGTGTCCGCCGATCAAGGTGGTCTTTACCGAGGACTTTACGGTCTGTCTGACCAAACCGAAAGGAAGAAAACGCATGTCCACCGATTATGATGATCTTTACCGAAAGCTTTACCGTCTGTTTGACGGCGTCACGCCCTTAAAAACAGACTGCGGCGTACTGTGCAAAGGCGCCTGCTGCCGGGGCGACGGCGAAACGGGGATGCTGCTGTTCCCGTTTGAAAAGACCTCGCTGCCGGTCCGGGAGGAAAACGGGCGGCGGCTGGCGGTGTGCGACGGCACGTGCGACCGGAGGGCCCGGCCGCTGTCCTGCCGGATCTTCCCATTTTTCCCGACCCTCGATGAAAACGGCAGAGTCCGTATCGTCGCGGACCCCAGGGGGCGCGGCGTGTGCCCGCTGGTGCGGCACAGCGGGGAGGCGCTGTTTGACCCGCGCTTTCTGGGCAGGGTCCGCGCCGTCGGCTGTCTGCTCAAAAAAGACCCCGCCTGCCGCGCGTTTCTGACGGCGGCGACTGCGGAGATCAACGAAACGAAAGCGCTTGCGGCGCGTTTTGATACTCGTTCCGACAAAAAGGAGGAAAAATCATGCATCTGATCTTTTGCGGCGACGTAGTGCCGACCCCGGAGACCCGCGCAGGCTTTGACGCCGGCGATATCGCAGCGCTCGTCGGCGACGCCGCCGACGTGATCCGCTCCGGCGATTTTGCCGTTGCCAATCTGGAGTGCGCCCTGACGGAAAGGGATACGCCGATCAAAAAGCTCGGCGCGCTTTTAAAAGGGGTGCCCGCCGACGCCGGCGTGTTCAGAAAGATGGGCTTTTCGCACATGGGCTTAAGCAACAACCACACGCTGGATTACGGCGTCGCCGGCATGCGCGACACGGTGCAGGCGGTCAAAGACGCCGGGATGGTCCCCTTCGGGTACGGCGAGAACGACCGGGACTCCCGCAAAACACTGTTCCTTGAAAAGGACGGCATGAAAGTCGGCGTGGTGGCGGTGTGCGAGCACGAATACACCTACGCGCTGCCGGACCGGTTCGGCGCGAACCCCTTTGACCCCTTCGACACCATGGAGGATATCGCCGACGCAAAAGCGGCGGCGGACCGGGTCGTGGTGCTGTACCACGGCGGCAAGGAGCACAGCGTATATCCCTCCCCGCGCCTGCGCAAGGCCTGCCGCGCCATGGTGCGCGCGGGGGCAGACCTGGTACTGACCCAGCACAGCCACTGCATCGGCTGCCGGGAAGCCTACCGGGGCGGCGAGATCCTGTACGGGCAGGGCAATTTTCTGTTTCTGGAAGAAAACGACAATCCCCAGTGGCACAGCGGCCTGATCGTTGACGTTACCTTCGGCAAAGAGACCGCCGTCCGGTACGTCCCCGTCGTGACGACAAAAACGGGCGTCCGCCTGGCAGACGCCGAAGAAAAGAAAACGCTGCTCGCGGCGTTCACGCAAAGCAGCGACGTATTACAGGATGAAAAACAGTGGCTCGCGCAGTGGGAGGCGTTCTGCCGCGCCATCCCCGATTACGAGAACGCCGTGCGCAACGCCTTCCGGGACATCCCGCCCGGCGATTACTGCAACCAGGTCTTTCCGCATTATCTGGACTGCGAGGCGCATACAGACGTGTGGCGCACGGTTTTTCCGAGCTGGCATAAAACCAACTGACGTGCGCATCCCGCAAAAAAACAAAAAAATCAAAAAATCGTCTGACAGAACATCGACGCTGTCAGGCGATCTTTTTGAGAGAACTACGTTATTCGATTTCAACAAAACGTTTTTCATATTCGTCCCAAACCGACTGGATCTCCCTTAGTTCTTCGTCTGTAAGGGGCCAAAGCCCGTACAGCGACGGCACGCCGACGCTGACGGCCGCCCGGTTATGGTACAGGATATGCTGGCTGTTGCCGGTAAAAAAGTTTGCGCCGTCGGTATCGATCAGAGCGTTCGGGAACACCGCCCGGACGAAAGCCGCCCGGAATCTCATAATGGAAACCGTGGAACGCTGCGCGGCGTTATAATCGTGCAGGCGGATCTGGTCGAAGACGTCTGCAAAATACGGGTGGGCGACGCTGGTGTTGATCAGCGCGTCCGGTTTCACGCTTTTGGCGATCCGGTAGACCGTCTCATAATACCGGTGCATCAGCTCCATACCGGCAACGCCCGGTTCATAAGGCGCGCCGCAGATATCGGACGGCGGAAGGCGGTAGATATAATCGAGCTTAAACCCGTCGCAATCCATGCAGCCTTTCCCGCTGCCGAGCAGCCGCCGGATGACCGTTTCCAGCCGTTCGCGGTACGCCGGGGACGTGGGGTCCGCCGTCACATTAACGCCGGCGTCCCGGATACACTCCGTATCCGACAGCCCGTCGGGCGCCCACAGCCGCCACCAAAGCAGTACCTTTCTGCCTTCGGCGTGCCTGCGGTCGCAAAATGCGCGCAGATCCGGCCACTTGTCCGCGTCCGGCTCCATAGTTCCGTAATCCGTCTGCCATTTATCGTCGATGATGATAATACCCGGATCCAGCCCCGCACGGTCCATGCGGGCAATCATTGCCTCGTAATTGACCTGTGTTGCAGCCTGTTTGGTCCTCCCGCTGCCGTTGCCCATGATAAAAACCTGCTCCAGCCAGCCGCAAAAAATGGGACGCTTCCACCACGCCGGCTGACGGGCGGGATCCGGCGGCGCCGGATATCCGAAATACGCGCGGCACCAGTCGGCATATTCGGCAATCAGACCGAAATCACTGTCCCCGAAGCCGAACCAGACGGTGGGGGCGGTCCACTGCGTCTCAAACGCGGCGCCGGTATCAAAGGGCAGCTCCAGCCACATGGCCTGCGGCTTGACATAACGGACGTTCAAACGCGAATAGACGTTTTTTCCTCTTTCCGCGGCAACGCCCAGCGCCATCACACTGTCGTTGCAGTCGTTAAAAAACGGGAACACAAAGGGCGGCGGGGACGCCATGCCGGGATACATAAACAGATCCTGTCCCACGAACCGCTTTTCCCGCTCATAGTCCATATCCTCCGCCTGACAGTACAGGCACGCGGAGACATAATAGCGGGCTGCAGGCGAATTTGCACCGCCGCGAAAATACAAAATCCCCTTCGGCTGTCCGCCGCCCTGGACGCGCATCTCATAGGAGACATGGTCCCGGCAGACGCTGACGACGTATTCCTTTTTTTCCCACAGCGCGTTTTCCGCCCGCCAGACAAGCTTTGTGACGCCGTTTTCTTCCGTCTCGCCCGAATAATACAGGGAGAGGTCCGCATCCGTTCCTGCATCCGTTTCAACGGCCGAGGAGACCGGGAAGGAAAACAGCTGCCAGTCCGCCGCAAAAAAATCCAGCCGGCCGTTTTCCACCAGAAGGCGAAATCCCGGCCTGTCCGGAAAAGTAAATTCCCGCCGCATCCTGCCGCCTCCGGCCTCAGCTGACATTGCGGATCACCTCCGCCGTCTGCTCTGCGCACCGTTTGATCCCCTGTTCGGAAAGATGGATGTTATCGTCGCAGACGTTTGCATAGATATCTTCGGCGACGACCGCATACAGGTCGTTGACCACGACGCCTGCCTTCTGCAGCTGAGGCACGATCAGTTCGTTGAACCGGCGGATAACGTCGTTATGGTTGTGCGGGTTCTCCTCTCTGACCGGCGTCGTCGTTGCAAAAACGACGGTTTTACCCCACGACTGCAGGATCTTAACCACCCGCATCACCTGCGACACGTACATATCGGGCGGCGTAAAGGGCCCGTCCCCGAACAGCTCGCAGATATCCCATTCGCCGCTGTTGAAATGGACGATCTGCGCTTTTCCGATCTGCTCGCGGTAATCGAAGATCTGCCGCAGGATATATTGGATAAACCTGCCGTTGTCCTCCGGCTGCCAGACCTCATATCCGTCGCCGAGCAGCGCCGGGATCCTGCTGCCGTACCCCATCAGGCGGATGGAATCACCCAGCAGCACTACTTTTTTTGTCTCCATAAAATTCACCACACGATCCGGACTGCACGCAGCGGAATGGGTCTCCGGGCGTTTGCGCCTGAATCGCTCCTTTCTAAAAAAACTATTTATAACCAAAAGGTTTTCCTTTAAGGCAACACCGCATAATTCCGGTGTGCGGATTGCGCAGTAGATTTTTTCGTCAGATTGTACAGATTTGACGCCGTCAACCTGGCGGTTGGCAAGGAAAATCTGTGCAGGATGACGGAATAAAGATCAAGCAAGGC
>JAFRNP010000117.1 GCA_017430145.1 Clostridia bacterium
GCACGCCGGGGCGGTGGTGGCGCTTGTTACCTCCGCGTTTGCGGTTTCTTCCGCGCCGCAGTTGTCACGCGTGCAGGTGCGCTTTGCGGTGCAGGCGGTGTGGTCTGCGTTCCAATTGTACTCGATATCGCCCCAAAGGTGCTCGAGCGCCGGGATCACAAGATCGAACAGGTCGGTCTCGTTGTACTCCGCATCAAAAATCTTTCCGCAGTCGCAGGTATAGTGCGCCTCGACGCCCGCGACGCCGCACTTCGCGGCCTGCTCGGGAACGTAAGTATAGGCGTGCGTGTGCTTCGGGACCGCCGTAAACTGCGCGGTGAACACGGTATTCGCCTGTACGTTGGTAAGGTCATTGTCCCAGCCGCTGAACGTATAGGTGTTATCGGCGTCCTCGGGCTTTTCGGGGTCGGCAAGGCCAAATACCGCTGTGCCGCCCTTGGCAATGACGTCCGCTTTTAAGAACGTGTTGTCGTAGTTTACAAAGGTCACGCCGACCATGTCGCCGCTGTCGGGCAGGAACAGCGCGTTCACGGTCAGGTCCGCAGTGACGCGGCCAAAGTCCTTATCCCAGCCGTAGAAGGTGTTGCCCTCTTTTTCAGGGTCGTCCATCGGGTAGACTGCCGCTTCGCCGTCGGCGACCTTAGTTGAATAGAGCGTATTGCCGTCGCCGTCGGTGAAGGTGACCGTGAAGTTCGTCACGTCCTGCGCTTCAAACTGCGCCACGGCGTAGGTGTTTTTCGTGATATTGGTAATATCCGCTGACCAGCCGGTGAATTCGTAGGTATGGCTCGCGTCGGCTCTGGCCGGCGTAGGGGCGAGGGCGGCGGCGGATTCACCGTAAGCGATCTCCTCAGTCCCCAGCACCGTGCCGTCCCAGTTCAGGAACACGACCGTATAAGTGCGTGCGTTTTCGGTATACACGGGCACGTAAACGGTATCCGCGTACACGGGGCCCAAAAGCGCGGTGAGGTCGTCCTCCTGCACCCACTTGTCGAATTCGTAGGTGACGGCGGCGGTGGACTCACGCTTTAAGGCGGCGGCGCCGCCGGTGTAGGTGGGCGTGGAACCGTAGGGCACGTTTTCGATGGTCTGGATCACGTCGCCGTCAAAATTCTTGAACACGACGGTGAGGCTGGTGTTTTCCAGCGCGCCGCACACGCAAACACCTTTAACAAAGGTGTGCGGCTCGATGGCGGTGTAATCTCCCTTTGTGCAGTAGACGGTGTGCTTGCCGTTGCCGTTGTCGTCATACCGCAGGTCGTGCCCGGAGGAGGTGGGGGTGACGGTCTTGTTCTGGCCGCAGCTCGCGCAGGTCACGGTGTACATACCGCCGTCGGTGCAGGTGGCGGGGCGGGTCCAGTTCTGCAGGCCCCAGTTGTGGTCCTCAGGGATATACTGGGCGGTCACGACCAGCGGGCCGGAGGTGACCGGGTTATAGTTGGAGGGACTCCACGCGCTGAACCGGTAGTGCTGGTTGAAGTCCTTCAGCTTGTACTGATCTACCGTGGGCGTGTTCGCGTTTGCCCCGTAATAGACCTGCTGGGTATCGATCACAGTGCCGTCGCTGTTTTTAAAGGTCACGGTGATCTTTTCACGGTCGTAATACAGCTTGATAACCGCCGAGCCTTCGGCTGGGATGGTGGTCTTTAAGCCCGATTTGCCGGAATTGTAGGTAAACCACGTGGGGGCGTTTGCAAGGTCGGCGTGGTAAACGTCCGTGCCGTATTCGGCGGTTTGCTCCGTAATGGTATCGGGGTAATCGTTCCACGTGCCGTCGGTTTTCATTTTGTATTCTTCAACGGTATAGGTGCGCTCTTTGGTCGCCCACCGGGCGGTGACGGTATCGTTGAATGTGACGGTATCCTTGTCCCAGCCCAAAAAGTCGTAGCCCTCGCGGGAGATATCCACCGCATCCGTCGGCATTTCTACAAATTCATTTCCACCGATGGTCACGTCTACCGTATCGGCAGCGGCGACGCCATCGTTTGCGTCCACAGTGATCCTTGTTTTCAGGTTTTGTGTCGCCGTTTCCAGCGCTGAGGCGGCGTCGGTAACCTGCGCATACGTTTTTACAGGGTTGCCGAGCGTTTCGCCTGCTGTTTCATATGCCAGCTTATACGCCGCCCAGCTTTCGGCTGTATAGTTTCCTTCCTGCCGCAGGTCGGCGGCAGCGACGGCGTCGTTGAATACCGTGCGCAGATCGGATTTGTCGTTGTTTACAACATTAAAAGGGATATAGCAACTGGAATACGCATCCCCGCAGCCAGACCTTCCGCAACCGACGGTCCTCGCTTCAATACGATATTCGCCCGTTTCTCCGGCGGCGATATTGGACGTCAGATAATTGACCGTAATATTGCTGTTGTAAGTCCAAACGGGGCCGGCTGAACAATCCCGGTACATTCTTTCGTACGCAACCTGGGAGAGCTGGGTCCCGTCGGAGGTTTCGTGGTAGATCGTCCACTGGACGTATTCACAGCGTGTATCCTCAGAACAGGTCAATCCGTAACGGAGATGCGGGATCTGATTCAGGTTTGTAAATCGCGAGGCGTCTACATAGAGCGTCGCAACAGGCGAGCTGACCGATTTATTATGCGAGAGACCAAGATCCGCGTTGAAATACTTTTCATCCGAATAGTTTCCGCCGCTGCCGGAGCTGATCATGCCTGCATTGGATGGAGTGACGTCATTTGCGGCAAATAAGCCGCTTCCGCTCAGCTTAAACGCGTTGTTGCAGGAATACGCGCCGGATTCCGACGCGTGTAAGCCCCATAAAACCGTCACGTAGCTTGCATAGCAGTTATCGTCATTTCCCCAGGCCATGGTTTGAAGACCGGTGCCGGTAGGCGTATCCAGCGGTTTATAGACGTACGTATAGTTCTTCACCATACGTTCCTTCCCGCCTTTTGTATAGGCGGCGGTCCAGGTAATCAAACCGTTGCGGTTATTCGCCGTAACTGTAAAATCATCGTCGATGATTGAGGTATTCCCTTCCGTTGTCAGATTCTCAACCGAGCCGCCGGTGCTGAACTCCGCCGAAATGGTAATATTCTCCGCGCCGGGACAAACAAACGCCAGCGAGCCCGCCGTTTGCACGCCCGCCAACCCGCTGTTGAGGTAATACTGCCCTGCAACGTCGGATGTTGCGCTTGCGGAGCTCGGCGTAAGATATATGCACTCAGGTACGGTAAAGGTGAGTGAATCTGCCGCAGCCACCGGGACCATAAAGCCCACGCTCAGCATGGTAAGCAGCATCAGCACCGAAAGCATCACCGCGATCGGTTTTTTTACGTTCATACGCATAGTTTTTTCTCCTTATCAGTTTTTTGAACCCCTGTTCGGTTCTGGCTTCATTATACCATTTTGCCGCGACCTAAATTGATATAACCTGTCCCTCAAAAAAGCCCAAAAAGCCGCTTGTAATTTTTTACCAAAAAATCCGTGCTTGTCTTTTCTGTTTTTGTATGATATTATGAGAATACAATCGTATATTCAAAGGATTTCTTATATGCAGGGATTATTCTTGGAGCCCGAAAACCCAAAAAAGACGCTCACACGGCGGTTTCGGCCGTATTTCAGCGGCTGCAACAATTTTATGGATATGCCGACCCACTGGCACGATTTTTACGAGATCATGCTGGTGCTGGTGCCCAATTTCCGGCATACGCTCAACGGCGTCACCGATGCGCCGAAGCGCGGCGACGTTATCATTTTACGTCCCTCAGTTGACGCGCACAGCGCCGTTCCCATCGATCCCGGCAAGCCGGTGCTGGTCCGGGATATTGCGGTTGAACCCGATTTGTTCAGATCAACGTGCGACGCCCTGCACCCAACGCTTTTCGGGCGCATTGAAACCGCCGCAGCCCCGCCGCAGTTCTATCTTTCGGAGTCGTCCCTGATGGCGGTGGAGGAATTTTGCCATTACCCCTTTTTTGAGGAGAACGACAAGCTGCTGTCCGGAGATGAGCCGGACCAGATCCATATGATGAAGCGCGCGATGCTGTCCTTTATTTTGGGCAAGTACGTGCAAATGAAGTTCTACGACGCGCAGCACACGCCGGAGTGTATCCTCCGGCTGACCGACTTTTTGCACGACCGGGATTTTGTGAAGCTCTCGGTCGAAGAGATGGCGTACCAGCTCGGGTACTCGCGCACCTATCTGTCGCAGGAATTCAAAAAAATCTACGGCGTCTCCATCAAACGCTTTCTGATGCTGCAGCGCCTGTCCAACGCCGCCGTCCAGCTCTCGACCACCGATATGAGCGTCACCGAGATCATGCGGGACAACGGTTGGAAAAAACCCAGCAACTTCTACGACGCCTTCCGTGAGGTCTACCAGACGGACCCCAAAACCTACCGAAGCATCCACCGGCAGAAGAAGTAATAATAATCACGGCAAGCAAAAGTCTGCAGGGATCCCTTTATTAAAAACACCGGACAACTTCTTGACAACGGCCTGTTTTGTATTTTATAATTTTTTGTCTTTGTGAAATAAAAGCATTCCTATGATACGTGAAATTTGACAAAAAAATAATCTCCCAGTTATGATGTAAGTGAAAAGAAGAAAAAACATCAAAAACGAAGGAGATTATTCACAATGAAAAGAGAAAGCCGGATCGACAAGAACCTGAAAGC
>JAFRNP010000018.1 GCA_017430145.1 Clostridia bacterium
GATACGCTCTCGCCTTCGCATTTCCATTGTAGCATTTCTTTCAGAACCCGGCAAGGGCATGCCCCTTCGGGGTGGCTACCTGTGGCCTCCGGTTCGGAATCTAAAAACTGATCTTTTGCCAATGAAAATTATACACTAAGTACTTGCAGACGGGAGAAAAAAAGAGTATGATAAACATATATGGGAATCACTAAATAAAGGAGGTCGACCCTGTTGACTGAAACAAGGATCTACGTGGGGCTCAACGACGCCGTAACGCTTGAACAACGTTTTGATACCGGCCGGTACGTTTCCATTTTGAAGCACGTGTGCCGGGCGTACCACGTGCCGTTTTCCTTTTCCGTTGTGGAAGGCGGCTACTTTCACGAAAACGGCGATTATACGCAGGAGACTACGCTGGTGCTTTCCCTGATCGACGCGCCGACGGATACGGTACCGGAGATCGCCCGGGACCTGTGCGCGTTTTTCCATCAGGAAAGCGTACTCGTCACAGAAGGCGCCGTCAACGCTTATTTTGTAAAGGATTCGCTGGAAGCGGCCACAGATCCGCAAACCGAATAAGCGTCTTAAAAATCTCCGAAATAAGAAAAAGCCCGCGGCGCATCGTTTTTTTTCGTCCCGCCGGGACTTTACGACCATTTATTTCCCAAAACGCCCCTTCGTTTTCGCCGAAGGGGCGTTTCACAGACGGGACGCGTCAGGCGATACGGTGCCCGTTTTTGATTTTGATGTTCGCAATGGCGATCTTCAGATAACCGCTCATCTCGTCGCCGTCAAAGCTGACGCGCGCCTCAAACCCCAGCTCTCTGCCCGCCGGGGTCAGCAGCTTGCCCTTACCCTCAAGGCCGTTGTCACCCACTTCTTTGATGGTATCGAACCTGAGTTTGACCTTTTCGAGCTGCGGGGGCAGCTTGATATCCACCGCATACTCCCCGTTATTGTCTTCGATCGTGACGAACACGTCGCCGCTGAATTTCAAGATCTGGATATTGACCGATCCCTGCCATTTACCGATGCCGATCATTCTTTTCATTCCTTCCTTTTTTTCAGGCGGGAAGTCCCCGTACCGGAACCGGTCGGGCTTTCCCGCTTTCATCATACCCTTTTTGTTTCTCTGTTTTGTTAACAAACTGTAAATTCTGTACACCCTTTTATGAAGCTGTTTAAAACTATTGACGAACGCCGACAGAACCATTAAAATAGAAAAAAACACACACGTAAAGGAGACCGCAATGACCAGACGAAGAGCGCTTGACGAGGATGAATTCCGCAGCTATGAATTGAAATCCGACGAAACCAAGGTCAGCGCACGTGCCCTGATGAAGGGCGCAGGGCTGACCGACGAACAGATCGCCCGCCCGTTTATCGGCATCTGCAATTCTTATTCCAACTTTTTCCCGGGACATTCCAACCTTGACAAGATCGGACAGGCCGTTAAAGACGGCGTACTGATGGGCGGCGGGACCCCCGTGGAATTCGGCACGATCGGCATTTGCGACGGCATGGTCATGGGCACGGACGGCATGAAGTATTCGCTGCCGAGCCGGGAGCTCATTGCCGACAGCGTGGAGACGATGGCAAAGGCGCACATCTGCGACGCCGTTGTGCTGGTGTGCGGCTGCGACAAGATCATCCCGGGCATGATCATGGGCGCCATGCGGCTGGATATCCCGTTTATCGTGGTCACCGAAGGCCCGATGCTGCCAGGACATTATAACGGCGAGCGCGTGGACGTGCAGAATATTGCGGAATGCGCAGGCCAGGTCATTGCGGGCGCTATGGACAGCGAAACCTACTGCGCCTACGAGGACGAGGTCTGCCCCACCTGCGGTTCCTGCCAGGGGATGTTCACAGCAAATTCCATGGCGTGCATGGCGGAAATGCTGGGTATTGCGCTGCCGGGCACGGGCACGGTCCCGGCGGTCAGCGCCAAACGGTACCACATGGCAAAGCGCTCCGGCATGCGGGCGGTGGAGCTGGCAAAGCTTGACTTCAAGCCCTCGGACTATATCACGAAGGAATCGTTCTTCAACGCGATCAAGCTCGATATGATGCTCGGCTGTTCCACCAATACGGCGCTGCATCTGCCGGCGCTGGCGCATGAGATGGGCATTGACGTTACGCTGAACGACTTTGACCGGATCGGCAGAGAAACGCCGCACCTTGTCAGACTCTCCCCCTCCGGAAAGCACCTGATGGTGGATCTCGACAACGCCGGGGGCGTTTCCGCGGTCATTAAGCAGGGCATCGAACAGGGCGTGCTTTGGGGCGACCAGGAGACGGTGACAGGAAAAACCCTCGCCGAAAACACGGCGGACGCCGCCGTCCGCGACCGGTCTGTGATCCGTCCGTTTGACGACCCGTATTCTCCCGAGGGCGGCCTTGCGGTGCTTTACGGCAACTTAGCGCCGCTGGGCGCCGTGATCAAAACGGCGGGCGTGGACCCGAACATGTTCGAGCACAGCGGCCCCGCCAAAGTGTTCAACAGCCATCAGGAGGCGCTCAACGCCCTGATTTTCGGCGATATCGTGCCCGGGGACGTGGTCGTCCTGCGCTACGAAGGCCCCAAGGGCGGCCCCGGCATGCAGGAGATGCTGATGCTGACGGCCCTGATGTGCGGCATGGGCATGGACAAGGATATCGCACTGGTGACGGACGGTCGTTTCTCCGGCCTTTCCCGCGGCGGCGTGATCGGCCACGTCTCCCCCGAGGCGGCGCTGGGCGGCGCGATCGCGTTGGTGGAAAACGGCGACACGGTATCTTATTCGATTGCAAACCGTACGATCACGCTCGAGGTCAGCGACGAGGAGCTTGCAACGCGCCGCGAAAAGCTGACGATCCCCGAATGCCCCGTTCAGAAGGGCTGGCTCGCCCGCTACGCAAAGCTCGTCGGCCCGGTGTCAGAGGGGGCTGTTCTTGAATAAAAGAAAAAGAGTTTTCTGCGGGTGCGGTACTGTATCTCTTAAAATAACAGCACGACCCCAGAAAAAATCTTTTGTATGATCAAGCGCGAAGCGCTTTTGCATTTGTAACTTTTTATCTTTTCTACTTATATAACTTTTCTTCTATCCCCATGGGGGGCTTGCGAAACAAAAAAAGCTGTGCTATCATTAAGAAAAAAAGGAGAATTATTAAAATGGCATGTTTTCTCGTTCCCGGAACGGAAGCGATCGTTGTGACCGCTGCTGCGTTCATCCTGAAAAAGGCTGAACAAAACAAAGCGCAGGTCAGCATCGGCGCCGGTACGTCCGAAATCAAAGAACCCGCAAAAAAAGGCTTTGCAAGAAAGCTGTTCTGGCTTGCCGACCTGCTTTGGGGTGGCGTGATCCTGCTTGCGTTTGAGCATCTCTGGCACGGAGAGGTGGTCCCGTTCTTCCCGTTTTTGACAGCGGCGACCGAAGGGAGCGCCGCCGTACAGGAGATGTTGGGTGAAATGGCGTCCGTGGGCGTCGTAATGGCTGTGCTCGTCACCGCAGTCTGGGGCCTGATGGTCGCTGTCTCTTACGCGATCGAAAAACGTCCCGCGCCCGAAAATGCGGAGGCAAGCGCATGACCCTTCTGGTCACCGTTTTCGCCGCCGTGATCACGACCGCCGTCTGGTACAAAAAAGCGGATGAAAAAATGATGCTCGGCCCCCTTTGCTGGATGTTCTGGGGCGCCTCCATCATGTGGCTTGTGGACGCGATCTTTGAATACGCGGAGCTGAAAGCCGCGTATTTCACCCCCGCCCCCGAGGATATGCTCAACGACGCGTTTCTGGGACTGTCGGTCGTGGCGCTCGCCCTGGTCATCTGGGTAATCATCCTGCTGATCAAAGACCCGCGCGGCACCGTCAGGAACAGACTGAAAAAGAAATAAACCGTATCAAAATGGAAGAAAGATCCGTACGCACGTTTTTCCGGCATACGGATCTTTTTTCTGTGATAATACAGGGAAACGACGCGTTTTCCTCAGATCACTTGATAAAGCGGTCGATCGCGCGGTTGAGCTCCTCCACCGTCTTCAGATCCCCGCGTTCGACGGCGTCGACCAGACAGTGCCCGATGTGATCCTTTAAGATCAGCTTTCCGGTGCTGTTGACGGCGGAACGTACGGCGGAAAGCTGGATCAGCACTTCGCTGCAGTCGGCGCCATCCTCCACCATGCGCCGCACTTTTTCCAAATGCCCGATCGCCCTTGCAAGCCGGTCGAGCACTTCTTTGGTGTTCGTATGCGTATGGCCGTGCGCGCCTGCAGCATCCCCGTGCGCATGGTCCCCGCTCTCCGTGTGGGTATGGGTGAGCACGGAACCGTCCGGCAGAATATGCGTGTGGCTTCCGTTCGCCTCCTGCCGTTCCTCCTGCCGCAAAAAAGCAAGCAGCGCCTTTGCCGCCTCCCTGCCCCCGGCTGTGAGACCGACAAGTTTCCGTCTGCCGTCCTTTTCGTCCCTCTGCAACGCCAAAAGCCCTGCGTCCGCCATGGAAAGCACCGTCAGATTCAGGGTCTGCTTTGACAGCTCCAGGCGCCCGGCAAGCGCCGTCTGCGAACACGGCGGCTGCCGGTAAAGCGCCTCCAGCACGCGCAGCTGCAAAACGGAGCAGCCTGTTTTTTTTGCGTACTGCCCGTACGCCGCAAACAGATCCGAAGATACACTGTTCATGGTTTTCTCCTCCGGAACAAAGCTCTGACCGTCAAATTTTTTGACGGTCAGAAAAATTTTCGTCAAGTTTCCTTACCGTTTAGCTGCTCCCAGTATAACAGTTTTTTTTCCCGTACGCAAGGGAAAAACGGGCTTTTCCCTTGTTTTTTTTATGAAAAAGTGGTATGATGTCTCCGAAAAAAGGTCATGACCCTGAAAATCGACCGAAAAGGAGCAGGATCCGATGCTTGAATTCATTGACGCAAACTGCCGGCTCGGCAGGGGGCCCGCCCCCAGAGAGGGCGCGCCGAACACGACGGAAGAGATATTGGCGCTGATGGACCGCTTTCAGGTCAGAAGCGCCGTCGTATACCATGCAAGCGCACAGTACGCCGAGATCATGGCGAGCAACCGGCGGCTGAAGGAAGAGACGAGGGGCAGCGACCGGTTTTTTATGCAATGGGCCGTTCTCCCGCCGGTGTGGGACCTGTTTCCCGACCCGGAAGCGCTGCTCGATGAGATGAAACAAAACGGCGTCAACAGCGTGCGCATGTTTCCCGCGCAGTTCGGACACTCCATGAAGCGGTACGCCGCCGGCGCGCTGCTGGATACGCTCGCGGCGCACCGGGTCCCTGTGTTTCTCCCGTTTGACCAGATCGGAAACTGGGACGCGCTGTACGAGCTGTGCGAAACCTACCCGGACGTTCGTTTCGTGCTGTGTTCCCCGGGGTACCGGTGCCTCAGATGGCTCGTGCCGATCATGGACAGATGCCCGAATCTCTATGTGGAGACCAGCAATTTTCTGATGCACAACGGATTCCGGCTTTTCTGCGCAAATATGGGCGCCGACCGGCTGGTGTTCGGCTCCGGGATGCCGGAGGCAAGCCTTGCCGCGGCGGCTTCGCAGCTTCTGCTGTCCGACATTTCACAAACGGAAAAAGAGCAGATCGCCGGCGGCAATATTCTGCGGTTACTATCGGAGGTGGCGTTATGATCGGTGAAAACGTACTGCGCGGCGAGCCCTTTAAGGGCGTATTTATCTTTGATATCCACGCGCACATCGACGCGACGTCGGATTTTGAACTGACCGATTCCTCCCCCGACAAAGTGGTCCGCACACTGGACGCGCTCGGCATCGGGGGCGCTTGCGTTTCCTCCATTTTATCCATCCATGCCGACTGCCCGCTGGGTAACCTGCACGTAAAGGAAGCCTGCAGCAAATACCCGGGCAGGCTGTACGGGTACCTCACCGTATCCCCGTACGATCCCGATACGGACCTTGACGGCGCGTTTGCCGATCCGCATTTCAAGGGGATGAAAGTCCATGCGGCGTTCCACAGGACCGCCATCAACGACCCGCGTTACGAGCCGTACTGGGAATACGCCGATAAAAAGCGCCTGCCTGTGCTGTTCCACGCGTGGGAGCTTGCGGACGTCCGTCACATCGCGGAGCTCGCGCCCCGGTACCCGGACGCGAAATTCATCATCGGGCACGGCGCCATGCGGACGTGGGAGATAAAGCGCGAGGTCGTGAAAGCGGTCAAACACAACGGTAACATATTCGCCGACACCACGGTCTCCGTCGCATACGACGGCGCGATCGAATGGGCAGCTTCACAGCTTGGCGCGGATAGAGTGTGTTACGGCAGCGACATTCCGTTTTACGATTGCCGCCACGTGGTCGGCAAGGTCGCGACCAGCCGCCTGTCCGACGCGGATAAGGAAAAGATCCTCGGCGAAAACGCAAAAAAGATCCTGGATCTGCCGTAAACGCCTGTCAAAAAAACCATCTTTAAAAAAGCAAAAAACTGCAGTCCCGATTTTGAGACTGCAGTTTTATTATGCTCATTTCCGTTCAAGTTTGTTCACTTCACATTCAGCGTTGCCGCTGCGGTATATGCTTTCCTCCAGCACCTCCAGCTTCGCCTTGAACGAGATCGCCCTTGGCGTCGGGATGCCGTCGAACAATACCATATGGGCGCCTTTTTTAGCGTCCACGCCCGTAACGGTCCCTTCGCCGAACACGCTGTGGCGCACGCGCTGCCCCTCGGGCAAAATAGATGCCTGCAGTTTTTCGGGCAGGTTCCGTTCGGCGGCGGCGATATAGGCGCGCGCCTCATGGATCAGGCCCTCCTCCAGCGGGGCCGTGTAATCGAGCAGCGTTTCGTCGATATCGAAGATAAACCGCGACGGGTACCGCTGGGATCCGTCGAGATTCCGTCCCTCGGCGTCGCTCAGGTACAGCCGTTTCTGCGCGCGGGTCATGGCGACGAACGCAAGCCTTCGCTCCTCCTCCATGCCCTGCAGCGTGTTGGTCTTTTTGGACGGGAAGATCCCCTCGTTCATGCCGCATAAAAACACGTACGGGAACTCCAGCCCCTTGGCGGCGTGCACGGTCATCAGCCGGACCGCGTCGCCCGTATCGGCGGTGTCCGCGTTCGTAAACAGCGCCACGTGCGACAGGTAGTGTTCCGCCTGGCTCTCCTCCCCGCAGGTGGTCTCATATTCATACACCGATTGTCTGAGCTCCGCCAGATTGTCGAGCCGCTCCTGGCTGCCCTCGGTACGCAGCATCGCCTCATACCCGCTCTTGTCCAGCAGGTCGGAGAGCACCTCCGAGATCTGCCGCCCGGCGTACTCCGCGGAGAACCGGTCGATAAGGCTCACAAACTGCCGCGCCTTCGTCCCGCCGAACAGCGGGTCCTCCAGATTGTCCTTGAGCGCCGTATAAAGAGAGCATATGTGTTCCGTGGCGTACGCCCGCAAAAAAGCCATGCGGCGTTCGCCCAGATTGCGCTTGGGGACGTTTGCGATCCGCCGGAAGGACAGGTCGTCCTGATACACGACCATCCGCAGGTACGCCAGCGCGTCCTTGATCTCCTGCCGGTTATAAAACTGCACGCCGGAGTAGATCCTGTAAGGGAGTTTCGCCTTCCTGAGCGCGTCCTCCAGCGTCCGTGTCAGGTAATGGGCGCGGTACAGAACCGTCATATCCCGGCAATTGACGCCCTGTTCCTTGAGCCGCAGCATCTCCGTCACGATCCCCGCAGCCTCCTCCTGCGCCGTTTTTGCGTGCGTAAAGCGCACTTTATCGCCGGACGGCAAAATCGGCGTCAGATCCTTCGGCAAACGCTGCGTATTTTTAGCGATCAGGTCGTTGACCGCCGCCAGGATCTCGGGGGTGGAGCGGTAGTTCCGGTTCATCATGACCGTTTTTGTCGGGACAAAGCGCTTGTCGAACTGCAAAAGGTAATTGACGTCCGCGCCGCGCCAGGTGTAGATGGTCTGGTCCGGGTCCCCCACGATGAACAGGTTCCGGTGATACCCGCACAGCACCTCCATGAGTTCGTACTGGGGCCGGTCGATATCCTGGAACTCGTCGATCATGATGTATTCGAGCCGCTCCTGCCACTTCTGCCGGATCTCCGGAAACTCGGCGAAAATATACAGGGAGACCTTGATCAGGTCGTTGTAATCCAGCCCGAAGCACTTTTTCTCCTGATACAGGTACCCGTAAAAAATGATATCGGACGGTTTCGTTGCGTTCTGATATTTTTCGTACAGGACGTCCGGAGAAAAGCGGAGCATATCGAAATAATAATGGGGCTGCTCCACCAGCTTTTTCATCTCGATCATATCCCGGGCGTCGCCGAAGGTCATATCCCGCAGGGTCAGTCCCCGCTCCTCGTAGATGATCTTCAGCATCTCGTCGATATCGGCGTTATCCAGCACCAGAAAGCTTTTCGGGTACTGCACGGCGTGGCCGTCCTCCTGCAATACGGAGACGCAGAAGCTGTGGAAGGTACACACGTAGGCGGTATCGTTATCGCCGGTCAGCGCGTGGATCCGCTGCCGCATCTCGTTCGCCGCCTTGTTCGTAAAGGTGACGCACAGGATATTGCCGGGCAATATTCCCAGCTCGTTTACAAGATACGCGAACCGGTGCGTCAGCGCCCGCGTTTTGCCGGACCCTGCGCCCGCGATCACGCGCACGTACCCTTCCGTGGACGTCACGGCCTTAAGCTGCTCGGCGTTCAGCTGTTCCAAAAGCTCCATCTGCCGTCTCCTCTCCTGTCGAACAATCGTTCGCTCCTATTATATACGCCCTGCGCGAAAAAAGCAAGTACATTTGTTCGTTTTTTTTGAATTTTGCTTGACTTTCCTTTTTTGCTTTTATATAATATTAACGCGAGGGGAATGGACGGTCGCGCAGAAATGTGAGGAAAGTCCGGGCTCCGCAGAGCAGGATAACGGCTAACGGCCGCCGAGGGTGACCTTAAGGGAAAGTGCAACAGAGAGATACCGCCTGCATTTTGCAGGTAAGGGTGGAAAGGCGAGGTAAGAGCTCACCGGCATAACGGAGACGTCTATGCCCTGTAAACCCTATCCGGAGCAACACCGAAGGAAGTGGCTTGCTCGGCCCATACTTCGACGGGTGGCACGAGCAAAGAAGCAATTCTTTGCCTAGACAGATGACCGTCTTCAAAGACAGAACCCGGCTTACAGTTCCGCTCGCATTTCAAAAACTTCCGCCCCATATTCCGGATATGGGGCGTTTTTTACAGAAAGGAATGAACCGATGCTGACGTTTTTGATGGGCGCAGACCCATACGCAAAGCTTTGCGCCGTTAACGACCGGCTGCTTGCCGCCGCGAAAAGCGGCAAACAGGCGTTTCTGCTGGTCCCGGAGCAGAGCAGCTTTGAGCGGGAACGGGACCTGCTGTTCCGCTTCGGCGAACGGGACGCGAACCGGATCCGGGTGGTCAACTTTACCCATTTTTCAAAAGAGATCCTGCTTTCCCACGGGCAGTCGGTCAAAAGCGACGCGGACGAGGCGGCAAAGGCGGTCGTGATGAGCCTCGCCTTGTATTCGCTGCGGGACACGATCAGGATCTACCGGCGGCATTATGACCGCGCCCAGGGGATCGCGCAGCTGATCTCCTTTTGTGAGGAACTTACCCGCGCCGGGATCACCCCCGAAATGCTCTCTTCCGCCGCGAAGCGGCAAAACGGGCAGCTGAAAGACAAGCTGGAGGAGCTCTCCCTGATCGCCGCCGCCTACGACGGGCTTTTGAGCGAGCGGTTTTCCGCCGCCACAGACAACCTGCTGAGGGCGGCTATGCTGATCGAAGACGAGGGGCTGTTCCGGGACGCGGTGTTTTACGTGGACGATTTCCGCGGTTTTACGGCGCTGCAGCTGCGGTTTCTTGCCGCTGTAAACCGGAACGCCGAACTCTGTGTGAGCCTGATCGGCGACGGCGGCGACGAAGAAACGCCGCTGACCTTTGAACACGCAATAAAGAACCGGCGGCGGCTCACAAGGCTCAGCGGCGGCGAGGCAAAGATCGAAACCGTCGGCGCAGCCTTTGCGCCCGAAACGCCGGGAACAGCGGTCCGCGACCTGTTTTTGCCGACGGCCTCACCCAAAGAGGGTACGGACAGCGGCGTCACGATCGCAGGCGCGGAGAATCTGTACGACGAAAGCGCGTGGATCGCCTATGAGATCCGCAGGCTTCTTGAAAGCGGGATGCGCGCGAAAGATATCGCCGTCTATTACCGAAAAAAAGCGCTTGTCCGTCCGGTCACGGCTGCCCTGCGCGCGGCGGGGATCCCGGTTTATGAAGACAAGCGGCGGCCCCTTTCCGCCTATCCGCTGGTGCGTCTGATGCTGTCCGCCGCGGAGATCGCCGCCAACGGTTTTTCAAGCCAGACGGTATTTGCCCTATTAAAAACGGGGCTCACCGGCAGATCCCTGACAGAGATCGCCGAACTTGAAAACTATGTGTTCCGCTGGCAGCTTGACGGCGGCGCGTGGATCAAGCCTTTTAAGATGCACCCGAAAGGGTTCAACAACACCTTTGACGACGAAGCAAACGAGGCCCTGAAACGGCTCAACGCACTTCGGGAAGAGATCGTTTTTCCGCTTCTTCGCCTGAAAGAAAAACTGAGCGCCGGCGACATACGGGGATCCTGCGCCGGTTTGTACGATTATCTGCTTGCCGTTGACGCACAGGCGCATTTTCTCGCCTACGCGAAGGAATTGAACGAATCGGGCGATGAAACAGGCGCAAAGGACTGCGAACGGGTATGGGACGCGGGCATGGATGCGCTGGACGCATTGAACGCCGCCTGTGCGGGACAAAACGTGCCCCCCGCGTATTTCTGCGCGCTGCTGCGCCTGATCCTGTCGGGCTCCGGGCTCGGGGAGATCCCCGCCGGGATCGACGAGATCGTGATCGGCCAGCTGGACCGCACCCGGTTTCTGGCGCCGAAGGCGGTTTTTGTCGCCGGGATGCAGGCGGGCGTATTACCGAAAAGCCTTTCGGACGGCGGCGTCCTCTCCCACCGGGAGATGCGCAGGCTTTCCGGTGAGAACTGGGCGCTGGACGCGCTGCCGGAGGACCAATACGAGGAAGAACGGCTGATCGCCTACCGGACGCTGATCTCCGCGACAAAGCGGCTGTATCTTTCGTATTCCCGCGCGGAGATCACAGGCGAAAAACTGGAGCCCTCTCCCCTGCTGCAGCAATTAAAGGCGCTGCGGCCCGCCGTTCCCACCGTTGACTGCTCCGCCCTATCCCCGGAGGAACGCGTCATCTCCCCCGCCGTCGGGCTCAGGATCCTGGGCGAACGGCAGGCAGAACGCTCCGTTTTTGCAGTTTCTCTGGAAAAAGCGCTGACGGGCGATCCGCAGACAGCCCGCCACGTTTCGGCGCTGCACGCCGCCGTTGCAGGGCTGCCCGACGAAATCGGATCCCGGGATACGGCAAAAAAACTGTTCGGGGAGGCGATCGCGACCTCCGCCTCGAAACTCGAGCGCTATGCGGAATGTCCTTTTTCCTATTTCTGCCAGTACGGGCTGCAGATATCAAAGCTGCACAGAGAACGCCTTGACGCCCGCATTTACGGTCTTCTCGTCCACGCGGCGCTGGACCAGGTGGTCATGCATTACCGGCTGCCGGAGCTGGACGACAGGGCGCTGCGCGCCGCCGGCGACGCCGCCGCAAAGCAATATGCGGACGAATACCTCGGCGGGGAAAAGCAGCTCTCCCCCGCGGTCCAGCGGGCGGTCGCAAGGGCAAAAAATGAGATCTTTGAGATCTTAAAGCGCCTCAGAAGCGAGTTTGCCGTCTCCCTGTTCCATCCGGTGGATACGGAACTCGGCGTCGGGATGCAGGGCGGGATCCCCGCGTACCGGTTAAAGCTCCCCGACGGCGGCGAGATGCGGCTGACCGGTAAGATCGACCGCGTGGACACGATGGAGACCGACGAAGGCGCATATGTGCGCGTGATCGACTACAAGACCGGCGGCAAGGACTTTCAGCTCAGCGACGTTTATGAAGGCTTCAACCTCCAGATGCTGCTGTACCTTTTCGCGCTGTGCGACAACGGCTTCAAACGTTACGGAAAGCTGCTGCCTGCGGGCGTGCTGTACGTACCCGCCAACGCCCGGGGAGAGAATGTGGGCAGACGCGCAAACGACGACGACGTTACAAAAATGAAGCTCAAAAACGGCCGTATGAACGGTGTGATCCTGTCCGAAGAGAGCGTGGTACGCGGCATGGAGCCGGAAGCGAAAGGGATCTATATCGACGCCCAGATCACCTCCGACGGCAAACTGAAGGGCAATTTCCTTTCGCTGACGGAGTTTTCGCTGCTGCACCGGCGCATCGACGATTATCTTGCGGGCACGGGTATGCGGCTGCACCGGGGGGAGATCCCGGCGGTCCCCGCGCTGTTTGACAGCGGAAAAAGCGCCTGCGACTACTGTGATTACAAAAACGTATGCCTGAAAGAGCCGGGCGAACGTGTACGCGACATTCTGCGCCTGCCCCACGAAAAGGCGCGCCTGAAACTATACGACAACGGGGAGGAGGATACGAATGGCTGATTTTACCTGGACGGACGCGCAGCAAAAAGCCATAGACGCCCATAACGGGACCCTTTTGGTATGCGCCGCCGCCGGTTCCGGCAAGACCGCCGTGCTGGTGGAGCGGATCGTAAAAATGATCACGCGGGAAACCGATCCCGTTCCCCCCGGAAGCCTTCTGGTCGTGACCTTCACCAACGCCGCCGCAGCGGAAATGCGGCAAAAGATCTTCAGCCGCGTCAACAAGGTGCTGGCAGACAGCCCCGGGCAGCGTGTAAAGCTCGCCGTCCGGCTGGAAGAGATGACCGTTTGCACCATGGACGCTTACTGCATGCAGCTTGTGCGGGAAAACTTTAACGAATGCGACATTTCCCCGGATTTCCGTATCCTTGACGCCGGTGAGGAGACTGCACTGAAAAACATGGCGGTACAGGAGATCATCGACGAGCGGTACGGAAACGGCGACCCCGCGTTTTTAAAACTGACAAAGCTGTTTGAAAACGGACGGGACGACACCCAGCTCGTCGGCGGCATTCTGGCGCTGTCGGATTTTGCAAGCGTCGAGGCACAGCCGGAAACGTTTTTGCGGAAAATCGGCGACGCGTTCTCCAAAAAGACGGTGAAGAAGAGCAAGTGGGGAGAGATCCTCACCGGCCGGATCCTGCAGGGACTCGGTTACGCCGCCGACCTGATGGACAAGGCGCTTGACGACGCCGCCATGGAACCGACGGTCCACGACAAATGCGCCGCCCTTTTCGAAAGCGAGGCCGCCGCCTGCCGACGGCTCATTGACGGGCTTGACAGCCTTGACTGGGACGGTATGTATGCGGCGCTTTCCTCCCTTTTTGAGCTTTTCAACAGACATTTCCCCACGATCCGCGGCTTCGGCGAAAACCCGTATAAGGTCTGCGCAAAGGCAAAACGGGACGGGGCGAAAAAAACGGTCTCAAAGCTTCTGGACCTGTTTGCCGCCAACGAGGCGGAGAACAAAGAGGACGTCCGCGTGCTCGCCCCGGCAGTGGAAACGCTGATCGACACGGTGACGGCGTATGACCGACTGCTGATGGAGAAAAAGCGGGCGCTCGGCAGTTTTTCCTTTTCGGATATCACCCATTTTGCGCTGGGGCTTTTATACGACCCCTCGGCGCCCGACGGAAAAACCGCGCTTGCGCGCACGCTGACGGATGCGTTCCAT
Source organism: Clostridia bacterium (assembly GCA_017430145.1). GTDB lineage: Bacteria > Bacillota > Clostridia > Oscillospirales > Acutalibacteraceae > RUG806. The sequence goes on from JAFRNP010000018.1 coordinate 13,684, forward strand.
GAGATCCTGATCGACGAATACCAGGATACGAACCATGCGCAGGATACTTTGTTCAGCTGTCTTTCAAAAAACGAGGAAAACCTGTTTCTGGTGGGCGACGTCAAACAGAGCATCTACCGTTTCCGTCTGGCAAGCCCCGAGATCTTCGTCGACAAGATGAAAAAATACCCGTATTACGACGGGAAAGAAAAAAAGGCAAAGCTGATCCTCAGCAGCAATTTCCGCTCCCGCAAAGGGATCACCGAGGCTGTAAACTATATGTTTTCCGCCGTTATGAGCCGTGACCTCGGCGAGATCGACTACAACGAGGATGAAGCGCTGCACGCGATGGCAAAGGATTATCCTCCTTCTCCCACGCCGGACGCCTCGCTGTATCTCATTGATATTCCGGATAAAAAAATGACGCTCGCAGCGGAGGCGCAGACCGCCGCCGCGCTGATCGAACAGAAAATCGCCGAGGGGATCACCGTCCACGATAAAAACGGCGACCGAAAGGCGCGTTACGGGGATTTCTGCATTTTGCTGCGCACTGTCAAAAATACGGCGGAAATATTCGCCGACGCACTGCGCAAAAAAAACATCCCGGTATACTTTGACAGCCGGGAAGGGTTTTTCGATTCCAAAGAGATCCGCCTGGCGCGCGCATTCTTAAACGCCGTCGACAACCCCTTAAACGACGTGGACCTGCTGGCGCTGCTGCTCTCCCCTGTCGTCGGCTTCACGCCGGGGCAGGTCGCCGAACTGCGGCTGGACGCCCTTGAAGGGACAGGAGAAAAATCCCTTTCGCTGTACGCGGCGCTTCTGTTCGCCGCCGACAATGGGGACGCCGCCGCTGAAGAGGCGCTTAAGCTGCTCAGCACCTACCGGCGGCTGAGCGTGATCGCCCCGTGCTATGAGGTGATCGACGCCGTTTTTGAGGAGACGCCGCTGATGAGCGCCGTGGGCGCGATGGACGGCGGGCGCCTGCGCGTGGCAAATCTGCGGGCGCTGGCGGCGGCTGCCGTGCGGTTCTCCGCGGACGAAGAAAAAAGCCTGTCCGCCTTTCTGCGGTATCTGGATATGCTGGAAGAAAACGGCGCCGAGCTGCAAAAAGGCAGCGCAGGCGCCGCAACGGACAGCGTGATCATTTGCTCCATGCACCGCTCAAAGGGGCTCGAATACCCCTTCGTGATCGTTGCCGGGATGAACAAGCAATTCCGCCTCAACGACAGCAACAGCACCCTGCAGGTTTCCGCGGAATGCGGCGTCGGCCTCAAGATGCGCGACAAAAGCAGTATCCGCGTCTACGACACGCTCTCCTCTGTGGCGCTGCGTGTTTCTCAGCGGGAGAAGATCCTTTCCGAGGAGCTGCGGATCTATTACGTCGCCTTTACCCGCGCCCGCGAAAAACTGTTTTTGCTCGCGGCGCATGATAATATCGACAAAAAGATCGCCGAATGGCAGGCGCTTCTGGGCCGATACAGCGTGCTGCCGCCCTGCTACGTCGGCGGCGTCCGGACCCCGCTTGAATGGGTCCTGCCGGCGTTCATGCGGCACCCGGCGTTCAGACCATTTTCCGCATATGACGTACCGTCCGTTCCGGCAAACTTCCAGCTGGACGTGCGGCAGTTCGTCCTGCAGGCTCCCGCACAAGAACCTGCGCCCGCCGCCGGAGCCGAAGCGGATCCGATCCTCCTGGACCGCCTGCTGAAACAGATGCATTACGTCTACCCCTACCTGCCCGTATCGTCGGCGGCTTCAAAGCACACCGCCTCCGCTTTGCAGGAGGAGCGCTTTACCCCGCAGTATTTCGGGCAGAAGGTCCCGCAGTTTTTACGCGGGGACGAAAGCCTTTCCCCGGCGGACGTCGGCACCGCCACCCACCGGTTCCTGGAATACTGCAGCTTTGCAGATCCCGCGCCGGACGTCCCTGCCGAAAAGAAGAAGCTGATCGCGTCCGGGATCTTAGAAGAAAAAGAGGCAGCCGCCGTGGACGACGGCGCCATCGCCGCATTTTTCCGTTCGGACGTCTTCCGGCGCGTCCTGAATGCGCAGGAAGTTTTCCGGGAAAAGGAATTCTCCATGCGCAAAAGCGTCACCCAGCTCGACGCCTCGATCCCGGAAGCGTTCGCGGACGAAATGAGCGTTCTGATCGGCAAGATCGACCTGCTGTTCATTGAGGACGGGCAGGCGGTGATCGTCGATTACAAAACGGACCATGTGAGAAACGCCGAAGACCTCCGCCCGCGGTACAGTTCGCAGCTCGCGATCTACGCCGAAGCCGCCGAAAAACTGTACGGAGTGAAGGTCAAAGAAAAGATCCTGTACTCGCTGCACAAAAAAGCTTGGATCCACTTGTAACCGAACTCAGTTTTTCTCTCTTACAAGCGACGTCCTGTAGAATACCCGGTTGCCGTTTCGGACAAACTTTTTGACCAGCGGCAGGCGGGTATTTTTTTTCTGCGCAAGCTGTTCCAGCGTTTCCACCAGCCCGTCAAAGCGCGCCCGGTCAAAGGGACGCCGGTGATGGCAGGGCCAGATCAGTTCAAAATCAAGGGAACGCATCCGGTAAAAGCTTTGCAGCGTCGCCTCTACCGTAGCGGTATGCGGCAGCCACAAAAAGAGATAGGAACTGACGGTATCCCCCGCGTATAAGATCTTTTGCTGCCGGTCGTAAAAGCTCAGCGACCCCTTCGTGTGCCCCGGCGTCTCCATGACCTCCACCACTCTGCCGCCGCCGAGGTCGAAGGTATCGCCTTCTTTGATGATCCGCACCCGGGGCTCTTTTTTTTCGTCACGGATACGGATCTCTTTGGAAACGTGTTCCGTAAGCTGCTTGCGTCTGAGCCACCGCCGGCGCTGACTTGCTCCGCAGGTTCTGATCAGCGCAGCCTCCGGCGCTGAGATCGCCATCTCGTCAAACTGCCCGCGCCCGCCGATATGGTCCACGTGCGCGTGGGTCGCCGCAAGCGTAACAGGAGCGTCCCCGGCAAGCGTTTTGACAAGCGCCTGAAAGTCGCCGACGCCGAGCCCGCAGTCGATCAGAAGCGTCTGCGTTTCACCTGCCAGCACGAACATGGTGGTAAAACCCTCGCTGACCATAAACGCCGTATCGTTGATCTTTTGCACTTCATATTGAAATTCCGACATTTCCCCGGCCTCCTTTTTTTTCAGTTTAGCACAGCTTTCACAAAAAGAAAAGAACTATCTGAAAAAAAAGAAGAGAAAGGCGTACCGCAGGCAGTCAGGCCGACTGCAAACAAGAAAAAAAACTCCCGCCCCTTGAAACCGCAGGACGGGAGAAAAGAAAGGAAAAAATGAAGAAGAATCTTACGGATTGGAACCGCCGAAATACCGGTCAAAGAAATCGTTGAAGAAATCGTTGAAATAATCGGAGCCACCGGAGCCGCCGTAGCCGCCGTAACCGCCGGAGCCGCCGGAATTTCCGCCGAACTCATCGTACAGGGAGCGTTCCGTGGTCTCTTCCTCTTCGCCGTACACGGAGGCGTCCGCCTTATCCGGGACCAGAACGCCCGTGAAGGTATACTCTTTGTAAGAATAGTCGTCGTTGATGCGCAGGACGCTGAGCGTGACCTTGTCGCCGATCTTCAGGTTTTCGATCGTCGCCGCAAGATCGGAGGCGCTGTCCAAATCCTTGCCGTTGATGGCAGTGATCAGGTCGCCCTTCTGCAGGCCGGAATCCGCGAAATCACTGTCGTCGCTGATACCGGCAACGATGATGGAGCCCGCCGGCAGGTCCTTGATCGCCACGAACATGGCGTACGCCTGCTGCGAGGACGCCTTGATATAGGTGATGCCGAGCTTTGCGCGGGAAGACACGTAGCCGTTGGCAAGGATCTCGTTGACGACTTCCGTAAACACGGAAGACGGAACGGCAAAGCCCATGCCCTCGTATTCATCCGCCACGATCTTCATGGAGTTGATACCCACCAGCTGACCGTATTCGTTGAACAGGCCGCCGCCGGAGTTGCCGGGGTTGATCGCCGCGTTGTGCTGCAGGCATTCCATGGTATATCCGCTGGAAGAAGAGCTGACCGGACGGTCGATCGCGGAAATGATGCCGTTGGTAAAGGAACCCGCGAACTCGCTGCCGCCGGGGTTGCCGATCGCGTACACCATATCGCCCACGACCAGGCTGTCGGAATTACCGACCTCCGCTTTTTTGAGGCCTTTTTCCTTGATGCTGAGCACACCGATATCGGTACGGGAGTCATATCCCACGATTTCAGCCGGGTACTCCGTCTCATCGCTGAGCTGTACCATGATGGTATATCTGCCGCCGGTGATCACGTGCGCGCAGGTCACGATATACGTCAGCTCCCCTGCGTTGTCCTCCTGCAGGATCACGCCCGAACCTTCGCTGACCAGATTGTTCCTGGAATCGTAGACCTGAATACCGACGGAGGTTTCATAGACCTTTTTATAGACCTGCGCGCCGGTCAAAACGCCCGCCGAAGCTATGGGCGTTTCCCCGACTTCGCCCGGCGCCTCCCGGGGCACCACTTCCTCAACGTCGCGCAGGGTCTCGTCTTCCTCTGTCACCGCAGGGATCTTCTCTTCGGGAAGATCATGATCGTTCCCCTTGATGATCATCCCCACGATCCCGCCGACCACAAGCGCCAACAGGATCACGATGACCGTAATAAAGGCGCGTCTGCCGCCGTTCTTTTTGCGCTTTTCCTCAGGTTTCGCCGTCTGCGTGTATGCGTATTGCTGCTGCGCGGGATCGGGCGCCGTACCGTCCGTAAACCCTGCGCGGGGATCGTACCCCTGCCGGTATGCGCCGCCGGGCGCCTGATTCCCGTAATAATACCCGTTGGGAGCGCCCGTATTCGGCGCGCCTGCGTTCGTATAAGGCCTGTTTGCATAGGACGGGTTTGCATATCCGTCGTTGGCAGCGGCGCCGTTGGGCCTCTCCTGCCGGGGAGCGCCCTGCTGCGCCTGTCCGGCGCCGAAAGGCTCCTTCTGCCCGGGCTGTTCGGCGGAAGGTCCGCTCCCGGGCTGCGGCTCCCGGTACTGCTGGGAACGGGTGTAATGGTACTCGCCCTCTGCGGTCCCCGTAAAACCGGCGCTCTGTTCAGCGGTGTTCACGGACGTCTGCCCGCCGGCGTTGTGCGCCGCCTGCGAAACGGTTTCCTGCGCCGTTTCGACAGAAGCTTCCGAAGGCGCCTTCGCCGCTTCGCCTTTTGCTTTTTCCGTTTCAAAAAAAGCCGCAGCTTCCGGTTCGTCGGCAGCGTTCCCGGACATCTCCGGGGCTTTTTCCGCTGCTTCAGCCGCGCTCCCGGGCATCTCCGGGGCCTTTCCCGCTTCTTCAGCCGCGCTCCCGGGCGTTTCCGGATCTTTTTCCGCTGCTTCGGCCGGCCGATCCGCCGTCGTAACGTCATCGGTCACGGACGCGGAAGGGTCGTCGCCTGCGAATCCCGCGTGTCCGAGCTCTTCATAATCATCCATCTGTATTCATTCCTTTCAAGATTTCCTGATTTGACTGTATTATAATATCGAAACTTTAAATTAGCATTAAAATTCCGGATTTTGACAACTGTTTTATTGCATCGGCAAACGGACAGTGAATTCCGTATACAGATTCTCTTCGCTTTCAACCGTTATGGACCCGTGGTGCAGATCGACGATGCTCTTGACGATAAACAGCCCCATACCGAAGCTCTTCGCATCCAGCCCGCGGGATTTATCGACTTTATAGAACCGGTCAAAGACCAAATTGCACTCATCCTTCGGGATGCCTTTGCCGGTGTTGCGGATCCGCGCCGTCGCATACTTCTTTTCCGCACGCAAGGAAACGGTGATCTCGCCGCCCTCGGGCGTGAATTTCACGGCGTTATCCACAAGATTATAAAAGATCTGGTTCAACAGCACCTCGTCCGCCGGGACCGTCAGCGGCTCCAGCGTGTCGAGGCCGGTGACGGTGATCTGCTTTTTCTCGATCTCCTGTTCAAAGCCCAGAAGCGTGTTGCACAAAAGATCCGCCAGCGGCACGTCGCTGAGGTTCAGCGTCAGCTTGCCCGCCTCGATCTTGGAAATATTGAGCATGGCGACGACAAGCCTTGAAAGCCGCTTTGTCTCATCCGACACGATGGTCAGATACTTCCGCTCGTCCTCCGGCGGGATGGTCCCGTCCAGGATCCCGTCAATAAAACCGCTGATGATCGTCATCGGGGTTTTGAGCTCGTGGGAAACGTTGGAGACGAACATACTTCTGGAAGCGTCGATCTCCGCCAGGCTCTCCGCCATCCGGTTGAACGACGCCGCAAGCTCCGCAAGCTCGCTGTATTGTTCGGTTTCCGGAACGCGCCTCGAAAAGTTCCCGCCCGCGTATTCCTTCGTGGCGTCCGTCAGCTTTTTCATGGGTTTTACCATGGCGTAGGAACAGATCAGTGAAAACAGGAAGGCAAGAAACACCGCCATAAGCCCCGTAAAGATCAGAAGCCGCACAAACTGCGTCGTATAAGGCAGATAGGCGTCCGTCACGCTCTGAATGGCCAGCGCATACCCCAGCGGCGTTTTGCCGTCGCCGATCGCCAGGATCGCATAAAAATAGTCCGTCGGGTCGCCGGGAAGGATCTTTGCCTGTGAGGAAAACGGCTGCCCGGACGCCTGTTTTCCCTCTTCAAGGAGTGACGCGTCAAACACCATGTCCCGGTGGACGGAACAGTTATCCCTGATACTGTACGCGCCGCCTTCCACCTGCACGTTTTCCTGACAGAGAAGGACCCTGCCGTCCGCAGAAAGCAAAAACACCGCGCACGAGGCCTGCTCCGCCGCCGTGACCAGCGCCGACGCCAGCACAGGCGCATTATCGGTTTTCAGGGATAGGATCTCCCGATCCTCCCGGTATAAAACGGAAACGCTCCTGCCGAGGCTCAGAGCGTTATCGGAAAGCCGCATCATACGGTCGTTTTCCCAGATATTGACAAAGAAAAACAACAGCGAAAAGCTTGCGACCAAAAGACACGCTATTACCGAAAGGGTAATCTGCGCAAAGTAGTGTTTAAACAGACTTCCCGGTCTGCGTATGCGTATCAGGCTCATAGCCGCTTCCTCTGTTGTATTGTACCCGGAATCACTTCGTTTCAAACTTATATCCGACGGACCAGACCGTTTTCAGGTCCCATTTGTCGGAAACGCCGTCCAGTTTTTCGCGCAGGCGCTTGATATGTACGTCCACGGTTCTGGAATCACCGTAATAATCAAACCCCCACACCTCGTCCAACAGCTGGTCACGGGTAAACACGCGGTTCGGGTTGCTGGCCAGATGGAACAGAAGCTCCAGCTCTTTGGGCGGCGCGTAAACGTGCTCGCCGCGCACCTTCAGCTCATAGTTGGTGATATTCACCGAAAGGTTTTCGTAAGTGACCTCCTTCGGCTGGTCGGAGATCGGCGCGGCGGAACGGCGCAGCACCGCCTTGACGCGCGCCACGACTTCCTTTGCCTCAAAGGGTTTCACGATATAATCGTCCGCCCCGAGCTCGAGACCCAGAATCTTGTCAAAGGTCTCGCCCTTGGCGGAGATCATGATGATCGGCGTATCGGAGCTCTGCCGGATCCGGCGGCAGACCTGCCAGCCGTCCAGCTTCGGAAGCATAATGTCAAGCAGGACCAGCGCAGGCTTGTTGTTCTCCACGCTCTGCACCGCGCTTTCGCCGTCATTGACGATCAGCGGAACGAAGCCCTCCTTGCTCAGATACAGCCGCAAAAGCTCGCAGATATTGGTGTCGTCGTCAACGATCAGGATCTTCTCGTTCATTTCTCTTCCCGCTCAGCCGACCGCGCCGGCCGATTTGCGGATCCCTCCGTTCCAGATTATTCTTTCAAAAAGAACGCCGACTGCGTTCGGGCGGATATTTACAAAACCGAAACACGCGGTTCCGGCTTTTGTAAAAAGATACGTTTATTCAAACGTCACAAAATTCAGCTTGATGTTTTTATCCCCGGCATACCGCTGTGAAAGCCCGATGCCGTTGATGCCCTTGAGAAGCGTTACCGCCGCGTCCGTCGCCACGGAGGAAACGGTGTCGCCGTCTGAAAAGCCTGCCGCCGTACCGCCGTCAAAACTGGGCGTGATGAACGCGACCGCATTTTTAACGGTCTGCGGCGCCGCGTTCAGGATCGACGCAGGCAGGATCTCATCCGCCGACGCAGAGACGCCGAGCTGAGACAGAATCTGCGAGACCACCGTATCGGACGAAGGCTGCTCAGCCGGCCGGCTTTCCGAAGGAGCAGGCGCGGACGTACCCTGCGTAACTTTTAGCTCATAGGTACAGACCGACTGTTTCCCGCCGTCGGACGCCTCTACCCGGATCGAAATGAGCTGCTGGGGTTCAGCGACGGAAATCGGGACCTGCGTATACAGCCCGCGCCTGAGCGGCGTGCCATTTGCGGTCACCTTCACATTCGCGTTATCACCCGTCAGATAGGTCTCGGCGCAGATCCAGAGAGAAGTGCGCAGCGCTGTCAGTTTGCAGGAATACGAATAAATATCGGCGTAAAACTCACCGTCCTCTATGGAGAACGCATCACTGTTATCCGCCACCAGAAGGAATGCGCTTTCCAGCGAATTTCCTTCCTCCCGGACCGTCAGGCCCGCTTTTTTGCCGAGAAGCTGCAGGATATAGAATGCGGCGCTGCCTTTGGCGCGCGCCTCGGTCAACCGGGCGGGATCGACGGATACGTCATATTTTTTGCCGAGAAGCGCCGCCGTATACCTGGCGTTGAGCTCCTCATAGCCGATATCGGACGAAACGCTGAGCCCCAGTTTTTCCACGGTCATGATCGCCGTCAGACGGTAGATCTCCGCCGGATCCATGTTCACGTCCGCGTTATAGCCGTTCATCCACAATGACAGCGCGCTTGCCGCGAACACGTATTCATCCAGCGTATTCAGCTCACCGTCGGGCGCAAAGCGCAAAAGCTGATCTTCGCTCATGCCGCTCATGGACACCAGGTATGAGATCACGACCTTTTGAAGCTGCACGCCGTCCGTGATCTTGTCGGAGACCGCCGTATCAAGGGAGCCGGTCATCATCGCGGTAAACAGCGCCCGCGCCATCACAAAATCTTCCGTTTCGGCGTCTGTGGGGAAAACGATCCCCGCGTTTTCAAGATAAGAGACCACAGCTTCGTCCGAGATCTGGGAATCAAAGGCGCCGGAGGCGGCGCTCAGGATCTCAAACAGGAAAATGTAGGCTGCCCTCGGAGAATTCTCGTTCAGGTCGTAAAGCTGACAGAACTTTTCCACGTCCTTCGCAAAAGACTCCGCCGTTTCCGTATACGGATACTCCGGATGCGCCGTCAGGTTCACGCCGCCGGCGAGCGCGGTGAAGCTGTCGGATATGGCGGAAGAGACGGACACGTCCTCCTTGACTTTCAGGTCGGTCAGCCAGGCGATATCCGCCTTGTCGTAATCGAATTGCGTTTCAAACGGCATCACTGCGGCGGACGCCATTAAGGAAAGCAGCATGCACAGACACAGCATGATCGCCGCGGCAGCGCGCAGCCGCATTCTGTTTTTCATATCGTTATACCTCCCGCAGAGAAACGGTTTTCAGAAAAGACCATAATCCCACATCATAATGATGGTTATACTATATCATATAACAATTCTTTGGGATTGTCAACCGTTTTCGGGATTTTTCCTTTATTTCATCAAAAGGTATTTTATCTGTATATTTATTAGTCCGCCACAGAAAACGCGTACACCGTTTCCGATTCGTACGCCTCTCCCGCTTTGAAAAGGCAGGACGGGAACTCCGGCCGGTGGGGCGTATCGGGATAGTACTGGGTCTCGAGACAGAAGCCGGTGCGCTTGTCCATCGGCACGCCCGCCTTACCGGGGATCCCGGAGAGGAAATTGCCGGCGTAGAATTGGACGCCCGGAAGCGTCGTCTCCACACGCATCACGATACCGCTCTCTTTTGACAGGACCTCGGCGGCGGGGCGCAGGGCGCCGGGCTCGCCGCGCACACAGAAATTGTGGTCGTAACCGCCGGTAAACCGAAGCTGCTCGTGCTCCGCTTCGATCCGCTCGCCGATACTGTGCGCAGACGTAAAATCAAAGGGCGTCCCCGCCACAGGCAGGTTTCCGCCCGTGGGGATGCTGTTTGCATCCACCGGCGTATATTCATCCGCAAACAGGGTCATGGAATGGGAAAGGATGCTGCCGGCGGCATATCCGTTGAGATTAAAGTAAGAATGGTTGGTAAAATTGAGATAGGTGTCCTTGTCCGCGGTGGCTTTGTAACGGATCTGCAGGCGATCGTCCTCCGTCAGGCGGTACTGAACCGTGATCTCCTTATTGCCCGGGAACCCGTTTTGCCCGTCGGGGCTCAGGTAACTGAACTCCACGCAGTCCGCATCCACCACGATCGCCTTCCACACGGCAAGGTTGCATTCGCCGGCGGCGTGCAGGCAGGTGATGCCCCGCTCGTTGACGGTCAGAGGATAGCTTGTCCCGTTGATCGTGAGCTCTGCGGGAGAGATCCGGTTGCAGTACGGGCCCACCGTCGCACCCTGATAATCGGAGCGCGTCAGATAATCCTCAACCGTATCAAAGCCCAGCGTCACGTCGCGCAGTCCGCCGTCTTTGTCCTTCATAAAAAGAGCCTGCAGCGTCGCGCCAAGCGTCAGGACGTGCGCGCTGCATTCCGATGCGTTGGTGATAATATATTTGAAGATTTCCGTTCCGTCCGGCATAAAACCGAAGCTCTGTCTTTCCACACTCATGTTTTTTCCAGGCGGCGCGCTGCCGCCTTTCCCTTTCAAAGGATCGTTCCGGCTGTGAAGCCGTTGCGTCTCTTTTATTATAATCGAAAAAGCGCGGGTGTCAATTCCATGTTTCAGTTTTTTTTAACAATTATAAGGTAGATTTGTAATCGGATTTTTATTTGGATTGACGCTTGACGGTAAAAAGACAATAGTATATAATATTTTAGACTGTATACATATATCTATTTTTATTTGAGGAAGGGATCGGTCCCCATCTGCAGCGGCTAAGATTTGAGCCGGCAGACAGCGGCGTACCGAAAAAAAACAACATGAGTTTTATTGAACTGAAACATGTTTATAAGCAATACAAAATGGGTGAGATCACGATCAAAGCGCTGGACGGCGTCTCCTTCGGCATCGAACAGGGTGAACTGGCGCTCGTCGTCGGGCCCAGCGGCGCCGGGAAGACCACGGTGCTCAATATCCTCGGCGGGATCGACAACTGTGACGACGGCGTCGTTCGCGTCGGCGGAGAAAACATCGCGAACTTTTCGTCGAGACGCCTGTCCGTATACAGACGTCAGGACGTGGGGTTCGTTTTCCAGTTCTACAACCTGGTCCCCAATCTCACCGCCTTTGAAAACGTGGAGCTGGCAGCCGCCCTTTCCTCCCGCGGGCTCTCCCCGCGGCGGATGCTGGAGCGGGTCGGGCTCTCCAAACGGATGGACAACTTCCCCTCCCAGCTTTCCGGCGGCGAGCAGCAGCGCGTCGC
>JAFRNP010000118.1 GCA_017430145.1 Clostridia bacterium
CTATGAATACTGGCCGGAAGGGGCCCTGTGCGCCAACGGCAACCCCTATCACGGCTGCATTCTGCTCGGCAGCGAAAACAAACTGATGATCGGTATTTCCGGCGGCGGCGTCTCTGTGGATGCGTTTACCGCGGCAAGACCGCAGCGCGTAGGCGGAAAAGGGGAAATGTTCTATTCCGACGACGTGAGGTTCGGGGACGTCATTCTCCGATTGGGGACCTTCGGACAGTCCAAAAAGAATCCCTTCCGGGACTGGAACCTGCTGTTTGTGACCTACGCCACCGGGGACTTCCACTGCGGAACGGGAGATTTTCCGTATACCGATCTGAATGGGGATCCCGCCGTGCTGCATCATCACGGCTATACGAATTTTCAAATATTGCTCACAAAGATCAAAGAGCTTGTGCCGGACCCGGAGCAGATCCTTGTGACCGGCTTTTCCGCGGGCGCGTTCGCAACGTCCCTGCTGACCGACGCCGTCGCCGCCGCGTTCCCGCAGTGCCGGGACGTTACCGCCTGCGTGGACAGCGCTATGATGCATTACGATTGGATTCGGGTGGCAAGAGACGTCTGGAAAGCGCCGGAAGAGATCGCTTCGCGCCTGACCGGCAGCGAGATCGTGTCCGACAGCCTGCTGGCGCTGCACAAAAACCGCCCGGAAATCAAGATCATGTACTGCTGCTCCGCGCGGGACGCCGCGCTGACGCAGATGGAAATGTATCTGGAAGACGGCCGATGGATCCCCGACAAAGCTGCGGGCGTCAGCTTCCAGAGAAAGCTCAGGGAAATGCTGGATCAGCTTCAGAAGGAAATTCCGGACTTGAGTACGTTTATCTTTGACACGCCGGATAAAAACAGTAAGGAAGCCGATCTGACCGTCCATTGTCTCTGCGGTTCCAACGCCGCCTTCACCACCGTGGTTGACGGGGTAAGCTGCGCCGACTGGATGCGGCGCGGCGTCGGCGGAGAAGTCCTGAAGCTGGGACTGGAAAAGCTATGAATCTGAAACTGACTATAATGAAACTGGCCGCACGGACAAAGCGAAAAAAGGACGTCTGGAAAACGCCGGTCGGGGAGCGCTTCCTCGTTCCGAGAGATGGAATAAAGGGCGTAGACGTGCTGCTCTACTCCCCGCAGCGGGCGGCAAAACCGTGGCCGGTGTTGTTCAATATCCACGGCGGCGGATGGGTCGGATGCGACGCCAGCCAGATGGACAGCTACTGCCTCGACATGGCGGAAAAGTGCGGGGCTTTTATTGTGAATATCAATTATACCAAGCTGGACGTGCGGCCCTTCCCGTATCCGCAGGAGGAGATCAGGGACACGGTGCTATATTTCCGGAAGCACGCGGAAGACTATGGAGTCGATCCGACAGAATTTGTGCTGATCGGCTATTCCGCAGGCGGACATCTGGCGGCGGCGTCCGCGCTGATGCTCCACGATCTGGGCGTGGAACTCTCCGCCGAGGTGCTTTGCTATCCCTTCCTTGATTTTACGAAGCTTTTCGATTTGCTGAAGCCGGAGGACGCGGCGCTGCTGGAGCCGCTTTTCTTCCCGGATGGGATCGAGAAAACAGATCCTGCGATCTCGCCGGTATTTGCAAAAGAGAGACAGCTGAAAGGGTTGGCGCCGACGGTGTTTGTCTGCTGCGGTCCCGATCCTTTGACGGAACACGCGAAGGCTTACCGCGAAAAGCTTGAGGGAAGCGGCGTTCCGGTCAGCTTCCGGCTTTACAAAGAAGCTATGCACGGCTTCATTGAGGTCAATCACAAGGAGTATCCGCCGCAGGAAGGGAAAAACGCGCGGCAGGAAGCTCTCGCAAGGGACGCCGAAACCTATATTGCGGAAGAACTGCGAAAAATATGGAACGGAGGCGCGAAATGAAAGCGGAAAAGATCATATTGAACGAAGTAAGAAACGTCACGCTCACGGCGTATCTTCAGGAGACCGACGGAGAGTTCGGCTTTTCAAAGCGGCCGGCCATGCTGGTGATCCCGGGCGGCGGCTACGCCATGTGCTCCGACCGGGAGGCGGACCCCGTGGCGACGGCGTATCTGAAGGCGGGATATCAGGCCTTTGTTCTGCGTTATACCTGCACGCCGAAGGGAAAGTGGCCTTTGCCGCTTGAGGACTATGATCAGGCAATGGGTCGGATCATAGAAAACGCGGAAGCGTGGCATGTAGACGCAGATAAGATTGCCGTAGTCGGCTTCTCCGCCGGCGGTCATTTGGCAGCCTGTGCTGCTACGGTGGCGGAACATAAGCCTGCGGCAGCCGTTCTGGTGTATCCGGCAATTCTCAAAGATATCTGTGATTTGTGTCAGCCCGGTATGCCCTATCCCCATGAGCATGTAACTGCCAAAACCTGCCCCTGCTTCCTGGTGGCTGCCCGCGACGACCGTACCGTAGATATTTCCAACACACTGAGCATGGAACTTTCTTTGGCGGAAAAGGGTGTTGCTTTTGAGAGCCATATCTATTCTTACGGCGGACATGGCTTTTCTACCGGTGAGGATTGGATCAACACCAATTCCGTCTGTCCTCGCCTGCCCCGTTGGGTATCGGACAGCATTGAGTGGCTGGGCGAGATCATGGGGAAGCTTACCCGAGGGGGCTTTACCGAGCCTGTGCATACAGGTTCCATGAACGGCAATTTCGCGCCAGTGCTCAGTGTGGACTGCACCCTTTCGCATCTTCGCAGGCAGAGAGAAGAAGCGCAGACTGTTCTGACGCCGATGTATGCAGCGATCGAGGCTGTTGCGAAAGCCCGGCAGTTTTCTGTAGAAGGGTTAATGGCTGCCGTGGGTAACAATACAGCCCGGGAGATCATGGAAATGTGCGGCATTCCCGCCGACACGATCGCGGAAACCGACAAACAGCTGCACGGCATCGTGAATGGATTGGAGTAAAAAAATGATCAGAGTGACTTCTCCCGAAATACAGGATTTTGAAAAAGACCATATCGCGCGTCTGCGCCGGCTGGCGCCGGACTGCATGGTGCTCTTGAAAAAGAACGGGGATTTCCCGCTCTCTTCTCCCTGTCCGGTGGCGCTCTACGGCTCCGGCGCGCGGGAAACGATCAAGGGCGGCACAGGCTCGGGCGACGTGAACGTCCGGCATTTTGCCAGTGTGGAGGAAGGTCTTGAAAACGCGGGCTTTACCGTGACCACCAAAGACTGGCTTTCGTCCTACAGCGCCGCAAAAGTGCAGGCGCAAAAGGATTTTCTGGAAGAGATCAAGGCCGAAGCGGCAGAAGCCGGAAAGCCCGCGATCCTTGTGGGCATGGGCAGGACCCCGCGGGAGCCGCGGTATAGCTTCCCGCTCGACGGGGAGGGAGACGTGTGCGTCTACGTGCTGGCGAGAAACTCCGGCGAAGGCGCGGATAGAAAGCCCGTCAAGGGGGATTATCTGTTAACAGACGACGAGGTCCGCGATATCCGCCTTTGCGCAAAATGCTACCGGAAATTCATGCTCGTTCTTAATGTGGGCGGGCCTGTGGATATCAGCCCCGTACTGGACGTTTCGGAAAATATTCTGCTTCTCAGCCAGCTCGGCACCGTCACGGGCGACGCGTTTGCGGACGTCTTGCTCGGAAAGACCAGCCCTTCCGGGCGGCTGACGACGACCTGGATCACGGCAAACGCCCTGTCTGCTCTCGGGGAATTTGCCGAACCGGACGACACCCGCTACCGTGAAGACGTATTCGTCGGCTACCGGCGAAACAGCAAAGGAACACCTTTGTTCCCTTTCGGCTTCGGTTTGGGGTATACGGACTTCCGCGTAAACGCGGAAGGCTTTCAGGTTGCAGACAACGTCGTGACCGTCAGGGCCGCCGTTGAAAACGTCGGCAAATATCGGGGCAAAGAAACGCTGCAGCTCTATTATGCCGCGCCGCAGGGCAAGGCGGCTAAGCCTTTGCGCGAGCTCGGCGCGTATCAAAAAACAAACGAGCTTCTCCCGGGCGAACGCGAAACAATAGAACTTACGCTGCCCGTGGAAAATATGGCCTATTGGGATACGGCAAAAAACGGCTGGGCGCTCGAAAAAGGCGATCACGTGCTCTTTCTTGGAAAAACGCCGGTCGGCGTCGTGGAGCTTGACGCCGACGTCCTTACCGCAACAGGAACCGGATTTTCGGACGCGCCGGACTTTGAAAACGAAAGACCGGTACGGGAAAACGTTTCTACAGTCGGTCTCCCGCGGGCGGTCGTTCACGCGGGAACGCTGAACGGGATCGGTCATTACGACCGGCAGAGGATCAGCTCCTCCGCAGCCCCCACGCTTGATCTTTCCGCTTTTTCAAACGAGGAGCTGGCGCAGATCTGCGTCGGGAAACACTCTTCCGGCGGCGCGTCCTCCTTTATCGGGAATTCCGCCTCCCGTGTAGCGGGCGGCGCCGGGGAGACCGCCGACCTCGTCCGCGAAAACGGGTTCGGCACAATCATCATGGCGGACGGCCCCGCGGGGCTGCGCCTTGCGACGACTTACGCCGAAACGCCGTCCGGGCAGGAGGGCCTCGACGCCGGGGGCCTCGAGTTTTATCTTGAGCTGCTGCCCGAGCCCCTGCGCGCGCTTTTGCAGATGCAGGCGGCAAAACGGCAGGAGCTCGCAAAAACCTGTCCTGTTCTCTACCATTACGCGAGCGCCATCCCCATCGGCACCGCGCTGGCGCAGGCGTGGGACCCGCAAGTCCCCGAAGCGTGCGGGGATCTCGTGGGGGAAGAAATGGAAAGCTTCGGCGTGAACGTCTGGCTGGCGCCCGCGCTCAATATCCACCGCAATCCGCTTTGCGGCAGAAACTTTGAATACTATTCCGAAGACCCGCTCCTCTCGGGCTCAACGGCCGCCGCCGTGACCAGAGGCGTACAGAAGCATAAAAACTGCGCCGTGACCATCAAGCACTTCTGCTGCAACAATCAGGAGACCAACCGCTTCGGCTCCAACAGCGTCGTTTCCGCCCGGGCACTCCGGGAGATTTACCTCAAGGGCTTTGAAATCTGCGTCAAGGAGTCTTCTCCCGCCGCGCTGATGAGCTCCTATAACCTGCTCAACGGCGTTCACACGGCAAACCGCCGCGATCTGTTAACAAACGTTCTGCGGGACGAATGGGGTTTTGACGGCTTTGTGATGACCGACTGGGGCACAACGGACGGCAAGTTCAATCTCGGCGCCTACGGACCGAGCAGCCCGGCTTTGTGTATCAAAGCCGGCAACGATCTGATCATGCCCGGCAGCGACAAAGACGTCGGCGGCATTCTTTCGGGCCTTGAAAAGGGCGAGATCAGCCGCGAGGAACTGGAGACATGCGCCGGAAGAGTGCTGACGGCGGCAAAGAGGGTATCCCAATGACGGCGAAATGGATCTGCCACCCCGACGACGGACGGGAGAATCGGCTTGTCCCCGTATTCCGCCGCAGATTTTCTGTGGAAAAGCCCTGCATAAAGGGCGTTCTGCGCCTGACTGCCCACGGTATTTATGAAGCAGAAATCAACGGCAGCCCTGTAACGGAGAACAAATTCACGCCGGGGCTTACAAGCTACTATCACCGCATTCAATTGCAGGAATACGACGTTACCGCCCTTTTAAGGGAAGGCGAAAACGAACTGCGCGTGACGGTGGGCGACGGCTGGTGGCGCTGGAACAACAACTTCGGCTACACGCTCGCGCTCTTGGGAGAAATACGGCTTCTTTGCGCCGACGGCAGTGAGGAGACGGTATTTACAGATGAAAGCTGGGACGTCGGCCTCGGCCCCATCGTCGGCACGGACCTGCAAAAAGGCGAAGTTTACGACGCCCGCCGCGTCCCTTTCGGCTGGCAGAAAGCTAACGTCTGCACCGAGCATACCGAAGGAAAACTGATCGAAAACCAAAGCGTCCCCGTGCGGGAAAAAGAACGGTTTCAGGGGAAGCCCCTGCGCGACGCCGCCGGGAATCTTGTGATCGACTTCGGGCAAAACATTGCCGGATACGTGCATATGATTCTGCATCATACATCTCCCGGGCAGGCGGTACACCTGAAGCACGGCGAAGGGCTGGATCAAAACGGCTGCTTTTCCACCGCCAACTGCGACGGCGGAAGAAAAGAATTTCAGGAGATCACCTATATCTGCAAAGGCGGGAAGGTCGAGGAATACACGCCGCACTTTACCGTGTTCGGCTTCCGCTATGCGCGCATAGAGGGGATCGAAGACGCGGATTTTGAGGCGATTGCTGTTTATTCGGATATGCAGGAGGTCGGAGATTTCACCTGCTCCGATCCGCTTCTCAACAAGCTCGTTGAAAACGCCCGCTGGAGTCAGAAGGGCAACTTCCTCGACGTGCCGGTGGACTGTCCCACCCGCGAGCGCAACGCCTGGACGGGCGACGCCATGATCTATTGCCGCACGGCGGCGTACTTCATGGACGTACAGCGGTTTTTCAAAAAATGGCTCGTCGATCAGACGATCGAGCAATACGCCTCCGGCAAGGTGGGCATCACCTTCCCGTCCACCTCCAGCGTTCACAACCCGGAGGAATTGCCCTTCGTTCGGGAAAAGGCCCCCGCCATGGCGCTTGCCGGGCCCTCCGGCGACGGGAATATGGGCGAGGACAGCGTCGGCTGGGGCGATTCTGCCGTGTGGATCCCCTATCAGATGTATCTGATGTACGGCGACGAAGAGTTCCTGAAAGAGCACTACGGCACGGCAAAAAAATGGGTGGAATTTTCCCTTCGCTGCATGAAGGAACAAAACCCGATGTATGCCGACAAGCCGTGGTATGAAAACGGCGACGGGGCGTATATCTACGACACCCGCTTCCACTACGGCGAATGGAACGAGCCCCTGCCGCCCGCGCCGGAAGTCATTGCGCTGTTTGCCAAAGGCGGCACGGCGGCGGACTACGTCGCGCACATGGCGAGATACGGCAAGCCGGAGGTCGCCACCGCTTACACAAAGCGCAGCTGCGACAACCTCGCGCACATGGCGAATCTCCTCGGCAAGGATGATGATGCAGAGCATTATGCCGCGCTCTCCGAAAAAATCAAAGCCGCCTACGATCAGTACCTCGTCGGCGACGACGGTGAAATCCAAAAGGGACATCAGGCGGCGTATATACGCGCGCTGGCGCTGGATATGGTGGGCGAAAAGAAAAAGCCGTCGGTGATCGCCCAGCTCAAAAAAGAGCTGGAGGCCGCAAATTATCATCTGAACACCGGCTTCCTCTCCACCGTTTATCTGCTGCCCACGCTCTGCGACGTCGGACTGATAGACGAAGCGTTCCGTATTCTTGAGCAGACCTCCGCGCCCGGCTGGCTGCACCCCATTACCCTCGGCGCCACCACGATGCTCGAAAACTGGGACGGCATGGACGCGTTCCGGGACAGCTTCAATCACTATTCTTTCGGCGCGGTCTGCCAGTTCCTCTTTGAATACGTTGCGGGCATCCGCCCGACCTTCGACGCGCCGGGCTTCAAAGAATTTGACCTGCGCCCCATCATCGGCGGCACCCTTGCCTGGGCTCGGGGCAGCTACAAAACCCGGTACGGCACGATAGACTCCCGCTGGGAGCGCGATCAAATGCGGTTCGTCTATACCTGTACCGTGCCTCAGGGAACGAACGCCCGGCTTACTCTGCCGGACGGACGGAAAATGCGTCTGAACGCCGGAACCTATCGCTTTGAAGGAGAACTCCATGGATAAACTGCCTTATCAATTTCATGATGATCAGCGGGAGATCCGCTTTGAACGCTTCGATCTGCCCTCTCCGTGGATCAACTATCTGTCCAACGGCAGGCTGCACGCCTTCGTCTCTCAGGCGGGCGGCGGCATGTGCTGGTGGCTTTCCCCCATGATGTTCAGGGTCAGCCGCTATCGGTTTTATAATATGCCCGTCGACTCGCCGGGCTTTTACGTTTACATCCGCTTGTCTGACGGTACCGTCTGGTCGCCGACGTTCCGCCCAAGCGAAACGCCGGTGGATTTCCGGGAAGCGAGCCACGCCCCGGGCTATTCCGCGTTTACGGCGAAAAAGAACGGTCTGACCGCTGTATTACGGCTCTTTATGGCGCAAGACGTTGACGCGCTGGTGTGGGATCTGCGCCTTACAAACGAAAGCGGAGACGAGATCTCCTGCGACGTCTTTGCCTACGTGGAGCTCAGCCAGTTTCTGGCGCGGGAAGAAAACATTCTCGGCTATTACCTCAAATGGAACACCCGCGCCGTGTTCGATATCGACCTGCAGGCGATCACCTACGCCTACACCGCGTGGATGCACCCGAGAAAAGAAGACGCTCCCCTGGTCTACTTTGGCTCGGACGCGGAGATCTCTTCTTACTGCTGCAACAGGGACGTCTTCTGCGGCAATTACCGGGATGAGAGGGCTCCTGTTGAGGTTCAGAACGGACGCCTTTCCGATACCGATTTACAGGGCGGCGAGCCCTGCGGCGCGCTGCACACGCAAGTCGCCCTGCCTGCAGGGGCGGAAAAGAAAATCCGCTTCTTCCTCGGCGTCGCCAAAGGCGCGCTGTCCGACTACGATAAGGCCATCGCCGCGGCAAAGGCTTCTTTGTCCGCGCTGCGCGAAACCGGCGCGGCGGACCGGCAGTTTGAAAAGCTGCAAGACTGGTGGAACGGGCATCTGGACGTTTATCAGTGCGGCATTCCCGACGAAGACGCCATGCGGATGATCAATACGTGGAATCCGCTGCAGTGCGTGCAGACCGCACGGTACTCGCGGTCTGTCAGCTCGGACGCCTCCGGCGTGCGCGGCGTCGGCTTCCGCGATACGGCACAGGACATGCTGGCGCAAGTGTACCGCAAGCCGGAATGGGCGAAGGAAATGCTCTTTTATCTTGCCTCCCAGCAGCTCGAGGATGGCCACGCCGTCCACACCGCCTGGCCCGAAGAAAACCGCCCGCCGCAGGATATCACCCGCTCGGACGACCACATCTGGATGGTATATCTGGCCTATGCCATCGCCGCCGAAACCGGAGATCTGCGTTTTCTGGATAAGGAGATCCCGTTCCTCGGGACGGATCTGGTGACGCCTGCCGGTTCCGTTACGCTCTGGGAGCATCTTCTGCGCGGCGTGGACTTCACCGAAAAGCACTTGGGCGAACACGACTTACCCCTGATCCTCTTCTCCGACTGGAACGACCATCTCGGCCCCTTCGGGCGTAAGGGCAGGGGCGAGAGCGTCATGGTCTCCCAGCAGCATATTCTCGCCCTTCGGCAGCTTTCCGAACTGGCGGAAATGCGGGGCGAAAGCGCAGAGCCTTTCCATAACCTCATCGAAAAGCAGGAAAAGGCGCTGGAGAAATACGCCTGGGACGGCGAGTGGTTTTTACGGGGCTTAGACGACGAGGCGCAGCCCATCGGCACGCATAGTCAGGAGCACGCCCGGATCTGGCTCAATGCCCAAAGCTGGATGGTAATCGCAAACGCTTGCAAGAATCGTCAGATTGAAGCCATGGACAGCGCGGCGCGGGAACTGGATACCGGTATGGGGCTGCTGCTCAACGCCCCCGGGTATCCGGGCTGGCCGAGCAAGGACGCGGCCATGGTCAACGGTCTGCCGGCAGGCTATTCTGAAAACGGCGGCGTCTTCTGTCAGGCGAACTGCTGGGCGATCATCGCCGAAGCCCTCCTCGGGCGCGGCGACCGGGCATGGAAATATTATAAGCAGCTCATGCCGGATACCGTGATCCGCAAGGTCGGCTTAGAGCGCTATCACGCGGAAAGCTACGCCTACTGTTCCACGCTCCTCGGCAAGGACAACGAGAAGTTCGGCTGGGGCTGCGTTTCTCAGGTCACCGGCACGGCGGCGTGGATGGACGTGGCCGCGACACAGTATCTATTGGGCATTCGCCCCACGGTAAAAGGTCTGCTGATCGATCCCTCGATCCCCGCCGAATGGGACGGCTTTACCGCAGAACGCACGTACCGCGGAAAAAGGCTCCACATCCGCGTGGAAAACCCGGAGCACGTCATGCACGGGGTCAAAGAAATACGGATCAACGGGAAGAAAATGGACCGGGAGACCCGGCCGCTTCTGCCGGAGTCGATTCTGAACGGCCTTTCAGAAGCAAGCGTTCTGGTAACCATGGGCGCATAAAGCATTCCTATGATACGTGAAATTTGACAAAAAAATAATCTCCCAGTTATGATGTAAGTGAAAAGAAGAAAAAACATCAAAAACGAAGGAGATTATTCACAATGAAAAGAGAAAGCCGGATCGACAAGAACCTGAAAGC
>JAFRNP010000119.1 GCA_017430145.1 Clostridia bacterium
GGATTGCGCAGTAGATTTTTTCGTCAGATTGTACAGATTTGACGCCGTCAACCTGGCGGTTGGCAAGGAAAATCTGTGCAGGATGACGGAATAAAGATCAAGCAAGGCGTGCGCCGCGAATTGTGCGGTGTTGCCTTAACGTTACGGTTCTGGTATTTTTATTCTTCCGGCACGTCCGGATCATCGGCAGGCATATCCTGCGGGGCGTCCGCGGGATCGTCCGTGGGAACGTCCGGGAAATCGTCCGCGGGATCGTCCACGGGTTCATAGTCCACATCGTACGGGCCCTTTGATTTCTCAAAGAATCCCTTTGCTTTCTCTTTCGCGCTGTCCTTCAGGCTGCCGAGCTTTTCGCCCACAGGCGTCCGGTTCAGGTTGACGATGCTTCCGTCTTTTTTCTCGACCTCGATCTCACAGTCCAGTCCGAAGGAGACGAGGGCTGCCGTTAACAGCGCAAAGGGCGACGCCGCCAAACCGATCGCTGCGCCGAGGATCCCCATATTGAGAGACAGGTTGAGGATCGTCTCCCCTTTTCTTTTCAGCATCACGCGGGAGGCGCTTCCGTCTTTGACCAGCGCTTTCACCTTTTCGACGATCTGTTCCGCCTGCTGTTTCAACTTCTGTTCATCCATTTTTTACACCTCTTTCTGTTTGTCTGTTCTCTGTCATTATACTTCCGGCTGCTAAAAAAATCAAGCGAAAAAAAATTTCAAAAAAATAAAACAAATGTTTGATTTTTGAAAACATTTGTGCTATACTGTTAACGGAACAAGAAAAATAACCGGAAAGGAGCGATATGACCGGCAAAAAGGCGCGTCTTTGCCGCCGGCATATCAGAAACGGCATGAGAGACAAACTGAACGACACCGAAATGCGCATCTACGAATACCTGGCGGAGCAGGTGCAGAAGGGCGTCCCCCCGACCGTTCGGGAGATCGGCAAAGCGGTGGGGCTGAAATCCACTTCCACCGTACAGGCATACCTCAATTCCCTGGAAGAGGCAGGCTACATCGAGCGCAACCCGATGCATAAGCGGACGATCCGGGTCAAAGGCCGCAACGAGCCGTTTGTACAGGTCCCGCTGCTTGGCACCGTAACGGCAGGTATGCCGATCCTGGCGGTGGAGGCCATTGAAGGTTACGTCCCCTTCCCGGGCAGCGGCAACACGGACCGCCCCATGTTTGCACTGCGCGTACGCGGCGACAGTATGATCAACGCCGCCATTCTGGACGGCGATATCATCATCTGTGAAAAGACCCCCACAGCCGCCAACGGTGAGATCGTTGTGGCGCTTTTAGAGGATGAAGCGACCGTCAAACGCTTTTACAAGGAAAACGGGCATTTCCGCCTGCAGCCGGAAAACGACAGCTATGAGCCGATCATCACCACAGAGCTCGTGATCCTCGGCAAGGTGATCTCCCTGCTGCGCAATTACTGATAAACGATTTATATAATTGCGGCACCGCGCGGCGCTCAGTATGCCGCGCGGCGTTCGAACACGGACCTACGGTCGATATAAAAAACGACCGCGGGGACTTTTCGTTTATGCAGGTCCTCTGCATACAGCCTTGCGGCAAGCAGCGCATCCGTGCACGTCAGGACAGGAAGCACAAAGGGCAGAGGAAGCAAAAGGAAGCATGCGCAGCGCCGCCAGAACGTTGCCCGCCGTACCCGCGCAACGGCAAGCAGCCGCCCTTTTGTGAGAAGGATGGAAGACGCGAGCGCCTCACGGACCCCGAGCATCGGGTTCTGGTACAGCAAAAACGGCGCAAGCAGGTAACGCCCGCCCATCACGAAGCAGACGGTTTGCGCGAACAGAAGCTGACAGAGAACGATCAGGAGCCCTGCATTCGTTACCCACGGCGACAGGCCGTAGGCCTGCAGGACCCACTGCAGGGACAGTAACGTAATCGCCGCAGGGAGACGGGAAACAAAACTGAAACCGAACCGCCGAAGAACGATCTGGGCCTCACAGTAAAAAAAACGCGCGCCCGCACGAAAGGAAATGCCGCTTAACGGATCCGGCAGATTTTTATCGAGGATATGATAAACGGCGCCAAGATAGGCAAACCCGAACGCAGCTGCAATCAGAAGATCCAGGCAGGCTGCAAGCAAAAACACCGCCGGAAGCGCCTGCGGGATCCCGCGTCTGAGAAAAAAGGCGTACAGCGCGCCGTCGGCAAACACAGAGCCGCCGTAAAGAAAAGAAAGCCCGGCGGCAAAAAAGCAGCTCGCGGCGCACACGGAAGCGATCAGCAGCGGGAACGCGCCGAAAAACAGACGTATCCGCCGTCCGCGCAGCATCTTACGGACCTGTAAACGAAATCGCAGCATAGCAATACCTCCTTTTACAACGGAAGTATTGACACGCTGCGATCATTTATTCGTAAAACGCCGGATCGGACGATAAAACGTGGATACAGGCGCGGCGCAAAAACGGGACCGTTCTCCCGTACCTGCGGCGTCAGCGCGTCACCTTTGCGGTATCCGACAGCTCCCCTGCGCGTACGGTGATCTCGTTTTCGCCTTTCTCGGGCCTGAGGCCCGCAAAACAGTAGACGCCTCTTGCAAGGCGCGTACAGTGTACGCGCTTTTTTTCTTTACCGTTGACCGTCAGCTTCACGGGCGGCGCATTCGTATAGCAGATCACGTCGATCTTCTGGCGGTCGTCGACGGCGTCCGGAAGCGTTAAAAGCTTAATCGTCTTCCGGTCGGAAAACTGCACCCTGTAAAACCAGTAGGCGTCGCTCCTTGTCGTCCTGTCCGCGCCGATCAACCCGTTTTCTGCGGGGATCGTATCATACAGCGCGCCGGCGATATATCCGATCACAGACTTTTGCCCACCAAAGAGCTGCCAAAGCGCCTCGTGCCCGCGCGCCTCATAGGACCCGGGCAGGCAGCCCGGCGCCGGCGGATGCGCAAAGACCAGGAAACTGCCGGGATGCTTTTTTTGCGCCGCCTCAAAACGCCTGCGCAGCAGGTACGCCGTTTCCGGGGAATCGGGCGCCTCGACGCTGATACACCAAACGGCAGACGATCCGGAAAGATCCGCCGCCTCTTCCGAAGTCCCGGCCGCATCCGCCTCTTCGATGTCCGGCAGGTCACAGGCAAGGACCGGTAAAATCCCCGGCGCAGAAGCTGCCACCGTTTCGCAAAACCGCCGCCGCTGTTCGTCATCTCCCTGTTTCAGACGCAAAAAACAGACGCTGGGATGGCGCGTGAGCACCGTCAGCAGTTTTTCCAGCTCTCCATATCCAAGATCCGTTTCGGCAAGGTCCACCATCACGTGCAGACCCGAAAAATCGCAGAGGTACAGTTCATTTTCGGTTGCCGGCTCAAAATACGGAAGCACCACAAAATTCGATTCCAGTGCGGAAAGGACCTCCAGATCCGATTCCAGCCGCCTGGGCAGCGGGATACCGACGCCGCTCAGCGGCTGCCGCACGTCATTGATCCGGAAAAAACCGTCTTCGGAGATACGCACGTGCCTGACGCCGTATTCCCGTTCCACCCGGTCCAGTTCTTCGGCGTCGCGACGGAGGATCGCCGCAACGCGAAGCTGCGGCGCATGTGCGCCGTCCCAGAGCAGATCCGGGCGGACCGTCAGGCGCGCAGCCGGCGCGGTCGGTTTGACTGTCTTTTCCGCCACCGGCAGCCCGTTGGCATACAACCGGAAAATCAGAACGTCATAGTTATTCGGCCGGGTTACGGGCGCAGACAGCTCCAGCTTCGTTTCCCCGTCTTCCCACAGCGTACGTACCGAAAGCCCCTGATCGGGGCGCCCGAATTCAAAATGCGACTCCCCTACGCCGCAGAGTACAGCGCTGCCGAAAGAAAAGAACCCGTCCGGCGTAAACTCCGGCGTTATGCGCAGCGTCAGGCGCTGAGGTTTCCGTTTGATCGCCTGCGTCACGTCAAAAACGGCGCCGGTATAAAGACTTTCGCCCGCGCCGACGGTCTCGCCGTCGATTTCAAGCGTATACCGTCCGCTGACAGCGTTCAGCCGTACGTAATACAGCGTATTCTCATCGTCCCACCGGACGGCAAAATCGGTCGTCAGCTCGATCGTCTCGCCAACGACCGCATTCAGGCGTTCCATCGGCAGCGTCACGGCGCGCACGGTTTCATTTGCCGTACGTTCCTCCCATTCTTTTAACGGAATCAGTAAATACATCGTCGTTTCCTCTCCAAACAGGATAATTTTATGCGATCACGGCTGAAGGTCGCATAGAAGCTCCACCGGACAGTGGTCGGAACCGAATACTTCCGGATGGATCTTTGCGTCGATCAGCCTGCCGTCAAGCCTGCTGTCCGTTACGAAATAGTCGATCCGCCAACCGGCGTTGTTCTCTCTTGCATGGTAGCGGTAGCTCCACCAGGAATATGCGCCGACTGCGTCCGGGTAAAAATACCGGAAGGTATCGGTATACCCGGCGGCGAGAACGGCAGAAAACTTTTCGCGCTCTTCATCGGTAAACCCTGCCTTGCCGCGGTTGGGTTTCGGATTTTTCAGGTCGATCTCCCGGTGGGCGACGTTGAGATCCCCGCAGAAGATAACGGGCTTGTCTTTTCCGAGCGTAGTGATATACTGCAGAAAAGCGTCTTCCCAGATCTGCCGGTAGCCGAGGCGCGAAAGGTCCTCTTTCGCGTTCGGCGTATACACGGTCACAAGCCAGAAATCGCCGTATTCGAGGGAGATCACCCGTCCCTCCCGGTCGTGCTCCTCGATCCCCATGCCGTACCGCACGGATAAGGGGGTGTGCTTCGTAAAAATGCACGTCCCCGAATACCCTTTCTTTTCGGCGTAATTCCAATAAGCCCGATACCCTTCAAAAGCAATGTCAAGCTGTCCCGCCTGCAGTTTGGTCTCCTGCAGACAGAAGAAATCCGCATCAAGGGCTGTAAAAACGCCGGCAAACCCTTTTTGTACAACGGCACGCAGACCGTTTACGTTCCATGAAATGAATTTCAGCATCCGTATCTCTCCTTTTTTCCGATCGGAGATCGTTACGGGAAATATTGTACCATGCATCATGGCAACATGCAAGCGAATTCCGTCTGAAAACGTCGGATCCGCAAAAAAAAGCGCCTGCCCTTTTGGACAGACGCAGCGGTTTATTCTCCGTACGCTTAATACAGGCCGAACAGTCTCTTGAAGATATCCAGAAGGAAGTGGAAGAGATTATACAGCAGCTGCTTTGCGTTGGAAGTGGAGGCTTTCGTGACGTTGTAAACGGCGATCACGGTATCTTCACGGATGTTTTTGACGGTATAATAGCCGTCCACACGGGGGATAAGCTCCTCTCCGTAGCCTTCGCCCATATCGGCGGAGGTAAAGATATCCCAGGAGACCGTTGCAGGGAACGCCTTGACGACGACCGTGGAATCCAGCCGGAAATTGCCGATCGGCTCGATCTTAAACTCAAAATCTTCGCCGGCCTGGACATAATTGGTGCCGTTTTTCGGGATGACCACGACCTTATCGGCGCAGGTTTCCGCCACGTTTACCGTGTACACCTGCGTATAACCGCCGTCCTCGGCAAGGGCGAGCACCGCGAACAGGCCCGTCAGCATCAGAACAGCAAGAAGAACAGATATAATCTTTTTCATCGGGAACACTCCTTTATCACTCTGATTTTCCGAATTATATTATATACGCCCCGGCAAAAATTTGCAAGCCTTTCGTAAAAATTTTACAGCGAGAACATAAAATTGACAAAGTGCGCGCCTTCAGTCCGCGCTTTTCGAAAGCCGCCGGATCACAGGCAGCGCGATCGCACCGTTGAGGAGCCCCGTGCCGACGCCTGCGGCCAGCAGCACAGGCAGGTACCAGAAAATACCGGCGCTCCGGGTGATCAGTGCCGCCGCCGCCAATTGCCCGACGTTGTGGGAGACGCCGCCCAATACACTGACGCCGACGGGAGAGAGCGGGCTCTTTTTTCCCGCCCACATGACAAGGAAACTGACGGCGCCGCCCGCCAGAGAGTAGAGCATGGAAAACGCATTCCCGAAGGTCAGCCCCGCAAGCAGGATCCTGATCGCCGCCACGGGCACCGCCTCGGCAGGCGTCAGGATATACAAAGCCGTCAGTACCACGATATTTGCAAGGCCCAGCTTGACGCCGGGGATCCCGACAGGCAGCGGAAACAGGTGCTCCAGGTAGCTGAGCGTAAATGCCAGCGCCACCATGATCCCGTAAAGCGCCGCCTTTTTTGCAGCTTTATTTTTCATGTACCGACCTCTTACGCGCTACTGCGCCAACGCGTCCACACCAGACGGCGCTTCGGCGCCGACGATGCGTACGACCAGCCTGTGCGGCAGGCAGACGATCTGCTCCCCCGCCATAGATATTGCCCTGTGCTTTGCGCAGACCCGATCGGGGCAGTCCGCGTCCTGAACAGAGGCGCCGCCGTCTTTGATCACGAGTATATTCTTTCCGTAAGGCGTTTCGATCGTCTCGCAGCGTTCTTCCGTCAACGGATACGCCGCCGTTTCAACGCCGTCGATCTCGACGACAGCAGCATCACCGGCAACAGCTGGTTTCAGAAAGAAAACCAGCGCCAGTATGCCTGCGGCGATCAATACACCCGCGATCAGGATCAGATCCGCTTTTTTCATATGTATTCCTTTTTACGTTACGGAAAACGCCGTCAGGCGTCCGGGCTGTCCGCGCCGTCTGCACCATCCGGGACCACGGTCTGCACATTCGAACACAGCGCAGTCAGGCCCGCAAAGGTCCCGGTGAAGACCCATCGGCCGTCCCGGTCGGTCAGCGTATAGGTATAGACCGTCGGTTCCGCGTCCGGCCCGCCGTACGGATAGACCTCGATCTTAAAAGTATAACGGTCCGTACCGGATGCCTCCAGCGAATAATCCGCATGGTCGATGGCTTTCGCCGGCATCTCCTCCAGATCGTCGGCCTTTACGTACCAGACGCCGTCCTTCGTCAGATATCCCTGGTAAAAGGACGCATACGCATCCTTTTCAAAGCAGCTGTCCAGCGCCGCCTTCAGCGCCTCTTCGTCAGCAAATTCGGCGCTGACGACCTTCACATATCTGACGCCGTCCTCTTCAACGGACGTATCATTGTCCGTTTTGACGTCGTATTTATGCGCCACCCAGCCGACCATCAGGTCGTTTGCTTCACTGAAAAGCTTTTGCGCCTCCTGCTGGGTCAGACTCCGCTCGGCTTGCGTCGCCGCCTCTGTGGTCACCGCTTCCGATTGGAGCTGCGCGTTCAGCGCGGCGATCTCGGCGTCCCGCGCCTGCTTTTGCTGCATATCCTGTTCATACTTCATATAGACCACAAACGCCAGCAGCGCCGCCAGGATCAACGAAAGAAACACGATGATCGCCTTCAGGCCGCCGTTTCCGCCATGTGATGACCGACTCATTAAGAAAACCCTTCCTTTCTCAGGCAGAACTGTTCCCGATTTTTCCGTCAGGCAACAAAGTCCGCAAGTACCATGGACGCGGGGAACGGATCCGTAAAGATCCATACGCCGTTTTCAAACCGGACCTCCCCCTTGACGGCTTCGTGCACCGTCCCGTCCTGCTGATAGGAGATGCTAAACACCGCACGTCCGGCGTCCGCTTCTTTGATCGTCAGCTCCGGAGAAGAGATCGGCGAATCGCCGCCCTGGCCCGCAACGCTCCACTTATAGAGCTTTCCGCCGTCTTCGACGTAATTCTTCTGCAGGACGTCCGCATATATGCTTTCCTCAAAATACGTGGCGGCTTTTTGCCTTATCTCGTCAACGGAAGCGTATTCCGTCTCCTGTACCAGCGCGTAGGATTCGTTTCCCCGGGAGATCTGCGTATCCCAGTCGCAGGTCAGCCTGCGGGTCTCGATCCATTTCATATAGAAGCTGTTTGCCTCCATATAGTACTGATAAAGCGTCTCTTCGGTCCATTCCGCAGCAGCGGCAGACGGCTCTTCTGCGGTCTGGCCGGCGGCAGTCTCTCCGCCGGAAGCAGCCATATCCGTCGTGCCGCCCGAAAGATCGCCGGCCTCTGTCACCGTGACCGTATCGGACGGGAGAGGCGTGAGGCCCTCGTTTTCCCGTTTATTTTTCAAGCCGATCGCGATCAGCACCGCCGTAACGATCCCGACGACCAGAACGATCGCGACCGAGCCGACCAGCACCGCCGGTCCGTTGACGCTTTTACGATTTGCGGCCGTCTGCATGCCGCTTTGTACCTGCTGCATATTATTCTTCGTTCCTTTATTTACTGAACTTCGTTATAAAACCACAAACTCCCCTGAAAACTGCCGGTAAACACCCAGTTTCCGTCAAGGTATTCCAACGTATATTTCGTCTGCTCCGGCTTTCTGCTGCCGCCGAAGTCGCTTTCGACCACAAGCGTACATGTATTTGCGTCTTTCGCCGTCACCTGCAAACGCGCGCTCAAAGGCTTGACACCGCCGACGGCCATGCCCTGCCGACGGTATAAAACGCCGTCGGTCTCAAGATACAGGGAATCAAGCCTTTTGCAGGTCTCCGGAGAAAAAAAGGAAGCAAACGCCTTTTGCAGGTCCTGTAAAGAGGAATACGCCTTTGACGTCACCCGCCGGTACGTACGCCCGTTTTCACCGGGAGCAGCCGTACCGTCCGTTTCCACGGCAAGTCCCTCGTCAAGCCAGCCGAGATAAAGCCTGTTTGCCTCCAGAAACAACCTGTAAACGCCGGTATCCGTCAAGATCATCCCGACAGGCGCCGCAGGGCTGTCGGTTTCCCGGAGATCGGACGACGATTCCTCCTGTGCCTGCTCTGACACATAATACTGCGCGATCATCAGCGCCCAACCCGCAAGGATCGCAACGGAAAGCACCGTACAGATGACCGCAGCCGTTATTTTCAGCCCGGATCGCATTTTTTCCTTTTCTCCTTTTGCGTCTCGCAACGGGCGGATCCCGCCACCCGATGACCGCATTGGTTCCGGGCGCGCCGTCAATAAAACACACGCCCGGAACCGATGTTTTTTGAAATTATAACATAAACGGTAAATGTTTACAATCCCTTTTTCATATTTTGTCGAAGCCCGCGAAAAAAGGAGGAGAGACACCCGGCGCACGCTTCTTCCAGCACACCGCCGACGACCGTCGGCTTCCAGTTAAAAGGGAACGCAAACAGATCCGTAACACTGCCGGCGCACCCCGCCTTCGGATCGGCGGCACCGTATACGAGCCGGTCGATACGCGCGTTGATCACAGCCCCTGCGCACATGGGACAGGGCTCCAGCGTCACGTAGAGCGTACACCGCGGCAGGCGCCAGCCGCCGAGCGTACGGCAGGCTGCGTCGATCGCCTCAAGCTCCGCGTGGGACAGGGCGTTTTTTCCAAGCTCCCGCCGGTTGCGCCCGCAGGCGATCACGCTGCCGTTATGCACGATCAGGGCGCCCACCGGGACCTCCCCCTCAGCGGCGGCCTCTGCGGCAAGCTTCAGCGCCGCCCGCATAAAAAATGCGTCCGTCTGTTCTTCGGTAAGTTCACCCGGCGCCGTCAGGCCGAGGATCGGTCCGTCAAACGATTCGGTTTCGGTATTGCGGCACGTCGCCGCGTCGGGTCCCGTTTCCATCAAAGCGCCGCCGTCAGTTTTTTCAGCGTTTTCAGCCCCAGCGCGACGCCGGTCTTCGCATTCTCCATCCCCTCGAACTCAACGGTCAAAAAGCCGTCATATCCCGCGTTCTTCAGGATCCGCAGACACTGCGCCACCGGGACCGCGCCGTGGCCGATGATCGCGCCGCGCAGGTAATTGCCGCCGCGGGTCATAAAGAACCCGTCGTCGGGCACGAACTCCGTCCCCTTCTTTACGTGGAAATCCTTACAGTGGACGTGGAATGCATAGGGCGCCAGGTTGCCCACGGCAACGCCCGGGGCCTCATCCGCGCACAGGAAATTGCCGATATCCACCAGCGCCCCGAAATTTTCATCGGCGACGCCGTTGACGATCGCAAGCACCCGGGCGGAATCCTGGCAGAAAAAGCCGTGGTTCTCGATACAGGTCCGGATGCCCTTTTCTGCGGCATACCTTGTTACCGCGCGGTAACCGTCGATCAGCGTCGGCAGCGCGTTTGAAAACCCTCGCTGGCTGCGCACGTCGGCAGCATACCCGCCGCTGGCGTCGTGGCGCATCACAGGCACGCCGAGCGCGGCGGCCACGTCCACTTCGCCTTTCAGCCGCTCGATCTCCCCCGCGGGATCGCGCAAAAGATCCGCGCCGATGCAGTAGGCAACGACGGCGATCCCGGCTTCGGCGGCGCGCGCACGCAGAGTAGCGGCGTATGCAAGCTTATCTTTCCCTTCCGGCGGATGGATATCGGCGAATTCAATACCGTCAAACCCCATCTCTTTCGCGAGATCGATCAGACCTTCTTCCGTATACTCCCCGCTGTTTGTAAGCTGTGCGTAGCTGTATGAGCTGACAGAAAACTTCATGATGGAATATCCTTTCTGTTGTCGGCTTCTGATGCCGTTTTACGCATAAAAATCTGTTGTTTGGCTGCGTCTGCCGCCCCTGTGCCGTTTTTCCCGTATCGGGAGAACGTATCAGCGGCGAACGACCGAAACGGTGTAGGCGTCCTCCGAATGGAACACGCCCGAAACGACGCGCACATAGTACACGCCCGCAGGCAGGGTATAATCAGCCGCGGCTGCGGTCTCCCCCCTGTCGATCGAAAGCGACAGCTCGCCCCGGTCGGTGCGGATCAGCGTTCCCTTGTCGTCATAGACCGCCGCCTCAAATACGGCTCCCCTGCCCGACATATACGCATGGGTGAGATTCAGCGTGAGCGCGGACGTTGAAGAGACGGAAAAGCTGTACCAGTCGACGTCGAACACGGTCTCGTCATCCGAGATCGTACCGGTACGCCCGGCGCCGACGGCGATCGGCGTCGCCCGGTCGGTTGCTCCGTTCGGCTCCTGTTCCCAGTTTTCGCTGTTTTCCACAGAACAAAGCAGCGTATAGGCGCCGCTGTCCGCGTACAAGCCGGCGTTATCCACCCGCAGGTACACACTGCCGGCGGGCAGACCGATCTGCGGCGCCGTCAGTTTCCCGTCGGCCGTCGTCATCAACAGGCTGCAGATCGCGGTCCCGTCGGGAGCAAGCACGGTCAGGCGGCGGATCGCTTTGGGGCCGTCCTTATCCGTCGGCTCAACGGGCGCCTCATTTGTAAAGCTGATCCTCAGCATCCCCGCGGCTGGAAGCGAAAGCTCGAAATAATCGCAGTCCGGCTGCAGAGTCCGAGAGACGAGCGCCCCCGTATAGTTCCGGTTTGCAAGAATCTTTGTCGCGGAGGCGGGCGTGTCGTTATCCTCTTTCTCATACAGGGCGCCGGGTTCAAAGGAGAGGGTCAGCTTGTAATCGGTATCCATATAGACCCGGCTGAAAACGCCGATGAAATAAATCCCCTTCGGCAGACCGATACATCCGGAGGAAAGACTTTTGCGGTTCAGTTCGGAGTTGTCGCTGTAGATCTCGTTCATATCCCCGTCGTATAAAACGATACGGAATGCGACGGTGACCGGTTTGAGCGCCCGGTGTTCAAAAGTCAGATAAACGGCGCCGTCCTCGGGCAGACGCAGCATATAATAGTCCCGGTCCACGCCGTCCGGGCGCGCGCAGGCGGAGCCCCGCACCGGCTTATCCGCAAAAATTTCGGTGTAGCGGTAGACGGAATCGTTGTACTCGATCTCGTAATCCGTACTTTCCTCATAAAAAGCGGTCAGTTGGTAGGCGGCGCCGGAAAAGGAATCGGAAGGCGTCACCAGCAGATAATACACGCCGGTCCCGAGCCCGATGTTCGGGCTGTAGGTCTGCGCCACCGACTGCAGCGCTGTCATCTCGTTCAACAGGCGGTACCCCTTTTCGCCGCCGCTGCCGTTGACGGAATACTCCATGTACAGCGATACTTTCCAGCCCTTCTCTTCGTCCGTATCCTTAGCCGAGAGCGAATACCGGAGCATTCCCCGCGCGAATACGCGGAACATATAGCAGTTTTGGTCCCGGACGCTGTCAAGCTCGTCCTGATAGGGAACGCCCGTTTCGATACGGGTGGGAGAAAGAAAAACGGAAGCGTCGGGGTCCGCGAAAAAACCTGCGGTCTGTACATAAGACCGTAAGCTGCCTTCGTCCGACTCAGTGCCGCCTGCCGGTTCGCTTATTCCCGAAGCGTCGTCCGGCGCGTTTTGCCCACCGGCGGGAGCAGGGATGCCGTCAGGATCCGCCGCCGCGCGCGCGTCCGGACCGGCGTCTGCCGCCGCTTCGGCAGAGGAATACGGCTGCGTCCCGGCAGGGGTGTCGGGAAGAGCAGGACCGGATGCGGCAGACGACGCCTGGGTATGCGCTTCCCCACCGGTGGAAACGTCCTCCCCCGGCGTCTGCACAGCATCAGGCATAAAAGCGTCCCCCGCCCGGCTTTCTGCATTTTGCGCAGCCGGATCAAACGACGTCGTCCCGGTTTCGTGCATAACAGGCACAAGGTCAGCTGCGGGCGTTCCGAACGGCACGCCCGACAAAAGGCAGAGCACTGCCGTAACGACGGCAAGCCCGATCATGAACGCCTCCTGAGCCTTTTTCACAGCAACACTTCCCCATTTTTGTTGTCTCCATTTTACCATATGCCCCTGCCCTTTGCAAGAGAAAAGCCGTTTTTTGCAAGAAAAAAGATTGACAGGCGCGGATATTTTTGTTAGAATACTGCTTGGAACAAAATGAAACAAACAGGCCTCCTTAGTTAAATGGATATAACAGGCCCCTCCTAAGACTTTGAAACGCCTATCACTTTTTCGATTTTGTCGAATGGCATAAGTTCAACCAAATATAGATCTGCCTCCATAGTTAAATGGATATAATATGCCCCTCCTAAGGGCAAGTTGTGGGTTCGATTCCCGCTGGGGGTGCCAGAAAGTCCTTGATTTTCAAGGGCTTTTTCTTTTTCTCTTCAAGCTTTGTTGTTCCATACAGGCAGTCCCTTCCGGAATCGAACTCGTGCTTTGTTTTTTCAAAAACAGCCTATTTTACAATTTTTTCTGCTAATAAAATTAGCAGGATTTTTGCTTTATTTACCCCTCTGCTAATCGCCCTGCTAATTTCGACATCCGGTTTTCTTCACTCGCTTGCTAATCGCGAACGGAGAACGACGCAAGTTCAATCACTTTATTATAAAAACAATACAATAAAAAATCAAGGTGTTTTACTGTTTCATTTTACTAGTAAAGAAAAGAAACACAGCCTTTCATGACCGTGTTTCCCTTTCTTTCATTCCCTGCCCTTTATTATTAACCGGTTTGTGTAATATACCCCCTTCAGTCCGGGTTGCCCTTGCGTCTTGCTGAAAAAAGATCTTTCACCATAAGAACCGGACAAATAGCAGATTTTTCCCTTGATTATCAATTTTTTTCTGTGAACTATTGCAAAAAATAAAAGACGGTGTTATAATTATTGTGCAATACCAATAAAAAGGAGATACCACCATGAAACGAACAACAAAAAAGATTTTTGCCCTGATCCTTTCTGTTCTTATGTTGTCATCGCTTCTGGTCGTCCCGGCTTTTGCTGAGGATGCAGAGGCAGATCCCTATGCGGCACTGAAGGAAGGCATCGGCTACCTTGCGATCGGCGACAGCTTTACCCGCGGCTACGGCGCAGGCGACAACTGGCAGGATCAGATCTACGAGAACGAATATCCCGGCAACTATAATTGCCGCAACGTTGACGGTTCTTATCCGAACCGGGTCGCCGACGCGTTTGGCCTGTATGCGCCGAACGATATCCGCGACACCGACGCCAAGCTGTGGCCCCTTGCACACGACGCCGTTTCCACCGCATACGTGCTTGACCTGCTTGGCATTGACGACGGCTTCCGCGATGAGGAGCACGTGTATTCCAGCGGTTCCATGCTCAGACGTTACGCGGCGGATCTGCAGTATTTCGGCGACCCGGCAAGCTACACGATCGACGGAACTGCCACCTACGGCCAGACCGGCGAGATCATGAGCGTACGCGATATGATCAAAAACGCCAGCCTCATCACCATCGGCCTGGGCCAGACGGACGTGATCTACAAAACACAGATCTTCGGCCTGAACACCATGGACCTGAGCGATACCTCCGCAATCCCCGCCGGCGTTGCCAATATCCTCAAGCTGTTCAACCAGTATTTCGATTACTGGAAGGGCGCGTATCCGATCCTGCTTGACTATATCAAGCAAGTCAATCCCACCGCAAAGGTGGTGCTCGTGGGCACGCTGAACCCCATCAAAGACGCAACGATCACGGACGACGTGGCGATCCCGATCGGAAACCTGATCAACTTTATGATGGACTCGGTCAACTCCTACACCCAGATGTGCGCCGCGAAATACGGCTATATCTACGTGGACATCAACGACGTTGAGACGCCCGCCTCGGCAACGACGATGTCCATCGGCCATATCCTTTCCATTGAGGACGATATTGAATACGCGCTCATTGCCCATCCCACGCAGAAGGGCTATAAGCAGATCGCCGATAAGATCATCAAGGCCGTCCAAACGGAGCTGAAAACGGATTCGATGAAAGGGGTAAAAGAACTCAAAGACTTTTACGGCAGGCTTCTGGAATGGTTCCGTAAGCTCTGCGCCATGATCAAGGCTGTTTTCAACAGCATGGGCGACAGGATCTTATAAACAACAGCCAATAACAACCGTTTCGTTTTTCCGAAACGTCAACCATTAACGAAAAAGCACGCGAAAGCGTGCTTTTTTCATTGCTTTTCTTTTCGCCGGATACGATCTCCCGTCTGCCAGTGAAATCATCCGTATAAAGGCTTGACTTTTTTTCTTAACAAGGTATAATGTAATCATAGAAAGATTTTTGAAGATCTGCAGGCGTCTCATCGGCTTGGAAAACAATATCGTATTATGGAAAAAGTCCGTCCGGATACGGGCAAAGCATTTCTTTCAGGAGGTATTTCCCGTGAACAAAAAATTAACGAAAACGATCCTTGCCCTGTTGGCAGTCCTCGCGCTTGCGCTGACCATGTTCGCCTGCGCAAAAGACGGCGGAAATGACGACACGGCAACAACGGACGCCGCCGCAACCGACGCTGCGACCGACGCCGCCGACGAAACCGCAGAGGATTCCTCTGACGATGAAGGAGAGACTGTCGTGGATTATCTTGTACTGGTCAACAAGCAGAACAAGCTTCCGGACAACTGGGAAGGGATCATCCAGCTTGAGGATGCGACGAACACGATCCCCGAGGGCGTGGAGCTGAACGAGGACAACGATTATCTGCAGACGGAGTCCTTCAAAGTCGAAAAGACGGCGCTGGCGGCGTTCCGTGAGCTGCAGGCGGCGCTGGAAGAAGAAGGCATCACTATCCTTTTGGACAGCACCTACCGTTCCGTCGCCCGTCAGCAGGAGATCTGGGACGAATTTGAGGCGGAGAGCGGCCTTGAGTACGCGCAGAAATACGTGGCCGTGCCCGGCACCTCTGAGCACCACACCGGTCTTGCCATTGATATCTGCATCATCAAGGACGGCGTGATCATCAACGCAAACGACGATATGATCGCCGAGCGTGAGATCTTTGCAAAGATCCATGAAAAGCTTGCCGACTACGGCTTTATCCTTCGTTTCCCCGAGGGCAAAGACGATATCACCGGCTACGCCTATGAGCCCTGGCACTTCCGCTACGTCGGCGTTGAAACCGCAAAGGCGATCGCCGAGCAGGGCGTGACGCTCGAGGAATATCTCGGCATGGTCCCCGCTGAGGATGTGACGGAATAAAGGCGCCGGTTCAGTTTTTAACAACTGCATCCGACTGAAAACGGGGCTGTCTCCTTCCGGGAGACAGCCCCGTTCGTATCCCTGTATCAGGGGATATGCGGTACGTTCATGCGATCATTTCGTTTCGGAGGAAATACTGCTGATGATCTCCTCCAGCGCCTCGTTGGTCTTGTTTTCGTTGGCAAGCAGCGCGCGGCGCTCGTTTAAGGCGATATACATCTGTTCGCGCTTTTCTCCCACAAGGTCGTAGAAGAAATACGGGATGATGCACACAAGGGTCGAAATGATCCCGAGGCCGCGGTAAAGGAAGAACACCTTCTGGTAGATGATCTTGCTGCCCTGCGCCCACGGAAGCTGCGGCAGCGTGGTATCGTAGCCGCTCCACTTGATCATGGCAAGCCCGAACATGGTACGCAGAGGGCGGATCAGCTCGCCTAAAAGCTGGGTAAAGATGCCGATGGTGCCGTCGGGCCGTTCGCCGGTCATGTACTCCGTGTAGTCGGTGATCTCTCTGCCGACCTCCGCCTCAAAGACGCTTGCAGGGCCGTTGTTGACCGCGTTGACTCCGAGACAGACCGCCGAGACGATACAGATAAACAGACGTTTATCCACAAACGGGATCGTAAGCGCGCACATCAGCAGCATGGACCCAAGATCCCACAACCGCAGCGTAATGACGGCGGACCGGTTGTTTTTGAACATCTTCTGGAACTTCGGGATAAACGTCAGGCTCAGCGGGTTCAGAATGTTCTGCGGCAGCTCTACGAAGAAATTGACGATGGTGCCGCCGAAGATCTCCAGATGGGTCGTCACGTCCCACGAATAGCCGCCGCTGTTGATCCATGCGACGGAATAGGCGGCAATGGTATTACGCAGCATGTATTTGTTTTTGAGAATATAAAAAAGCGACTTTGAA
>JAFRNP010000019.1 GCA_017430145.1 Clostridia bacterium
CGCCTTGCTTGATCTTTATTCCGTCATCCTGCACAGATTTTCCTTGCCAACCGCCAGGTTGACGGCGTCAAATCTGTACAATCTGACGAAAAAATCTACTGCGCAATCCGCACACCGGAATTATGCGGTGTTGCCTTAATCATAGCAGAAAAAAGTCGAAAAATCAATGTATATTTTTACAAAAATATTGTATGTTATCCGTTTTATTTCGTAAAAAAGCTTATAATTATAAAATCAATGGAGCCGGATCACACGTATCCGGCTCCTGATCCGTCCGTTATATGCCCTTACCGGCGATCTTCCACCGGGAGCTGCGCCTTTTCTTCCAGCACACGGGCGCGGTGGTACCTGATGCTGAGCACGATCGGAATCAGCGACAGGACCGTCACGATCGCGCCGAACAGGAAGATGTTGCCGTTCGGGATATACTGCAGCTTGCCGCTGAGTTCGTCCACAAAGGTCTCGCCGCTGCTCTTGACGACGGTCTCGCCGATCAGCGAGCCGCCGATCATGGGGATCAGCACGAAAAACAGGATCCAGATCCCTTCAAACTGCCCCTTTGCGTCTCTGGGATAAAGCTGCTTTGCCCAGACCTTGGTGGTCTGCAAAATGCCGACGTAGCCGACGCCCACCACGAAGATGCCGAGCCAGATCTGCAGGTTAAAAAGCGAATCCGGGTCAACGGCGTCGGGACGCAGGGGATACAGGATAAACAGCCCGATAATGTTGACGGCGACGGCGGCGATCGCGATATAGGGGTGCTTGTTTTTGTTGATCAGCACGCCGATCGGGATCGCGGTGAGCATGGCAAGCACCAGCGGCACCGCCTCAATGATGCCCATCTGGTCGGCGGTATATTTCAGGTAGTGCAGCAGGTAATTGCCGATATAGGCAAAGTAGACGTTGAAGCCGATAAAAAAGATCGACACCGCCACGTGCACAAGCACCAGCTCTTTGAGGCGGAAAAAGCGTTTGAAGTTGAACACCGAAACGAACTGCCGCCAAAAGCCGCCCTCTTTGTGGGGCGTCACGTCGTCCCGCTTATTGAGCGCGAACATGGAGATGAACCCGAACACGATCACAAACACGCCCATAACGATAAACAGGCGCATGTAGTTATCGTCCGAACCGACCAGAAAACCGCCGACCACGGTACCGAGGATGGTGCCCAGCACCGGCTGCGTGGCAAGGGCGGCGCCCACGCCTCCGCGGTTGGTATCGGTCATGATGTCGTTGGTCCAGGTATTGAAGCCGGCGTCGTTGCCCATGGAGCCGAAAAAGCTCATCACGGTATCCGCCAGCACCACGCTCACCGCGACCAGCAGGTACATCTCCCGGCTGATGAACTGCGTGAGCCCGAAGGCGATGGTAAAAATACCCCAAAGGATATAGCCCCAGGAGATGAAGGTCCTGCGTTTGCCGGTCCGGTCCGCCCAGGTGCCGAAGAAGAAAGTCGCAAAGGTGGTCGCCGCCGCCGAGCAGATCAGCATGCCCGTGATGATGGACGGGTCCTTGCCGATCTTGGCGTAGACGAAGGTGTTGAACCACTGGTTCTCCATGTTCCAGCAGATCTGGCCGGCAAGCCCCAGCCCCCAGATCAGAAGCCAGGTTCGAAAGCCCGTACGGGCAGCCTTTTCCGTTTTTTTCATACTGCGCCTCCCGCTTACCAGGGCATCGTGAAATCGTAGAGACGGAAGCCGCCGCGCTCAAACAGCAGCTGGACCTTCGTCTCCTCATACCTTCCGTCGGTGAAAACCTTCATCGCCGTAAAGAAGATGGTACCGTCGCCGATATCGTCCAGAGAAGCGACCTGCAGCCTGTCAAAGGCCGCGTCCTTTGTATGGGCGTCCGCTTTTTTGCAGTAAAGCCTGCCGTTTTTCTCCGTCAGACGCCCGTCGAACGCCTTTTGGAACGCCGTTTCGGAAAAGACGCCGTAAAACTCCGCGGTCGCGGCGGCGATCGAATCGAAATTCGTCACACGCACCCAGCCGCCGAGCAGCTTGTCTTTTTCGTCCAGCGTCGCCCAGCCGTCAGAATAAAGATATTTTTCGTAGACCTTACAGCCGTCGTCGACCATCTTCTGCGCGAATTCTATCCAGTCCGCCGCGGACCAGTCCGCGGTCTCGGGCAGATAATCGTTGATGTTGACCGCCATCGTCTGTCCCTCCGAAAGCGGTTCGGGATCGCCGGCGGTCGGGATCTCCGTCGGCGCGGCCGCAGGCGCGGTTGTACCGTCGGCGGGAGCGACGGCGCTCGCAGGCTCGGTCGCGGCGCTCTCATCCTGCGCGGTCGTACCGCCTGCCGTTTCGCTTACAGGCGCCGCCGTTTCGGACGGCTTTGTTTCGTCTTGTTCAACATCCTTTTTGCAGGCGCAAAACAGCAAGGCAAACGCCAGCAGCAGCGCAAAAAGCACATATAATTTTTTCATCTTCTCATCCTCCGCGCGTACGAAAGTACACGGTCCTTACGTCGTATCCTTTATTTGATCAGCGGTTTGTGGCAGAAGGCGCACGCCGTTTCCGTCAGCGGGTTCCTTCTGCTGCAGAACATACACAGGACCTCGCCGTCCTTGCGCTTGTCGTACTTTTCAAAAGGCTGAGGGAACTTCGGCAGGTACCGTACCCGGTCGCCGATCTCCAGATATTCGAACGTCGGGATGTTGACTTCTTTTTTGCGGCGTTTGCCGTCGTCGCATTCGATGCGCACGGTAAATTTCGTGCGGTGGCGGGTGGTGTTCCCCGAATTCACGGTCTGCCGCTTCTTTTTCTTGTCGACAACGGTCCCCTCAAACGGTTTGGCAAGCTTTTTATCATGTGTATTGTACCATAATGCTGAAAAAAAAGCAAGCGAAAAATCGGAAAGCCGACTTCAAGCGTTCACTTCACGGTCAAGAGCGATGATCGTAAAGTTATAAAAGTAAAAAAGATACAAAGTTACAAATAAGGAAGCGCTGACGCGCTTGATCATAGAAGTAGGGGCGGGCATCGCCCGCAAAACGTATGGTATACGAAGAAATGAAAAAGAAAACAGATACCGTCTGTTAAGCAAGCATATCCTTTCAACGGATCACGGCATCTGATCGTGAGGCGGCGGGCGGTCATGCCCGCCCCTACGGTCGGAAGGGACGTTTCATTTGGATCTGCCACCCCTTAATTCTTTTTCTGCATCACGGCTCCCCCGCACCGTCTTTGCTGTTCCGGTGAGGATCAGCATATCTGCCAAAGGCAGGACCGATTTCCGACGAAGATCGCGGTCACACCCCGGCAGCCACTAAAAAAACGCCGCTTATGCGGCGTTCCGACGTTGTTGCTTTGAACCGTTCATTCTAACATTCCATTCATCCGGTCTTTGATCCTTGCTCATTTCTCCTCAACGACAGCCGTTCCCGCCTTCCAGGTATCCAGCGAGCAGGTATACACCCACTCCAGCACGTCGCCATCCTTCAGCTCACAGGCGGAGCAGCCTTTGGTGGGGAATTTGCCGTTCACCCTGAAAAGCCAGCCGGACTGGGGCCCGCAGGAAAACTCATACAGGTACCCGATGCCCTGTACGTACGCGCTGCCGAAAACGTTGGCGTCCGCCCCCTGGTATTCCATCTGGATATGGTTGTGCCGCACGGTGCGCTGCAGCAGGTCAAAAGCCGTATCGCCCGGGCGCAGCACGTACACGGTGGGGGCAAGCAGCATCCCGCTTTCCGGCACGTCGTTCTTCAGCGCCGGGTCCAGCTCGTCGAGATGCTGCAGGACCTCCCGGCAGTCGATGGAGACCGTCACGGTCTCGCTTTCGGGCGTCACGTCGTCGATATGCAGCAGATAATAGTCCTCCACCGACTGGATGTCGGAGAAGCACAAAAACAGCGCGACGCCCGCCAGCAGCGCCGCAAATACCAAAAGGTCCTTTTTCATCCGTCTGAATCTCTCAGTTTCCTTTTATTACTTCCCGAGCAGCGTTCTCAACGCCGCAAACGTTTCAAACAGCCGCCCGAATACCTCCCGGAACCGGCGGATAAAAGCAGCAAACACCTGCGACGTGCCTTGCGTCTGCTTTTCGGGGTCCGCCCGCAGATCAAACAATCCCCTGTACCCGTTGCGGTACCGCCACAGCGCCACCAGCGCGTAGCTCGCCTGATCGGTCGCCATGTAGTTGTAAACGCCTGCCTCGGCGGCGCCCGGCGCAGAAACAAAGGAATGGGTAAAACTGCCGTCGGACAGCCGGTACCTGAGAAGCCCGTCAAGGACGCTGTGTCCGTTTTTGATAAACCGCGTGTCCGTCGCCGGGTCGATCCCGAGGGCGGTCAGCGCCGTGATGACCTGCGCCGCGCTCTCACAGCAGGGCTGGTTATAGGAGGAAAAGTCCCCGTTTTCGAGCTGCCGGGCGGACAGCAACGCCAGCGCGTCCCCGATCGCCCCGGCAGGCGTGAGCGTCTCCTCTTTTTTGGAATAGGTATTCGTCACGGTATACGCCGTCGTATCCGATCGGAAGGGCGAAAGCGCCGTCAGCGCCATGGCGGTGATATCCACGTCGCTCTCCCCTGCCGCGACGTTCAGCGCCCAGCCGCCGTCGGGCAGACGGCGGGCGAGCAGCGCCTCCACCAGCGCCCCCGGCGTATAGGTCCCCGTCATCGGCTCTCCGTACATATACATCACGATCAGCGCCCAGCTCAATCCCGTAACGCTGAGCTTTTTCGGCGCGGTGCGGCTGTTGTAAGAAGCCGCCCCCGCCAGATCATACCCGCCGATATCCGTCGCATCGCCCCCGAGCGACGCGTAGCACAGCGCCGCCCGCTGCAGGTCGGTGCTTTTCGGGGGATCCGTTTTCCATCCGGAAACGGCCTTTGCCATCACACCGCGAAAGCCCTCGTAATCGGCGTCATAGAGATACGTCCGCCCGCCATGGCCGTCCGAACGGCTGTAGCGCGCCATGGCAAACGCCGCCCAGTCCGTCGTCGGGGCGCTGACGTCAGCTGAAAACGCGGGGGAAGAAAGCAGGTCCCCGGCGGCGTTCGCGTGTTTTGCCCGGGCGTCAAAAGCGGCGGTGATCAGCGGCTCAAGCGCCGGGATATCGGCAGCCGACGCCGCCGGGTAAAAAACCAAAAGCAGCAGAACTGCGCCGAGAAGGACGCAGCCTGCCTTTTGGATCCTCTTTTTTATATTCATCGTCCGGTTTTACGCCTTATTTCCCGAACACAGCGGCGATCTTCGCAAACAGCGCCTTGAACCAGTCGATGACCGTCTGGAAGAACGCGCGGATCTTTGCAAAGAAACCGTCGTTTCCGTCGCCCGGTTCCTCTCCGGCGGGCGCTTCGGGGATCACGACCGTAACGACCACCTGATCCGTATCGGCAACGCTCTCTTCACCGGTATTCCAGTCGACGGTGGTATATTTGCTGTCCACCGTGATCACACTGCCGTTTTTGACCGGGATGTCGCGCATATATTTGTAGGCCGTGCCGTCGTCCAGCGTATAGGTGACCTTCGCGC
The DNA here is from genome assembly GCA_017430145.1 of Clostridia bacterium. Taxonomy (GTDB): domain Bacteria; phylum Bacillota; class Clostridia; order Oscillospirales; family Acutalibacteraceae; genus RUG806. The sequence continues at coordinate 5,481 of JAFRNP010000019.1, forward strand.
CGTAGTTTTCAAGCGTCGCGTTCAGCTTTACGGCCGTCGTGCCTGCGGGCGCGTTCAGGGTGTACGCCTTCGCGTTGTCGGGGTCGGCCGTCAGGGTGCCGTAAGCGGCGTCCATCTCAAGGCCGGTGATCTTTGCGCTGGGACGGTAGAAATCGTTGCCCACGTCGCTGCCGCCCATGGTGCAGGTGTACATATAGCGGATCACGTCGCCGTCCTCGGCATAGAAGCCGGAGGGGCCGTTGTTTGCGCACCAGTCGTTGAGACGGAAGGTCCAGCCGCTGAAATAGTACATATCCTCGTCGTCGGGCGTGATGCTGCCTTCGCCGAAGTTCTCGACCGTCTCGCCGTCGGCAGTGAAGGTGATCGCCTGCAGGTAGAAGCCTGCGTTGTAGGCCGTGCCGCCGTAGGACTGATAGGGGACGTTGTTCTCGGTAAAGAAACGCACGATGGCGTCCGCCACGGTGTCGCCCTCATAGATCGTGACCTCGGTGGGTTCAAAGATCACGCCGAAGGGGGTCAGGTACTGCATCTCGTCCTCGTCCAGATAGTCGAGCAGATAGTCTCTGTCGCCGAAATCCTCAAAGCTGACCGTCACCTTGCCGATGACGGGCTTGTCGGCGGCAAACGCAGCGACCGAAAGGGTCGTGAGCAGCATCAGCGCCGCCAGAAAAACGGAAATCGTCTTTTTCATTGTTCGTCATTCTCCTTTTGTCTTTTGCTTATCTTCAAAACGGCGAAGGCGAGGATCGCACCTCCTGCCGTCAGAATCCCGAATATCAGCAGTACCTTCCAAAGGCTGCTGCCCACGCGCAGCGCTTCGTTTTCGGCGGTCGTCTGCGTCCCGCTTTCAGAAACGGGCGCGTCCGCTGCCGTGGCTTCCCGGACTGTCAGTTCCGGATCGGACGCCGCCTGCGTCACTCCCGTTTCCGGCGCCGTCGTCGGGGGCGCCGTCGTCCCGGGAGCGGTCGTCCCGGGCGCCGTCGTCGGGGCCGCCGTTGTTGCAGGCGCCGCTGTCGCCGGGACTGTCGGCGCCGCCGTCGCCGGCGGTAAAGTCGGCGCTTCGGTGGGCGCGGCGCTCGGCTGCGGCCGGTCGATCCCTGCCTCGATCCGGTTGATCCCGGCGCTTAAGCCCGCGAGCGCGAAGCGGATATCACCGGGGGCGGACACCAGATTTGACGCGACGTTGACGGCGTAATCGACCGTCTCCCGGTCCACGCCGGCTTTTTTTGCTTTGGCAATGGCGGCGGTCAGCTCCGTGCGGTCCTCGATCTTCAGCGTAAAAGCGTCTGCGGTCCCTTCCACCGCGCCGCCCACGTCCGCGCCGAAACAGGTGGTAAACTGCACACGCAGAACGTCTCCGGCTTTCAGCTTAAAGGCGGAAAGCTCCTTTTGCAGAAATTCTCCGTTCAGGGAAAACATCCATCCGCTGCCGGCGGAGATGCAGAACTCGCCCAGGTACCCTGCCGCGACCGCGTCGTCCGTAGGATCGAACCACTCCATGTAGGTCTCAAGGTAGGTACGCAGCGAGGGGTGGAACTTCGGCTTGATCTGCAGCGTCCTCGGCGAAACCGGCGAACACAGCGCGCGGTAGCCGTTGTAGCTGCCCTGCTTGTCGCCGCCTGCCACGTACGCCAGATAAAAGCCGCCGTTGGCGCTGCCGCTGCAAAACGCCTGCAGGCCGTTTTCGGAAAGCACGTTTATCAGCGTCTGCGCCGCCGTTTCGCCCCCGACGCTCGTCAGGACCGGCTCCACCAGATACCCCGCCTTGATCGGGAACGCCTCCACGCTGACCACCGCCTCGCCCGAAGCGGCGCCGGCAACGGGGAGAACAGCGATTCCGGGGATCTGCAGTCCCAGCAATAAACAGACGCAAAGTACGATACCAACGATCCGTTTCATTCCGACGCCTCCCCGATCGGGGCACAGCCCCGCCCTTTTTCCTTGACCGGCAGCAGCCCCGCCGCTTCCAGCGCGCGCCGCCAGGGGCCGAAGAACGCTTTGATGCGCTCCACCTCCCCGGGAGAAAGATCCGCCTTGTTCGGCGTGCGCCCGAGGCGCGCCGCCGTCTCCTTTATCAGTATCAGCAATTCTTCCTTTGACAATTGGGTCCCCATATGCGCCTCCAAAAAGAATCACCGCCTTGAAAAACTCAAAGCGGTGCAACTTTCATACATCCGTAACGCCTCCCGGAACCAAACGGGACGCGTTAACGTTTGCGGTCGCACCTCTCCCGGGGAAACGTCCCCATATTGCCCGAAAAGTGAATAGCCGATCTATGACGGGAGCCCGGGCATTCCGGCTGAAAAGCAAAAGCTTTATCACGGTAATGGCGGTTGCGACGGATTTTCACCGAACTTTCCACCGGTCTCCTTATTTTTCGGTATTATTGTAGCACCGGGAACTTCAGTTGTCAAGAGCGAACTTGTTTTTCCCGCTCTGCCGTATTTGACATTTCCGTTCCGGCTGTATATAATGGGTACAGACCAACGGAAAGGACGATCCCCATGCTTGTGACTGCCATCGGCGAACTGCTGATCGATTTTACCCAGAGCGGCGAAACTGCCGACGGGTACCCCGTACTGACGGCAAACCCGGGCGGCGCGCCCGCGAATTTTCTTGCAGCCGTAAAAGCCTGCGGCCATGACGCGGCGCTGCTCGGCAAGGTGGGCGACGACGCCTTCGGGCGGCGGCTGATCGGAACGCTCAGGCAAAAAGGCGTGATCACCGACGGGATCGTGACTGCCCCGGACGTGTTCACCACCCTTGCCTTTGTGACGCTGGACGGTGCCGGCGAGCGGAGTTTTTCGTTTGCCCGCAAGCCCGGCGCGGACACCTGCCTGCGGCCGGAGGAGCTCGATCTCTCCCTGCTGGACGCCGCCGACGTGCTGCATTTCGGCACCCTATCCATGACCAACGAGCCTGCAAAAAGCGCGACCCTGTTCGCGATCGAACGGGCGAAGGCGAACAGAAAAACCGTCAGCTTTGACCCGAACTACCGTCCGGCGCTCTGGAAAGATGAAGAAACAGCCCGAAACGCCATGCGTCTGGGGCTGAAAAAAGCGGATATCGTAAAGCTCAGCGACGGGGAGGCGGCGTTCCTTTACGGCGGCCTCTCCCCCGAAGCCGCCTGTAAACGGCTCTTGGCGGACTATCCCGTCTCCCTCGTGTTTTTGACCCGCGGCAAAGACGGCTGCACGTTTGCGACCCGCGCCTGCAGCGGCGAAGTCCCTGTCCCCGCCGGGATCATCCCCATCGACACCACGGGCGCCGGGGATATTTTCGGCGGCTTTGCCCTCTCCGGCGTCCTTGACGCCGGGATCCCCATTGGCCGGCTCGATCAGAAGACCCTGCATGCGATCGCCGCCCGCGCCGTAAAAGCCGCGACCCTTTCAACGACGAAGCACGGCGGGATCGGGAGCGTACCGGCGCTGGCCGACTTGACGCGCAAGCCCCAAGGGGAAGACCGCCGATCGGAATGATAAAAGATGAAAGAAAAAAGATAAAAGTCGGTCCGCGTCTGCCGACGCGATATTATATCCCTCATCCGTCACGGCGACTGCCGCGCAGGCGCAGGGGGACAATCAGGGGGACGGTTATCCCGATTTACGTTAGTCTTTCGGGGAACTGTCACCGCTGATTTTCCCCCGGTCCTTGACACACCTGCGCCGTTTATGCCCTTCCGGGCGACGCTTGAAACAATCGCAGCGCAGGGGGACAATCAGGGGGACGGTTATCCCGATTTACAAGGTCAATCGGGGAACTGTCACCGCTGATTTTCCCCCGGTCCTTGACGTACCTGCGCCGTTTTGGCAGAGACCCTTTCAACGGCGAAGCACGGCGGGATCGGAAGCGTACCGGATCCGGCCGACTTGACGCGCAAGCCGCAAAGGGACGCCCGTTGATCGAAAGTAGAAAAGTAAGAAAGTTAGAAAGTTACAAATAAGGAAGCGCTGACGCGCTTGATTACAGAGACTGATTTTTACGCTCAAGCCCAAAGGGACGTTTGTTGAACGAAATGATAAAAAAGGAAAGGTTTTCCGGATTTCAGATCAGCCTATGCGCATGGCACATGCCTTCTATGATCAACGCCGCGTCGGCGGCGTTCCGCATTTGCAACTTTGTATCTTTTTTACTTTTTAACTTTTCATTTATGATACGTTTCTCCCCTGTTGATCTTGCACGCCCGGTAAACCTGCTCGAGCAGCATCACGCGGGCGAGGCGGTGGGGAAAGGTCATTTTCGACATGGAAAGACAGACGTCGGCGCGGCGCTTGATTTCATCCGACAGCCCGTAGGAACCGCCGATGATGAATACGATATGGGAGACGCCCGAAACGGCGCTTTTCTGCAGCAGCGCCGCCAGGTCTTCAGAAGAAAAAAGCGTGCCCTCGATCACGAGCGCAACGGCTTTTGCCCCGGCAGGGATCCGTTTGAGGATCTCCTGCCCTTCTTTTTCGAGCGCCGAGGAAATTTCCGCGCCGGAAGGCGTCTCCGGCAGGACCGCCGCCGGGATCTCAACGACCTTCGTTTTTGCGTACGAAGAAAGCCGCTTTAAGTATTCCGCCGCCGCGTCCTCATAAAACCGGTCCTTCAGCCGCCCGACCGCCAAAACGGTGATTGATAACATATACGCTCCTTCTGCTTTTTTATCTTTTATCTTTATTAAGGCAACACCGCATAATTCCGGTGTGCGGATTGCGCAGTAGATTTTTTCATCAGATTGTACAGATTTGACGCCGTCAACCTGGCGGTTGGCAAGGAAAATCTGTGCAGGATGACGGAATAAAGATCAAGCAAGGCGTGCGCCGCGAATTGTGCGGTGTTGCCTTAAATGACCATATATTTTCCCATGCTCTCCACCGGCGCCGCCAGCAGCTCAAAATCCCGGTCGGGAACGGCTCCCATGCGTTTCAAGGCGTTGCGGGTGCAGACGGTCGCAAGCGTGGGGGTATTGTTTTCGCGGCTCAAGTGCCCCAAAACGAACCGGCGCACGCCGCTTTGCAGCAGCAGCGCCGCAGCCGCGGCGCAGTCGTCGTTGGAGAGGTGCCCGATCCCGGAGCGGATGCGCGCCTTCAGCGGGGGCGGGTAGGGCCCGTATTCCAACATCTCCTCGTCGTAATTCGATTCCAGCAGCACCAGATCACAGCCGGAAAGCGTCTCGAGCATCTCCGCACAGACCCTGCCCGTATCGGTGGCGATCCCGACGCTGCACCCGGGCATGTCGATCCGGTAACCGCAGCTCTCCTTTGCGTCGTGGCAGGTGGCAAACGGCGCCACCTGCATGTCTCCCACGGCGACGCCGCCGGGCATGAGCTTTTCAAACGGAAACCTGCCGTCCAGAATTCCGGCGTTATTCAGCGCCGCCAACGTGCCGCCGGTGGCGTACACCGGGATATGCAGATTGGACGCCAGCACACGCAGGGCGCTGACGTGATCGGTATGTTCATGGGTGACGAAGATCGCCTTCAGGGAGGCGGGGTCGATCCCGGCGTCCCGCAGCGAAAGCTTGAGTTGCTTTGCGTTGCGCCCGGCGTCGATCAATATCCCGTACTGCTGGTACCCCACGTACACGGCGTTGCCGGAGGATGAGGAGCACAGCGTCATAAAACGCGCCATATGTTACAGCTTTCCGCCGGATTTCATGCCGAGCTTGCCGCCCTTGGCGCCCTTGGCGCCGCCGAAACTCCGGTCGATGTTGAGAATGTTGGTCTCGAAGGAGAACACGATGCTGTCCTCCTCGCGCTTGCGCTTGAGGGCGAGCTCGATCATGCGGTCCAGCAGCACCGTATACTTGACGCCCAGCGGCTCCCACAGATAGAACGAGAGGGAGCCCGGGATCGTATTGATCTCGTTGAGGTACACGGTGTCGGTGTCCATGTCGATCATGAAGTCGATGCGCGAAACGCCGTTGCAGCCCAGCACCTGGAACGCCTTGACGGCGAGGGAACGGATCTCCTCGCGGCGTTCGGGGGTGATATCCGCCGGGATCTTGCGGGCAAGGCTCGCCATGCCCTTGGAGCCGCCGCCGGTCTTTTTGGAGCCGCCGCCCTGCAGGTACTTGTTTTCGTAGCTCAGGATCTCGTCGCTTTTGGCGGGCTGCTCGCACTCGGAGGCCTCCGCCTTCGAGGTATCGCCGAGGACCGAGCAGTTGATCTCCTTCAGGTTCGTGATCGCCCGCTCCACCAGGACGGTGGAGGCGAACCGGAACGCGTCCTCCAGGGAGGTGAACAGCTCGTCGTCGTTGTGGGCGACGCTGATGCCCACGCTTGAGCCCAGGTTCACGGGCTTGACGATCACGGGGTAGCCGATCCGCTCGCGGCAGCGGGCGACCAGCGCTTCGGGCTCCGAAAACTCGGAGGAATAAAAGCGCAGGCAGTCGAGCACCGGCACGTCGTTGTCCTTGAGCACCGTTTTCATCACGTACTTATCCATGCCGACGGCTGAGGCGGTCACGTCGCAGCCGACAAAGGGCAGCCCGAGGGTCTTCAAGTAGCCCTGCAGGGTACCGTCCTCCACGTTGGTGCCGTGGACGATCGGGAACGCAACGTCGATATCGCTGATGACGCCGGAGCCGAACTTTTTGAAGGGATACCGGAGCAGCTGCACCCGGCCGTCCATGTTCATCAGCACGCAGCGGGTGCTCTTTTTGATCAGCGCGGGGATGTTTTTATACTCCTCGATGCAGCTGCACTCAAAGGAGGTATAAAACTCGTTTTCTTTGGTGATATACACCGGGACCACGTCGTATTTGACAGGGTCGATGGAGGCGATCGCCTGCAGCGCCGAGATGACGCTGACCTCGTGCTCCACGCTTTTGCCGCCGAACAGCACGCACAGTTTTATTTTCATGGCTAATCCCCTTTAATAGTTGTCGGGAAGGTCGTTTTCAAGCAGGACGATCTTCTTTTTGTCGGTTTTGACGCCGTACACGTACTGCATACAGGCGGTGAATTGCTCGTCGGTGTGGATGTTTTTCTCATCGAAGCCCGCTGCCAGCGCGCCCCGGCGGATCGCCGCGGTCTGCTTTTCGCCCACCAGCACGATCAGGTCGCAGGCGGCTGCCGCCTGACGGCCGAACGCCTCGTTGAGTTCATCCTGTTTCGCGCCCAGCTCCACCATGCCGGGGGTAACCAGCACCCTAAGCCCCTCCATACCGGACAGGGTCTCGAGTGCCGCCTTGCAGCCCGCGGGGTTGGAGTTGAACGCGTCGTCGATGACCGTGACGGCGCCCTTCTCCACCAGCTGCATCCGGTGGGGCACCGCGTCGATGCGGCGCACGTACAGGCGCATGTCCGGGATCGGCATCCCGAAGCCGTTCGCCGCCGCGATGGCGCCGGTGATGTTGACCACGTTGTGCACGCCGAGAAGCTTGGTATCGAACGCCGTCACGCTGCCGTCCGGCGCCTTGACGCTGAATGCGGTCCCCTTGGCGCCGGAACGGATGTCAAACGCCCGGTAATCGGCGTCGGGGTGCGTGCCGTATTTGATAAAAGCATGCTTCGGAGGGTTCTCTCGGATGCGCTCGTTATCCCAGTTGACGTAGAGCCTGCCGTTTTCGGGCAGGGCGTCCGCCAGCTCGTATTTCGTTTTGATGATGTTTTCGACGCTGCCGAAGGATTCCAGGTGCTGGTCGCCCAGCGCCGTGATCATGCCGTGCTTCGGGTGGACGATGTCGCACAGCTCCTTGATGTCGCCGACCCATTTCGCGCCCATCTCGCACAAAAAGAGCTTGTGCGTCGCCCGGAGGGAGCCGCGCACGGTCTTCACGATGCCCATGGGGGTATTGTAGCTTTCGGGGGTCACCAGCGTGTCGGTCCAGGCGCGCAGGATCGTATAGAGATAAAACTTGACGCCGGTTTTGCCGTAGCTGCCGGTGATGCCGATGGTTTCGAGATCCGGGCAGCTTTTCAGCATCCGTTTCGCTTCACGCGTATAATGCAGGTTGATCCCTTTTTCCATCGGGCGGTTAATCAGGTTTGCCAGCAGGATCAGCACCGGCGTCAGGGCGTTGATCCCGCCGACGACGGTAAAGGCGAAATACTTCTTATCCGCCGTGGACAGGAAATACACAGCCAGCGCGAACAGCGCCGCCGTCAGGACCAGCGTGGTCACGATGAGCCGTTTGACGCGCGCGGTGTAAACCAGCGGCTTTTTCAGGTTCCGTTCGCGGTTGGAGACCATGAGCGCCATGATCGCAAAAAACAGCGCCGTGGAGAGGATCGCCGCCGTCACGCCGTTTTGGGCAAAACCGACGGCGCTCAGCGCAAGAACGGCCAGTTCCGGCAGATAATGCTTCGCGTTTTTCCCCATCCATGCAAAGTGGGTGGAGGCGCGGTAGCCGTTGAGCTGGAACATATGGAGATTGTAAACAAGGCTTCTGAACACCGTCCAGAAGGAAAGCAGCACCGTAGCGCCGAACAGCAGCTGAAGATAAGGGTGCATATTAGCGTTCGCCATCCTTTCAAAGCGGACCCGGATTTGCCGCAACGGCAACAACTTCAGAAACGAATATACGGATCGCTTCGGCCCATCAGGGGACAGTTCCGATTGACTGACGTAAATCGGGATGACCGTCCCCGTGATCGGCCTCGCTGAGCTCTTCCGTTGTTGACATTGGGATTTGCCGGATGCCGAAATCAGATTCAGTTTACCCCGAGGAAGGATCTCAGGATCGCAAGGTACAATCCCGGGTTTTCAATAAAGGCAAAATGCCCGCAGCCCTCGATGCGCGCAAGGCCCGCGTCCGGCATCAGCTCCTCCATTTTCATGGCGTCCGTGATCGGCGTCGCCGTGTCCAGCGTCCCCCAGATCAGGAGCGTGGAGGGCTTCACCCCGGGCAGCAGGTCCGTCAGGTCCTCGTTGACCGTGTTGACCAGGATCTTGCGCATCAGGGGGGAGGCGTTGCGGTAATCCTCGGAGCCCACCATGGACTGCATTTTGTCGAGCAGCTTCGGGGAGTGGGACAGCAGCTTCTTGCCGAACTTGCTGACGCCCTCCTTCATTTTCTGCTCGCTGCTCTTTTCGGGGCGGATCCCGGCGGAATCCACTAAAATGATCTTGTCGATCGTAAAGGGCAGGTCCGGCCGGTTCGCCATTTTGATGATCACGCGCCCGCCGAAGGAGTGCCCCAGCAGAATGACGCGTTTGAGACCGAAATGCCGGATGAATTCTATCACAAAGTCGGTATAGTTGTCAACATACCAGTCCGTGGGCGGCTCCGGCGTTTCGCCCGCTCCCGGCAGATCGGGCGCCAGCACGTAGTATTTCGCGCTGATCGCCTCGGCGCTGGGCCGGAACAGCTCAATGTTGGACGCCCAGCCGTGCAGCATCACCACCGCCGTATCGCACGGCTGCCCCATGGCGAAATAATTGGTTTCGATATTGTCGATCGTAACGGTCATCGTACTGTGAAAACCTCCGTTAAAAGTCTAAGTCAGCATATGTTTGATCAGGGGAAATGTGATAGGGAAAGAAGCGATAAAAAAGTGGAAAGTGAAAAGTGGAAAGTGAAAACTCGGAACGCCGCGCAGCGCGGCGTTAATTACAGCAGGCTTTTGTGTGCAGCCAAACCGTCTTCTATAACCGGGTACGGTATTTTTCAAGTGAAGATTTCATATCCCGGGAAAGTGTGTGGCGTGGGCTGATGCCCAATGCCGATCTCTTCTATAATCAACGCCGCACCAAAGCGGCGTTCCGATTTTCACTTTTCACTTTCCACTTTTCAAATTATTATATTATTCTGTCACCAATCCGCTGATATCTTCTTCTTCCCCGTCCGCCCAGAGCTTTTCGAGGCTGTAGTTCTCGCGCTGGTCGGGGGTGAAGACGTGCACGATCACGTCGTGGTAGTCGAGCAGGATCCAGCCCGTGGCCTTGCCCTCGATCTGGCGGGGCGTAAAGCCCGCCTGTTCCATCTGGAATTCCACCTCGTCCGCAAGGGCGCGCACGTGGGTGCCGGAGGTCCCCGCCGCGATGACGAACATCTCCGCCATGACGGTCAGGTCCCCGATCCGGATCGCTTTGATATCGATCGCCTTTTTCTTGTCCAGCGCCTTGATGGCTGTTTCGGCTTTTTTATTCATTTTCCGGTATTTCCTTTCTGTCTGTTTCTTTTTGCAGTTCTTTTTGTATCTCTTCGTAACACGCAAGGGAGTCCGGATGGACCGGCGCCCCGCGCGACTTCAATTCTTCGATCGTAAACCGCAGGCCCTCGTCCATGGCGAGCTCCAGGCTCGTTTGGGCCCGGCGGCGCATGTCTTCGACCCCGGGGTACTCCCTGTCCTCGGAGATGAAATCCGCCACAAACAGGATCTTTTCAAGCGTCGTCATGTGCGCCTTGCCGGTGGTGTGCCAGCGGATCGCTTCGGCGATCTCAACGGATACGTCAAAGGCCTCCCGCACGTAGATCGCCCCCGCCATGGCGTGCCACAGCTTCGGCGCGCCGCGCTCCAGGGGCGTGAGCGTCACGCCGCGGTCTTCAAAAAAGGCAAGGGCCTCCGCCGGCGGCTGCTCCTTCAGGATATCGTGGAGCACGCCTGCGGTATAAGCCGCCGCCGGGTCCGCGCCGTATTTTTCGGCAAGCTTTTCGGCGGTCTCAGCCACCGCCATCGAATGCCGGAAACGGTATTCGGACAGTTTTTCATGCACGGCGCGCACATAATTGCCGTCCTTTGTGTAGACCCGGTACTTTTCAATATACGGCAGCAGCACCTCGGGCAGCAGCCCGTCGATGGATTTGCCCATCGTGATCCGCCGCCGGATCGACGTGGAACTGACCTCCAGCGGGTCAAAGGGCAGCACCACGGCCTCGCCGTGGGCGCGCAGCTCCCGGTCGGCATAGGCTTCCAGAGCGCCCAGCATGTTTTGGGAGGACCTGCAGACCGCAACGGGCGTCGCAAGCCGCATGATATCCTTCCACTGCCGCCAGTCGACGAAGCACAGAAACTGGTCCGCCCCCATTGCAAGATAGATCTTCGCATCCGGGTACAGGGCGCGGATATGCGTCACCGTGTCAATGGTGTAGCTCGTTCCGCCCTTTTCGATCTCAAAGGGAAGGACCTCCATCTTTTCGTCCGCAAACACCAGACGGCACATATCGAGCCTTTGGAAATCCGCGGCGTGCGTGCCGGATTTGAACGGCGAGCAGGCGGCGGGGATGAGCAGCAGCGCGTCAAGCGACAGCGCTTCGATCAGGTGCCGCGCCAGCTTCAGGTGCCCTGCGTGCGGCGGGTCAAAGCTGCCGCCGAAAATACAGATCCGCATCATCTGCCGCCCTCCGGCTTTCTGCCGATCCGCTTATCCCGGCCTTTTTTGTCCTCAAACGGGGACTTTTTTTTCTTCACCGCGCGCTTTTTCGCGTCGGGTTTCGACGCTGCCTTCCCGGCGGCGGCAGTCTTCTTTTTTTGTTCGTGGAGCTGCGGCGAATACCGGTACAGCACCATAACGCCGCCGATCACCTGAATGACCTCGGCGTTTGTCGCCGCCGCAAGTTCGTCCGCCGCCTCCCTGGCCGAAAGGGGCGAGGTCTCCACGAGCACCTTGAGTTTGATCAGCTCCCGGGCGGTCAGCGCCGCGTCGGTCTGGGCGATCAGCTCCTCGCCGATCCCGCCCTTGCCGACCTGAAACAGCGGCTGCAGCCCGTTTGCTTTCGCGCGGAAAGCCGCGCGTTCTTTTCCGGTCATAATAATCGCCATGCGATTCAGAATTCGCACAAAGTGGGATGAAATATCACACTTTATGCCCGAATCGTTCCTTTCTTCTGATTTTTCACACTATAGCCTTCCTGATAATTGATGTTTATCGGTAACGGTTGGTGAAAAAGCTTTCCAGGTTAGCAGCTGACCGTAAAACGGTCAAGCTTCTCCGCCAGCGCCCTCAGCGCCCTGCCCCGGTGGCTGACGGCGTCCTTCTCCTCTGCCGAAAGCTCGGCAAAGGATCTGCCGTCCACCATAAAGATCGGGTCGTAGCCGAAGCCGTTGTCGCCTCTCGGCGCGTCGCCGATGGTCCCCTCGCATACGCCCTCCACCGTGAACCAGTCGCCGGTGGGGAACACGCACGCGACGGCGCTGACGAAGCGCGCCGTGCGCTTTTCGGCAGGCACGTCCCGCATGCGCTCCAAAATCAGGCGCATCTTTTCGGCGTAGGGTGTGTCCTCGCCGAGATATCTGGCGGAATACACGCCCGGCTCGCCGTTCAGCGCGTCGATACACAGCCCCGAGTCGTCGGCGATACAGGGCATCATGGAATCCGCACACCCCGCGCGCGCCTTGAGCAGCGCGTTTTCGGCAAAGGTCTTGCCGGTCTCCTCCACTTCCCTGAGGATCACGCCGCATTCAAAATCCAGCAGCGCGTGAAAGCCCAGCGGCTCCAGGATCCGGTGCAGCTCCGCGCGCTTTTTCATGTTATGAGTGGCGATTAAAACGTCCAAACAGACCCCTTCTTTCCTTCGGTTTATCTTTGGAATCCGGCTGCACGGGCGCGGGCGCGGGCTGCGTGGGCGCTGCAGGCGCTGCAGGCGCTGCAGGCGCTGC
>JAFRNP010000120.1 GCA_017430145.1 Clostridia bacterium
CGCCATTGCCCGCGCGCTTGCAAAGAACCCGAAGCTTTTGCTTTGCGACGAACCCACCGGCGCGCTGGACACCGGCACCGGCAAACAGATTCTGGAGCTGCTGCAGAACACCAGCCTCGAGACCGGCATGACGGTGGTCATCATTACGCACAACACGTCCCTGACGCCCATGGCAGACCGCGTGATCACCATGAAGAGCGGCCGTCTGCAGCGCATTGCGATCAACGACAACCCGCTGCCGGTCAAGAGACTTGAATGGTAAGGAGGAAGCGCTTCCTTGTCGAACGTACTATATAAAGATACTCTGCGCACGATCAAAAACCATTTCAGCCGGTATATCTCCATCCTGCTGATCGTAGCGCTCGGCACCGCCTTTTTTGTAGGCATCAAAGCGACGGCGCCGGACATGATCAAAACCGCGGAGACCTATTTTACGGACTGCAACCTGATGGACCTGCGCATTACGTCTTCCATCGGCATGTCCGAAACGGATCTGCAGTCGATCGCGGCGTTGGAAGGCGTCAAATACATCGACGGCATAAAATTCACGGATGCTTTCGTAAAAATCAACGGCGAAAACGTCCTTGATATCGACGGTACCCGTATCACGACCCGCGCCTACAGCTTTTCGCCGGACGACCTGAAGCTGTATCTCGAGGGCGTGAACGACGGCGCCTACATGAACCGCGCGCAGCTCATAGAGGGCCGGTACCCCGCAAACGTCGGGGAATGCCTTGTGGACGCCAGCCGTCTTTCAACGCCGGAATCCTTTTTGCTCGGCAACGTCCTGACGCTGGAAAACGAAAAAGACGAACGTCCTTCACAGGTCAATACCGCCCAGTTCACGATCGTAGGCGTGATCCGGTCCCCCTACTATCTGTCTTTTGAACGCGGCAACACCGACATCGGCAGCGGCAAGATCGGCACGTTTATCATGATCCCGGAAGAGGCCTTTGATATGGACTACTACACGGAAGCCTATATCAAGCTCACCGACAGCGAGCTCTACGCCCCGTTCTCCGACGAATACATTGCATATACGGATTCTTTTATCGAAGGCATCAAATCCGCCTCCGGCCAGCTGATCGCGACCAGGATCTCCACGTTAAAACCCGAGCTTGTACAGAAAATCACGCTGGCGGAGGACGAGATCCGTACCGGCGAAGAAAAAGCGAACGCCTCTATGGCGGAGCTGGACGCCACGATCGAGACGCTGCAGAATCTGGTCGACAACGGGCAGCTCCTGATCGACAAGGCGCAAAAGGAATTTGACGACCAGTTTTCGGAGGCACAGAACACCATCGACACCGGCAACCGGCAGTATGCCCTCGCGCTTGAGGATTACGCCCAGCGCAAGGCGACCCTGGACAGCAGCGAAGCGGCATACAAAAGCCGCGACCAGCAGTACCAGACGGCAAAGGCGCTGTACGACGCGATCAAATCCGAGATCGACAACGCAAACAGCCAGATCGCGTCCCTGGAAAGCTCCATTGACCAGACCATGACCCTGATCAACTCCGCGCAGAACATCATGGACCGGATCGGCGACACGCAGGCGACCAATATGTCGAACGACCAGATCCAGAGCATCATCACGGTCATGCAGACCACTTACCCGGAGCTGTACCAGTCCATCTCCGCATCCACAGCCGGCGGCCTTGCGACTGAGATCATCGAAAACGTCTCTCCCTACCTTGAAAACGAAAAGAGCAAGCTCGCGCAGTACGAGAACGAGATCGCGGAAAAAAAGGCCGCCCTGTCCACCCTGAGTTCCCAGCTGGAGGAAAAGCGCGTGGAACTGGAGACCGCGGCAGAGGTCAAGGAACAGACTGCGGCGCAGCTGGAAGCTGCCGGAAAGGCGCTGGAAAACTACTCTGCGCAGCTGGAACAGGCAAACCTCGATCTGCAGCAGGGCAGTCTGACGCTCCAGTTTGAGCGGCTGAAAAAAGAAGCGGACCTCAACAACTTAAAGAACCAGATCGCCAACGCCCCGGCGCAGCTTGCCGTGGCGCAGCAGAAAAAAGCACAGACGGAAGAAGAGGTCAACGCGCAGCTCTCCGCCGCAAGGGATTCTCTGGCAAACGCCCGCGCGCTTTATAACCGGCTTGAAAACGTGAGCTGGGATATTTACGACCGCAACGATACGCCCGGCTACGCCGGCTACGGGCAGTCCGCACAGAATATCCGCGTGCTCTCAAACATTTTCCCGATCTTTTTCTTCCTGATCTCCTCTCTCGTCTGCCTGACCACCGTCACGCGGCTCGTTGAGGAGGACCGGGTACTGATCGGCACCTACAAAGCGATGGGCATGCCCTCGTCCTCCATCCTGATGAAATACGCCGTCTATTCCCTGAGCGCCTGCCTGATCGGCGCCGTCATCGGCATCTCCGGCGGTGTGTTCCTGTTTCCGTATGCCATCAACAAGGCGTATTCGATCATGTTTACCCTGCCGGACCTGATCTACCGGTTCCCCGTAGGTTACGCGCTGCTGGGGCTTCTGATCGCGGTCGGCTCCACGCTGGTGGTCACCGTGTTTGCGGTACTCAGCGACCTGCGCCTGTCCCCCGGCGTTCTCATGCGGCCCAAGGCGCCGAAAAAGGGAAAAAAGATCCTGCTGGAGCGTTTCAAAGGGATATGGTCTCGGCTCAGCTTCACCGCAAAAGTCACCATGCGCAACCTTTTCAGAAACAAGAGCCGTTTTTCCATGACGATGATCGGCATCATGGGCTGTACAGCCCTGCTGCTGGCAAGCCTCGGCATGTACAATTCTCTGGCGGCGATCAAAAACCGCCAGTACGGCGAAAACGCCATCACGAAATATGATTTCCAGATCGTATTCGACGACCCGCAAACGCCGGACGTCCACTCCGACGTTTACAACCAGGTCGCCGGGGACGCGCGCATCGGCGCCATGGAGCTCATCTCCATGAAGAGCATGCTGGGCAAATCCCCGGAGGGCGAACAGACCTTTGACGTCTACGTCTTCGTGCCGGAGGCCCCACTGCAGATATTCAACTACATTTCCCTGCGCAGCCGCCGGACCGGCGCGCGCATCGAACTGAGCGACGACGGCGCTGTTATCACCGAAAAGCTGGCGCGGGAGACCGGGACGAACGTGGGCGACCTGATCGAATTCGTCGACGCCAACGGCCACTCCAATTTCGCGACCGTTGCCGCCATAACGGAAAACTACACGTTCCACTATATCTATATGACGCCGACCTACTACGAGCGCTGCACCGGCGTGCAGCCGGAATACAGGTATGCC
The DNA here is from genome assembly GCA_017430145.1 of Clostridia bacterium. Lineage (GTDB taxonomy): Bacteria > Bacillota > Clostridia > Oscillospirales > Acutalibacteraceae > RUG806. The sequence goes on from JAFRNP010000120.1 coordinate 3,269, forward strand.
ATCGGCAATATCAACGAAAGCATCAAGCAGTCGAAAATGACGCCCCTTGAAAGCCTGAAGGGGCTGCTGGCTACGGATATCGTCAAGATCGAAGGCGTTACAACGCTCGCCTATATGTCGGAAACGACAAAGAGTATCGGAGAAATCACAAACGCGCTTTCTCTGGTCGTTGTGATCTTCTTCGTCTCCGCAATGATCCTTGCCTTCGTGGTGCTTTATAACCTTGCGAACATCAACATCATCGAACGGACAAAGGAACTGGCGACGCTCAAAGTTCTGGGCTTTAACGAAACGGAGGTCAGCCGGTACATTCTCAGGGAAAACATTTTCCTCTCCTTCTTCGGTATCCTCTTCGGGATCATCGGCGGCATTGCGCTGCACCGGCTGCTGATCACATTTATCGCGGTGGACGCCATCATGTACGGGCAATCGATCGCCTGGTACAGCTACTTTATCGCCGTTGGCATCACCGCCCTGTTCATCGGCATGGTGAACCTTTTGCTGCGCAGGAAGACCAGACGGATCGACATGGTCACGTCGCTGAAATCCGTAGAGTGATCGCGCTGCCGGCAATTCATTTATCTTACCGCACTTAAAAAAGACGCCCGTTCCGTCCGGAACCGGCGTCTTTTTCATACGTATAAGGATCAGTCCATATATTCCTTGATGATCCGCATGGCGTCTGCGACCGTCTGCAGGTCCATCGCTTCCCTGTCGGGGATCTCCACGTCGAAGGTCTCTTCGATCTCTACGGCGAGGTTGATGAGTTCCAGAGAATTGAGCCCCAGATCGGTACGGATATTGGTCTCGGGGGTAATGGACGCCGGGTCGATGTCAACAAATTCGCAAATGATCTCTCTGATTTGGTCAAGCATAGTATTTTCTCCTTTATTTCTTACTTCAGGCTGTTGTAATAGCGTTCTTCCACTTTGCTCCGGATCACCTTACGGGTCGAGTTGATCTCGAAGGGTTCCGTCGATACGTATACGTCGTTGACGCGCTTGTAAGCGGGCAGCACCGTATTCGCGGCCATCACGTCGGCTGTGACCTTTTCACGGATCGCGGCTTCGTCCATGTCGGGGAAATCCTCCGGGGCGACCTGATACGCGCCGACGATCAGCTTCTGCGTTTTTCCTGCAAGCGCACGCTCCCCTTCAAACACGACGACCTCCTGCAGATACGGGATCTGCTCCATAAAGACCGATTCCACTTCCTCCGGGAATACGTTCTTGCCGTTGTCGAGGATGATCAGGTTTTTCTTTCTGCCTACGACGTACAGATACCCGCGTTTATCGGTGCGGCCGTAGTCGCCGGTCTTGAACCAGCCGTCCTCAAAGGAAGCAGCCGTTGCCGCCTCATCCTTATAATACCCCTGGGTGACGTTCGCGCCCTTGATCCAGATCTCGCCCACGCCGTCGGCGTCCGGGTCGTTGATGCGGAATTTTGCCTTCGGGAACGCCTTTCCGGCGCCCTCCGGATCGTTGCGCACGTCCATATTCAATGTGACCGTTGGGGAAGATTCCGTCAGGCCGTAGCCGTTATAGATCTTGAAACCGATATCGCACAGGCACTGCACGTACTCGATGCGGGTCGGCGCGCCGCCGCAGGACATGGTGGGGAACTTGCCGCCGAATTTTTCGGCGATCTGCTTGAACAGGACGGGGCGCAGGTCAATACCGACCTTCAGCAGGGCGTTGGAGAGTTTGATGCCCTTGCGCAGCTTGTCCGCGCGCCCGCTTTTTTCCGCCGTGCGCCAGATGGAATTGTATATGGTATCCAATACCAGCGGCACCACCGCCATGGCGTCGGGCTTGAAGAGTTCCAGGTTTGCCTGGAAATTTTTGATGCTGTCGTTGATATAGATGACGGCGTTCATGTACAGTGCCGTGAGCACGTTGCAGCTCAGCTCATAAACGTGGTTCATCGGGAGCAGCGATATGGAGCTGTACTCCGGCGCAATGGTCTCAAGCACGCCGTCCGCGTTCTGCGCGAAATTATAGTGGGTCAGCATAACGCCCTTGTTGGCGCCCGTTGTACCGCTTGTAAAGATGATCGCCGCAAGATCGTCGTCTTTGATCTCGGCGTCGGCAAATCTGCGGTCGCCGTTTGCGATCAAAGCCTTCCCTTTTTCGATCAGCGCGGGCAGATAGTACATGTTTTCGTCATCGAATTCCTTGTTCATGCACACGGCAAAACGGCAGTTTTTGTCCTTTCCCAGATGGTACAGCGCCGTTTTACGGTACATGCGCGAGCAGAAAACGGCGTCCGTATCCGCCTTGGTGAACAGGCCGCTGATCTCGTCGTCGGTCAGCTCCTTATCCACCGGGACCGCCACGCCGACGCCGCATGTCACGGCAAAAAACGTTACGACCCAGGCGTAGGAGTTCTCGCTCAGGATCCCGATATGCTTACCCTTCATGCCCATGTCGATCAGGGCGGTACCCAGCGCGTAAACGTCCTCGCGGAACTCCTTTACCGTATGCTCGACAATTTCGTCCTTGCGTTTTTCGATCATGCACACACGCTCGCCGTAGTGCTCCATCCGGTCGAGGAGTACGCGAAGCGAGGTAAGCTCCCCCATCAGATGGACCTCATGGCGGAGACGGGCAACAACTTTTTTATCTTGTTTGTCCAACAGCATTGGTTCTGATCTCCTTTTTTACTCTACTTCGTCCATCAGAGATGCAACGGTACGGTCGGGGTTATCAATCCCCTGCAGGATGATCCTGCACATATTGTCGTGCAGCCTTCTCACGTCGGCTTCTGTCACGATCTTATCCCGGTACATATAGTGCATCATGATCCCGCCGGTCAGCGGATCGGGATAACAGATCGCATAAAGGGGATTGAAATAGGCGCCGAGGTTATAGGTCTCAAAATCCAGTTTTGCGTCCGGCATCATATCCACCGGCATCGGCAGCCAGGAGAACATAAACGCAGCGACGCCCTGCGTGGCGCTGTGCCCGTACATTTTCATCAGCATGCCGCGCGCATAGATAAACGGAAAACTGAGCTGCCGGAACAGTTGGGTACGGACCTTGAAGATCTCATTGAGCCCGTCCGTAAAGGTGGCTGTCTCAGGGATGATCGTGCGCACCTGCAGCGTCTGCGCCATGCAGCCGCCGGTCTGCATATCCTTATAGGTGATGCGTTTGCTGCACATCAGGTTATAGAACACGTCTTCGGTCCGTTCGTTGATCGCCGAACAGTAAGTGCGCATCGCAAAGGTAAACAGCGATTCGGGCGCCACGTTGTTCTGCCTGCAGAAATCAAAGATCCGTTCGCCCGTCTCTTTATCGATGCCGATATCCAGCGTCTCGGAATGGCTGTTGTAAGGCGCGTAGGCCGCCTTTGTCACATGCAGGTCGGGATTGCCGGTCTTTTTGCGCTCTTTGTTGAGCAGCTCAATGCCGTGTACGCCAGCATAGAAGGGCTCGCCGCCCTTGGCAAAGTATTCCTGATAAAACGCCTTGCCTTTTTCAAGCTTCTTCTCGTCCTTTGCCTTTTTTAACTCCGAAACGATATAATCCTCATATTTATACAGGGGCTTCGGCATCTCTCCCTGTCCGGCAAGCGCTCTGTAAACGCCGACCAGATCCAGGAACATGACCATCATCCCCAGCGCGTCCACCGCCAGGTGCGAACAGTTGAAGTAGACGCCCTTCTTGCCGTCCGCCGCCGTGAAGAAATAGATCCGGTAGGTCTCGTCTTTCAAAAAACGGACCGGGGTCTTTGCGTCGGCGGTAAAGAAATCCTCCTGTTCCTGACGGGTCTTGAAATGGAGGACGCGCACATGCTCCATCCTGTAAGAGGGAAGAAAATACTGCTTGATCTCGCCGTCCACCTTTTTGAAACGCAGCCGCATGGAATCGTTGCGCTCGATCTCGATATTCAGCGCGCGGTTAAGCAGCTCAAAGTCAATGTCCCAGTCCACCGCGAAGGAGGCCGGGATCTGCACGATCTGCTTATGGAAGCTGAACTTGACAAGCATATATATGTTCAGCTGAGAAGGGATCAAATCATAAAATGTTTCCATACCGTTCCTCTTTTCATCCTGATATTATATATATTAATATATCATACCGACCGTAAAAAATCAACTGTTATTCTTCGATTCCTTTTCGGCTACAAAAACAGCAGCCCGCATATTCCTGTGAACATGTGGGCTGCAGATCATTCCGGATCAGTATTTCTGCCGGACCGTGTATCCTGTGTGCAGGACTTCATGGGCGCGGTGAGAATTCGGCTGGCCGAAATACTCTTCGTAGATCGCCTTGATGTCGGGATTTTCGTGGGACTTACGCACAGGCAGGTTGCGGTCGTCTTCATACAGGGACGCGGCGCGGATGGCGCGTACGTCTGTAAAGTTGCGCACGTTTGCGGGCACGATGGGCTGGCCGCCGCCGTTGACGCAGCCGCCGGGGCACGCCATGATCTCAATAAAATCATACTGGCGCTTGCCCGCACGGATATCCTCGAGAAGCTGCTTGGCGTTCGCCGTACCGGAGCAGACAGCCACGCGGATCACGTTGCCGGCGATGGTGTAGGTCGCCTCTTTGATGGCGGCGGTGCCGCGGACGTCGTTGAACTCCAGATCCTTCAGCTCTTCGCCGGTCAGGGTCTCGTAAGCGGTTCTGAGCGCCGCTTCCATCACGCCGCCGGTGGCGCCGAAGATGGTGCCGGCGCCGGAGCCGAGGCCAAAGGGCGCGTCAAAGGTATCGTCTTCCAGTTCGTTGAACAGAATACCCGCCTTCTTGATCATGCGGCCGAGCTCTCTGACGGTCAGAACCGCGTCGATATCCGCAAGCCCCTTCACGGCGGTATGGTCCAGGCGCTGCGCCTCAAACTTTTTCGCGGTGCAGGGCATGCAGCTCACGACAAAGATATCCTTGGGATCGATGCCCATCTTTTCGGCGTAATAGGTCTTTGCGACCGCGCCGAACATCCCCTGCGGGGATTTGCAGGTGGAAAGGTTCGGAATGAAATCCGGGTAATAGGTCTCGCAGAACTTGATCCATCCGGGAGAGCAGGAGGTGATCATGGGCAGAACGCCGTGTCCGGTGTAGCGGCCGATGAATTCGGTGGCTTCTTCCATAATGGTAAGGTCTGCGGAAAAGTTGGTGTCGAACACCTTGTCAAAGCCCAGCGCTCTGAGCGCCGCGACCATTTTGCCGGTGACGATGGTGCCGATGGGCAGACCGAACTCTTCGCCGAGGCCCACGCGCACACTGGGCGCGGTCTGAACGATCACATGCTTGGTCGGATCGTTGATGGCGTCCACGACCTTTTGGGTATCGTCGCGCTCGCTGAGCGCGCCTGTGGGGCACGCCACGATGCACTGGCCGCAGGAGATGCAGCCCGCATCCGCCAGCGGACGCTCGAAGGTGCAGCCGATATGGGTATCAAAGCCTCTGGCATTGGCGCCGATGACGCCCACGCCCTGATTGACGGCGCACACGGCGGAGCAGCGGCGGCAAAGGATGCACTTCTCGTTGTCGCGGTACATATGCGCGGCGGAAGCGTCCACGGCATAGTGGTTCTTGATGCCGGAAAACGCGTTTTCGTCCTCGATGCCGTAATCATGGCAAAGCTTCTGCAGCTCGCAGGAGCCGGAGCGCACGCAGGACAGGCACTCTCTTTTATGGTTGGAAAGCAGCAGCTTCAGGGTCGTCCGTCTGGATTCCACGACCTTGGGGGTGTTCGTGAACACTTCCATCCCCTCGTTCACGGGATACACGCACGCAGCCACCAGGCTTCTTGCGCCCTTGACTTCCACAACGCAGATCCGGCAGGCGCCGATCTCGTTGACGTCTTTCAGATAGCAAAGGGTCGGGATCTGGATCCCCGCTTTGCGGGCAGCCTGCAAAATAGTGCTACCGGCCTCGGCAGCGATTTCTCTGCCGTTGATCTTGATATTTACGTTCGCCACGGGTATCTTCCTCCTTATCTCTTGGAAATAGCGCCGAATCTGCACTTTTCAAGGCAGGCGCCGCACTTGATGCACTTGGACTGGTCGATCACATGCGGCTGCTTGACGCTGCCGGAGATCGCGCCCACGGGACACACGCGCGCGCAGGCGGTGCAGCCCTTGCATTTTTCGGGATCGATCGTGATCGAAAGGAGCTTTTTGCACACGCCGGCGGGGCATCTTTTTTCCACCACATGGGCGATATACTCGTCCTTGAAGAAGCGGTAGGTGGAAAGCACGGGGTTAGGCGCCGTCTGGCCCAGACCGCAAAGAGAGTTCTCTTTGATATATTTGCAAAGCGCTTCCATCTCGTCCAGATCTTCAAGCGTGCCGTTGCCGTTGGTGATCTTGTCAAGGATCTCATACAGCCGCTTGGTACCGATCCGGCAGGGCGTGCACTTGCCGCAGGACTCGTCCACGGTGAACTCGAGGAAGAACTTGGCGATATCCACCATACAGGTATCCTCGTCCATGACGATCAGACCGCCGGAACCCATCATCGCGCCCTGCGCGATCAGGTTGTCGTAGTCGATCTCAATGTCGAGCAGCGACGCGGGGATACAACCGCCGGAGGGGCCGCCGGACTGCGCGGCTTTGAACTTTTTGCCGTTCGGGATGCCGCCGCCGATATCTTCGACGATCTCACGCAGCGTGGTGCCCATGGGGATCTCCACAAGGCCGGTGTGGTTGATCTTGCCGCCCAGCGCAAACACCTTGGTGCCCTTAGAGCGCTCGGTACCCATGGAGTTGAAGAAGGACGCGCCCTTCAGGATGATCTGCGGGATGTTCGCAAAGGTCTCGACGTTGTTCTCGGTGGTGGGCTTGCCGAACAGGCCCTTGACCGCCGGATACGGCGGGCGGGGACGCGGCTCGCCGCGGTTGCCCTCGATGGAGGTCATAAGCGCGGTCTCCTCACCGCACACAAACGCGCCGGCGCCGAGACGGATGAACAGGTCGAACTTGAATCCCGTGCCGAAAATGTCGTCGCCCAGAAGCCCGTAGGCTCTCGCGTCGTCGATCGCCTTCTGCAGGCGCGCAACGGCGATCGGATACTCTGCGCGAACGTACACGTACCCCTCGCTTGCGCCCGTCGCGTAACCGCAGATCGCCATAGCTTCCACGATCGCGTGCGGGTCGCCCTCCAGAACGGAACGGTCCATGAATGCGCCGGGGTCGCCCTCGTCCGCGTTGCAGACCACATATTTCTGGTCAGCCTGGTTCTTGGCGGTAAAGCTCCACTTCAGGCCGGTCGGGAATCCGCCGCCGCCTCTGCCGCGAAGGCCGGAATCCATAACGGTCTTGATGACCTCTTCGGGGGTCATCTCGGTCAGCGCCTTGCCCAGCGCCGCGTAGCCGTCCATGGCGATATATTCGTCGATGCTCTCGGGGTTGATCACGCCGCAGTTGCGCAGCGCGACGCGCTTTTGCTTCGCATAGAACACGGTGTCGTTCAGCGAGACGTTTCCGTTTTCCACGACCGCGTCCGCGGCAACGTCGTTGTAAACCAGGCGTTCCACCACACGGCCCTTGAGCAAATGCTCCTCCACGATCTCCTTCACGTCCTTCAGCTCCACACGGGAGTAGAAGGTGCCGTCCGGATAGACGATCACAACGGGTCCGAAGGCGCAAAGCCCGAAGCAGCCGGTTCGGACGATCTTGACTTCATCCTGCAGCCCGTTCTTCTCGATCTGCTGCTCAAACTCGGCGATCAGCTTCGGGCTGCCGGATGACGTACACCCGGTACCGCCGCAAATAAGTACCTGCGCTCGAATCATAGTTTATCCCTCCATTAAAACTCAGATATCTTTGATTACATAATCCGTGATCGGCGCGCCGCCCTTCAGGTGCCGCTGGACCACTTCTTTTGCCTTTTCGGGGGTCATCTTCACATAGGTGACCTTGCTCTTGCCCGCCTCGAAGATCTCGACGACCGGCTCAAACTGACAGATACCGATGCAGCCCGTCTGGGTCACGGTGACCTTGTCGGACAGCCCCGCCTTGCTCACTTCCTCCACAACGGTGTTGAGCACCGGGCGCGCGCCCGCCGCGATGCCGCAGGTCGCCATGCCGACCACCACGCGGATATCGCCGCTGCCTTCGCGCAGAACGACTTTGTTCTGCATTTTTTCTCTGATCGCTTGAAGTTCTGCTAAAGATTTCATATGCCTTTATCCTTTCATTCTGAGGTTATTGCTTCATATTGTTCTTTGAGATAATCGCCGATCCATGCGATCACCTCGGGCACGTTCAGCGGCACGTCGCCGAGCACCGCCTTCAGTTCGTCGGTATCCAGCGTCACCGCCTCTTCACCGAACGTATGCAAAAAGATCCACCGGATCTCCGGCTGCCCCTGGATCAGCGTCGTAAGCGTTGAAACGATATCGCCGAGCGGCGTAAAATCCAGATGCGTCTTATAGAATACCGCCGTCACCGTGGTCCCGTGCGCATCGGGACTGACCGATTCATGGACCGAATCGATCCGCAGGCTTCCGCCGGTCTGTTCTGCGGCAAGCTTGAACAGCGGGATCCCGAGCCCGACCTTGCGCGTGGTGCGCGTGGTCGTAAAAGGATCGGTCACGCTTGCCAAAAAATCCGCCGTCATACCGCAGCCGTCGTCTTCGATCCCGATCGAAAGCGTTTCGGCGTCCTCCGTCAGCAGGATCCGGATCGTGGAAGCGCCCGCTTTTACGGAATTCTGGGCGATATCCAGGATATTCAGCGAAAGCTCCTTCACGTCTTTGCCCTCCTGAGGATCCGGAAGACCTCCCGTACGGTCTCCTGCGGGGACGCGGGAGAACTCTCCGTTTCCAGAAACGCGCATTTGTCCCGGATGCTCCATAGGTTATGCGCGTCGGAGGATACGAGGATCCGTTTTGTTTTCAGCTCCGGGTACCGTTCCAGGTACGCCTGTTCTTTCGTCCCGTCGTAAAACTCCGCGTTCATGCACCCCGGCAGCTCCGGAAAGGCGCCGAGCGTCGCAATGACGCCGTTTGCCTCCCTGTCAACGTGCGCAGGATAGGCGACGCCGCCGTACTGCCCGATGAGTTCCGGGGCCGCGTCGATCATGATATCCGACGCCGGGTGCAGATACCAGGGCACCTCCCCCGTCACCCCGTCGTTCTCATCGCAGATCAGCTGGTCGCCGAAAATGTCGCTGCGGTTCGGGATCAGCATCCGATGGCCCTCGAGGTAATTATCAAACGCCGTTGCGCCTTCCAGCGTCTCAAACAGGCACACCATGTGGATGTCTTCGGCGGTGGTCAGCTCCATGCCGGCGATCGGGATGATACCGACGCGCCTTGCCGCGGAAAAGAAAGCGGGACAGTTTTTTGCCGAATTGTGATCGGTCAGCGCCGCGATCGCAAGCCCTGCCAGCATCGCCATGCCGGCGATGTTGTTCGGCGTCATATCGTTGTCCGCGCAGGGCGACAGACAGGAGTGGATGTGAAAATCGTAATACAGGCGGTTCATAGGTCGCCGGCGATCGCTGTCGCCGCCTCAAACGCGGGCAGGTCCGTCGACGCCACGTTTACGCCCCGCGCCAGCGCCGTCTCGGCAACGCTCTGTTCCAGCGTCACGCCCTCGGCAAGCAGCACAAGGGAAACGTCGGAAAGAGAGGCGACGGCCACGGTGTTCACGTTGCTCATGATCGTGATCCACACGTTTCCTGCGCAGGCCTTTCCCATCACCCAGCTCAGAAGGTCCCCGATGTAGCAGCCTTCCGTCTCCCTTTCCGGATCGGGAAGGACGATCGGGTGAAAGCCGTGTTTTTCGATCAGCTCAGCCGCCGTCATGGGCGCACTCTCCTTCCCGTTTTCTCTGTTCCAGCACGATGCACCGTCTGCCGTCCGTCACGAGCCCGCGTACCGTATCCTCCGCAAAGGCGCGGCAGGTGGGGGCGCCGCAGGCGCCGCAGTCGATCCCGGGCAGGGTCTCGCGAAGCGCCCGGATCTGCGCCATCATGCGCATGCTTTCGCCCATGTTCTCCGACAGCCGGTTGATCGGCGTATAGGAGGGCAGGGAGTCCGTCACGTATTCGGGCGGGACACAAACGGTATCCGGGGGCAAAAAGTTTTTGGAGACCGGCATGTAGCGGCGTACGGTCTGCAGGCGCGTTTTCGCGATAAACGGGTTTTCGATCGTCATCACCCCGCCCACGCATCCGCCGATGCATGCATTGAGCTCCACGAACTCGATTTTCGGGATATTGCCGTTTTCGATCGAATCCAGCACCTGGATACAGTTTTCGATCCCGTCGGCATACAGATAATTGTCGTTGAGTATCGCGGTCGCTTCGCCCCCGCTGCTCGCCCATCCGACGCCGATCATACCGGCTTCGGAGGAAACGGTCGGCGCGTTTTCACGCTTCATGGCGCCCAGCAGCTGGAAATAGATATCGTTGAGCGCAACGACCACATCGATATTGCTTTTATAATCCCCGTATCCGTTGCGGATGTAGCTCACCTTTGCGGCGCAGGGCGTGATGAAGAACACGCCGATATCCGCATCGCTCAGCTCGGGGTGCGCCGCCTTCGCCTCGGCGCGCGCGTTGATCGCGGCGACCTCCATCGGCGGAAGGATCGGCAGGATATTGTCCTTGAGATAAGGAAAACGCAGGGAAATGAGCCGCGAGATCACGGGACACGCGGAGCTGATCACCGGTTTTTTGATGCGCTCCGTTTTGAGATAGATCCGGGTGGAAGCGGATACGATCTCCGCCGCCTTTGCTACCTCGTAAACGTCGTTGAAACCGATATCGATCAGGCCCTGCAGAATTTCGTCCACGTCGTCGACGCCGTTGAACTGTCCGTACAGCGCAGGCGCCGGCAGGGCGATCTTCCATTTATAATCCAGATGGTGCTCGAACTTGCTGCACATCGCCTTTTTCGCGTTGTGCGCGCACAGCCGGATGCATTCGCCGCAGTCGATACAGCGCTCGGTGTCGATCTCGGCATGCTTGTCCACCACGCGGATCGCTTCTGTCGGGCAGCGCCGCACGCAGGTGGTACAGCCCGTGCATTTTTCCACGTCAAGCACCACGGAATGCCTGTATTGGTTCATAGGCGATTTTTGCCGCCCGCCAACGGGCAGACGCTCCTTTCTGCCGTATTCGGCCTCAGGCAAGGCGGATGGTCATGGTGATGGTCGTCCCGACGTCCACGACGGTATCGATCTGCATGTCGTCGGTATACCGTTTCATGTTCGGGAGTCCCATGCCCGCGCCGAAGCCGAGGGAACGCACGTTTTCGTTTGCGGTGGAGAACCCCTCCTGCATGGCAAGGGCGACGTCCTTGATGCCGGGGCCCTTGTCCGCCAGGCGGATCACGATCCGGTCCTCATACACGTCCACGTCGGCGGTGCCGCCGTTCGCATGGATCACCATGTTGATCTCGCCTTCGTACATGGCAATGGAGACGCGGCGGATCACCTCCGTCGGCAGCCCGAGCTGCCGCAGGTTCTTTTTCACCTGCACGCTCGCCTGTCCCGCGGATACGAAATTGTCGCCGTCCACATCGTAATGGAAATTCAGGAACTCACTCATGTCTGGCACCGTTCAGCCCGTTGGCATACAGCGTTCCGCAAGCGTCATACATCCGTTTTTCGGAAGAAAGCAGGACGATCCCGCTTTCCTGCGCGATGTCGATCATTTCAAGCGTAGGGCGCTTTGCACGGACGAACACGACGCAGACCATGTCCATCATCTCCGCTGTGCGGATCACCTGGGAATTTACAAGCCCCGTGAGCAGTACCGCCTGGTCCTTGACGTAGGCAAGCACGTCGCTCATCATGTCGCTGCCGCAGGCGGAATGGACGTCCGTTTCCAGATGGTCCACACCGGTCAGCACGTCAGCGTCAAGCAGTTCCACGATTGTACTGATTTTCATACTCGGCCCGTTTCCTGTTCTGAATTATTATTCGTACTTCTGAAGGATCCCGGGAACCATATCCGGCGTCAGACGGCCGTACACGTCCTCGTTGATCATCATAACGGGGGCAAGGCCGCATGCGCCGATGCAGCGGCACGCCTCAAGCGAAAACTTCGTGTCGTCCGTGCACTCGCCGGGCTCGATCTTCAGCTCATCACAGAGCTTATCGAGAACCTGCTGGGAACCCTTTACGTAACAAGCGGTCCCGAGACAGACGGAAATATTGTACTTGCCCTTGGGGGACAGCGCAAACTGCGCGTAGAAGGTGGCGACGCCGTAGACCTTTTCCACCGGTACGTCCAGCCCTTCGGCGATCATACACTGCACTTCATAGGGAAGATAGCCGTAGATCTCCTGGGCCTCCTGCATAACAGCCATCAGACGGTTTTTGTCACCGTTTGCGCCGTCGATCGCGGCACGCAGGCGTTTCTCCTGCTCCTCGGTGCCCTTGAACGGCAGTTTACTGATTTTTTTGAGCATCTTTTCATGTTCCTCCATTCCTAAAGATTTACCCATACGTGTCATATTGTATCATAAAAAAACTTGTGCGTCTATACTGAATTCAAAGATTTTTGACGGAAATTGCAGGAATTTTTCGTGTATTTTCATAAGAATACGCATTTTCCTCTTGTAAATGCTCCGTGCGTGCATTATAATGTTAAAGAATACTGACAGGAGGAACCGAAAAGTATGAGTAAAAAAGTATTGGTGGAAACGTCCGCCAGACACGTCCACGTCACAAAAGAGGATCTTGCCACCCTGTTCGGCGAGGGATATCAGCTCACGAAAAAGAAAGATCTCTCCCAGCCCGGACAGTTTGCCTGCGCGGAGCGTGTGGCGGTGATCGGCCCCAAGGGGCAGTTCCCTGCCGTATCGATCCTCGGGCCCGAAAGAAAAGAGACGCAGGTGGAGATCTCCGCTTCCGACGCGCGTACCCTCGGCGTATCGGCGCCGGTGCGCGAAAGCGGCGACCTTGCAGGCAGCGCCCCGTGCAGGATCGTGGGCCCCAAGGGTGAGATCGAGATCGCCCAGGGCGTCATCATCGCAAAACGCCACATTCATATGACCACTGCCGACGCCGCCGCTTACGGGATGAAGGACAAGCAGGTGGTCAGCGTGAAAATCGACTCCGCAGAGCGCAGCCTGATTTTCGGCGACGTGGTCGTGCGCGTCAGCGACTCCTACGCGCTCGCCATGCACATCGACACGGACGAATCCAACGCGGTCCTTGCCCCTGCCGGCACCTACGGCGAGATTCTGGACTGATTTTTACTGAGAGCGCGCGCGGCTGCCGCGCTCTTTTTTTTCGTTTTTTTGATAAAAAGACAGCCTCAGACGCCGGCGCTATTCGCTAAAAAAAGAAAGCCGCAGGCGACGGCACTTTTTGCTTTTTTGAAAAAAGGAAGCCGCAGCGAGGGCAAAAGAAAAACAGCCGGAAAAATCATCATTTGATATTACACCTTCCATTGTAAAAACTAAAAAGAGGATCGGACAAAACGGTTCGGTCCTTCTTTTTTTCAACGGAGGTGAATGCTTTGAGATTTTTTTTCAGACTATTCTGCGCGGGACTGGCTGTTCTGGCGGCAGCGATCCTGACGGTCCCGGGCGGCGCGAACCGGGCTGCGGGTCAAACGGTACTGCAATTTGCCGGACGGCTGCTTTCGGACTTTCAGGATCATCTGCCATGGCAGTCTGAAGCCGTAAACGGATCCGGTCCGGCAACGCTCCGGACGGCTGCTTCGGCTGCAGCGCAAGCCCCCCGCAAAGTGGCTGCAGGCGGGGAGCTGATCGGGATCCGCCTGCAGACAAAGGGCGTTCTGGTGGTCGGCACGGACAGCTTTGAAACGGAAAACGGCATGGCTGCGCCTGCCCAGGAGGCCGGGATCCGGACCGGAGACGTCCTTTTAAGCGTCAACGGAGAAGATATCCGCAGCAATCTGCAGCTCACCGCATGTATCGAACAAAGCGGCGGCGCTCCGCTGACAGTTATGCTCCGGCGGCAGGACCGGGAGATGGCCGTCACGCTGCAGCCGCAAAAAACGTCCGCGACCGGGAGCTATAAAGGCGGGCTCTGGATCCGGGACGCTGCCGCCGGGATCGGGACGCTCACCTTTACGGACCCTGCCACCGGCAGCATCGCCGCCCTCGGGCACGGGATCTGCGACGGCGACACGTCCGCCCTGATGCCGGTCTCCGGCGGGCAGCTCTATACGGCCGAGCTCCTTGATATCACAAAGGGAACGGTCGGGGCTGCCGGCGAGATCAGCGGGCGCATCTCCGAATTCACGCTCGGGGAGGTCTCAGTAAACTGCGACGAAGGGATCTACGGCACGGTCAGCGCCGTACGGGAGCCGCAGACGCTTTTTACGGTCGCAAAAGCCGAGGAGGTCCGTACCGGCAGCGCGCAGATCCTCTGTACCGTCACGGACGGCGGGAAACAGTATTATGATATCGACATCACAAAAGTCGGCGGCAACCCCGACAAAAACAAAAGCCTCACCATACGGGTCACAGACCCCACGCTGCTGGAGATCACCGGCGGGATCGTACAGGGCATGAGCGGCTCCCCCATTTTTCAGGACGGCAAACTCGTAGCGGCGCTCACGCACGTGCTGGTCAACGATCCGAAAAGCGGCTACGCGATCTATGCCGAGACCATGCTGCAGGATGCAGACACGGTCGCAGCCCGGGAAAACGGATAAAACCAACGGATACTATGCGCGCATAAAAACGGCGGCGGCCCGGATCACTTTTGCCCGGGCCGCCGGATATTTATCTGTAACGTTCTGTCGTTTCCCGCTCAGCTGCGCCCGTACATACCGCCGAAGAATTCAAAGGGAGACGAGCCGTAAACCGAGCTGCTGCCGGGCTGCTCTTCGCTTTCTTGCGTCGCATCCGTCTCAGGCAGCGCCGACTGCTGTTTTTCGCCCACCGTCACGGTGATCTGAAGCGTTTCACTTCCGCGCAGGACTTCCAGCGTAAGGGTGTCGCCGGCTGCAGCCTTCGAGATCGCCGCAGTAAGCGTATCGGCGTCGGCGGCGTCCGTATCGCCGACCTTCCGGATCACGTCGCCCGCCTGCAGGCCGGCAGTCTCGGCGGGAGAGCCTTCGCTGACGGCACGCACGGTCAAACCATCGGCGGATTCCGCCAGAGACACGCCGATATAGGGCTTTGAAACATAACCTTTTTCAATGATATCGGTGATGATCGTCTGTACGCTCGCCATGGGGATCGCGAAACCGATGTTGTCGATGGTTGCTTCCGAAGAAGAGCTGCCGGAGTATTTCGCGTTCGTGATGCCTACGACCTCACCGTAAAGATTGAACAGTGCGCCGCCGGAATTGCCGGAGTTGATCGCGGCGTCCGTCTGGATCAGGGTCATCGTCGTGCCGTCGGACATGGTGATCTCCCGGTCAAGGGCGCTTACGACGCCGCTTGTCAGCGAAAAGGTCAGCTCGCCGAGCGGATTCCCGATGGCGATCACTTCCTCGCCGACGTTCAGCGTATCCGAATCACCCAGAACCACGGGCGTCAGGCCCTCGGCGTCCACTTTCAGGACCGCAACGTCGTTCGACTCATCGTATCCTACCAGCGCCGCGTCGTAGGTCGTTCCGTCGTACGCCGTTACGGTAATGCCGTTCGCGCCTTCCACCACGTGGTAGTTCGTCACGATATAGCCGTCGGAGGAAAGGATGAACCCGGAGCCAGAGGCCGCAGACGACGTTTTGAAGCCGAAATAGTTGGTGGTGACCATGGTGGTTTTGATACCCACCGTGGAATTGACATTCTGCGCATAAACTTCTGCCGCCGTAAGCTTCTCTTTGGTCGTCAGGCGCTCAACCGACAGCGTCCCGACCGTCCGGTCGCTCGCATAGATCGTGGTGGAGGAGCCTGCCACAGCCGTACCAGACGCCGGCATCGTCAGCCGCATAATACCTGCGCCGGCTGCGGACCCGAGCAGCGAACAGCAAAGCGCCACCGCAACGATCTTCGCGCCGCCGTTCTTCTTTTTCCGTCTGGAAGCGGGACGGGAAGAAGGCGCAGCATAGGGCTGGCTGTAAGGAACGCCGGTATTCGCGCCGTAAGCGCCCGAGGGGTAAGAAGTGTAAGAAGAATTTATGAATTGCTGATTTTCCGTATACATGATATCGTCTCCTTTTTCGTTTCGTTCTGGCTAAAGTATAGCCCCCCATTCTTAAATGAACTTAAAATTTACATAAGGATATTCTTTCAGGTTAATTTAAGGCAACATATGCGTCAATCAGAACGCTTTTTGTTCTGTCACAGAAAAAAAGAAAAAGGCCTGCGTTAAACAAGCCTTTTCAGACGGTCATATTTTTGTGGCGGCAGCCTGTCAGCGGACCGGCGTCACGTTAGCGGCGATCGACAAATTCGGACGCTGGACCGCCACGACGAACACGATGGAGTTTTTATCAAACTGGAAGGTCCCGAGCGAGGGGTTATAGATATAGGTACGCTCACGCACGCGCGGCGCGCGGTCCGGGGTATCGTATTCGATCAGGGCGCCCTCGGTGCAGACGAAGGTCCCGTCGGGATTGACCTGAATGATCTGCCCGGTGTGGTCCACGGTCGGGATCCCGTTGACGTACGTGGTCTCCTTGTTGCTGATAAAGACGATATCGCCGACTTCCGGATAATAGTACGGCGCATTCTCCGAGGGATAATACGACTGCTGGGTAATGATATCGTCAAAATACTGACGGAAGATATAATAGGTGCCCGCCACCGGGTGCGTACGGTAGTAATCCATCAGTACGCTCGGCACGTACACCGGGAAATTCGACGTATACGCCCAGGTGGGCAGCTCGTAGCCGTAGCCGTTGCGCAATGCGGCAGCCATGACGGACTTGGAATAATGGATCGGCGCCAGTACCTCGATCTGGTTGTCGTTGTAGCCGAGCTGCTTTAAGACGGGACGGAACACGTCGTGCAGCGTATAGTACGCGCACCACGTGGAAACGATCCTGTAGATCGCCTCCTGCGGGTTTGCCGCAGTCACGGGCGGAAGATCGGACGCCGCATATTCAAAATACTGATGCGCCGTATCGTAAAGGACCTTTTCAAATACCGGCTCCAGCCCCACGGACATCCGAAGGATCGTCCGCGCGTCTTCGGCAGCGACAAAACCGTCCTTGTTGGTATCCGCAGCCTCCCGCTGTTCGGCGGTAAAGGAGCCGAGCCCGACGGAATACCGCAGCGCAAGCCGCGCGTCTGAGGCGGAAACGTTGCCGTCGCCGTCCACGTCCCCGATCATATTTGCGGAGGCGTGCACAAGGCACGTCCCTATAAGAACAAGCGCAAGAAGGATACTGATTAAACGCTTCGTTTTCATATGCTCCCCCATATTAAGGATTATGTATAGATCATTATATCACATCTCCTGCCGTCATGCAACACTCTTTTATAAAAAGAATAAAAATTCTATTTGACAAAATATCACAAAACGCTTATACTTACACTGAATGATCATTTTGGAGGAATCAACATGGAATGGCAATCCCTGAATACGATCCGTGAAAAGTACCTCGCCTTTTTTGAGACAAAGGACCACCTGCGTCTGCCGAGCTTTTCGCTGATCCCGCAAAACGACAAGAGCCTGCTTCTGATCAACGCAGGCATGGCGCCGATGAAAAAGTATTTCACCGGCGAACTGACCCCGCCGAGAAAGCGCGTCACCACCTGCCAGAAGTGTATCCGCACCCCGGATATCGAGCGCGTGGGCAAGACCGCAAGACACGGCACCTTTTTTGAGATGCTCGGCAACTTCTCCTTCGGCGATTATTTCAAGGAGGAGGCGACCACCTGGGCGTGGGAGTTCTGCCTCAACGTGATGGAGATGCCCAAAGACAAGCTCTATGTCAGCGTTTATCAGGACGACGACGAGGCATATGAGATCTGGACGAAACGCCGCGGCGTCGCCGAGGACCACATGGTACGCCTCGGAAAAGAGGACAACTTCTGGGAGCACGGCTCCGGTCCCTGCGGCCCCTGCAGCGAGATCTATTTTGACCGCGGGCCGGAAAAGGGCTGCGGGAAACCCACCTGCAAGGTCGGCTGCGACTGCGACCGCTACGTGGAATTCTGGAATCTGGTCTTCACCCAGTTTGAAAACGACGGCAACGGCAACTATACGCGCCTGAGCCATCCGAATATCGACACCGGCATGGGGCTGGAGCGGCTCGCCTGCATCATGCAGGGCGTTGACAACCTGTTTGAAGTGGATACGATCCGCAATATCATGAAGCACATCAGCGAGATCGCGGGGGTCCATTATCACACCAGTGAAAAAAGCGACGTCTCCCTGCGCGTGATCACCGACCACATCCGTTCGACGGTCATGATGATCTCCGACGGCGTGATCCCCTCAAACGAAGGCCGCGGCTACGTGCTGCGCCGCCTGCTGCGCCGCGCCGCCAGACACGGGCGGCTGCTGGGCATTGAAGGCACTTTCCTCGCGGACGTTGCCGAAACCGTGATCCGCGAAAGCGGCGACGCCTATCCGGAACTGCGGGAAAAGCACGATTACATTGTCAAGATCATCGCGATGGAAGAAGAAAACTTCGCCCGCACCATCGACCAGGGGCTGGGGCTGCTTGAAAGCATGATCGCTGCCTCCGACGGCAAAACGCTTTCGGGTGAAAACGCCTTCAAACTGTCCGACACCTACGGATTCCCCATCGACCTTACGAAAGAGATCCTGGAAGAAAGAGGGATGGAAGCGGACGAGGAAACCTTCCGGGCGCTGGTCCAGAAACAGAAGGATACCGCCCGCGCGGCAAGAAAAGCGGCGGACACCGACGCGTGGAGAAGCCAGAGCCTTTCCATCGACGTGACCGAAGAGACCGTTTTCACCGGCTATGCCGGCACTGAGGACGACTGCACGGTCGCTGCGCTCCTTGACGCGGACGGAAACGCCGTTCAGGCCTTGGGTGACGGCGACACGGGCATTCTGGTGCTTGAACGCACGCCATTCTATCCCGGCGGCGGCGGGCAGGTCTGCGATACCGGCGCCGTCACCGGCAGCGGCTTTGCTTTTACAGTCACGGAGACGTTCAAAACGCCGAAAAACATCATCCTGCACAAGGGCGTCGTCACCGAGGGCGCCGTCACCGTCGGCGCGGCGGTCCACGCGGCCGTTGACGCTGAACGCAGGGCGGCGATCCGCCGCAACCATACGGCTGCGCACCTGCTGCAGGCGATCTTAAGAAAGCATTTCGGCACCCACGTGGAGCAGGCCGGCCAGCTTGTCAACGAAAAAGAAATGCGCTTTGACTTCACGCACTTCTCCGCCCTTTCTTCGGATGAGATCGCCGCCGTGGAACACGACGTAAACAACGTTATTTTTGCAGATCCCCCCGTGATCACAGAGGAAATGCCCATTG
Organism: Clostridia bacterium; assembly: GCA_017430145.1. Classification (GTDB taxonomy): domain Bacteria; phylum Bacillota; class Clostridia; order Oscillospirales; family Acutalibacteraceae; genus RUG806. The sequence continues at coordinate 22,567 of JAFRNP010000120.1, forward strand.
AAGAGGCAAAAAAACGCGGCGCGATGGCGCTGTTCGGCGAAAAATACGGCGATACGGTACGCGTCGTCAACGTGGAAGGCGTTTCCATGGAGCTTTGCGGCGGCACGCACGTTTCCCATGCAGGCGAACTGGGGCTTTTCAAGATCGTGAGCGAAGCCAGCGTCGCCTCCGGCGTACGCCGGATCGAAGCGCTGACCGGCTTCAACACCCTGGCATACGCCGACCGGCTCAACGCCGAACTGCATAAGGCTGCGGCAGTCATGAAGGCAGGCGGCGTTGACGCGGTGGCGGACCGCGCGGCTGCCGTCATCGCGGAGCTGAAGGCAAAGGAAAAAGAGATCGAAAAGCTGCAGGCAGAGCTTTCCGCCGTGCATGCGAAAGAGATGGTCCGTACGGTCAGCGAAACCGGCGGCGTCACGGTCTCGGTCGCCGACGCCGGTGAAGCAGACGCAGGTAAACTCCGCCAGCTGCTGGACGGCGCGAAGGCCGACGACGCCGTGATCGTCGCGGCAGGCGTTAACTGCGAAAAAGGCACCTGCGCCTTCGCTTGCGTTTGCGGCAAAAACGCCGTCGCAAAAGGCGCCCATGCGGGCAGGATCGTCAAGGAGATCGCCGCGATCGCCGGCGGTTCCGGCGGCGGTAAGCCAGATTCCGCAATGGCAGGCGGCAAGGACCCCTCAAAAGTGGCGGATGCGTTGAAAGCGGTTGCAGACGTCGTGGGACAGATGATTAAATAAAGAAACAAAGTTAAAAAGTAATAAAGCAACAAATATGGAAGGGCTTCGCCCTTGATCATAGAACGCAGGACGCATCTGAAATCGGGTGCGGGCAGCGCCCGCCGTTATTTGTTGCTTTGTATCTTTTATACTTTCATACTTTTCATTTGGAGGTTATTATGGATTGTTTATTCTGCGCGATCGCAAACGGGGAGATCCCCAGTACAAAGGTCTATGAGGACGATCAGATCCTGGCATTCCGCGATATTGACCCGCAGGCGCCGGAGCATATCCTGATCATCCCGAAGCAGCATATCAAATGGGCGTACGATATCACGCCCGAAAACGCCGGCGTGGTGGCGCATATCTTCGCGACGATCCCCAGGATCGCAAAAGATCTCGGTATCGAAGACGGCTTCCGCATCGTCAATAACTGCGGCGACATCGCCGGACAGTCGGTCAAACACCTGCACTTCCATTTAATGGCAGGCAGACCCTTCGGCTGGCCCGCAGGCTGATCCGAAACATACCGATAACGCCGATCCGCAAAAAAAAGGGTCGGCGCTTTTTTTGTCACGATTCCCCGCCCGTTTCATACAATAAAGCGAAAGGAGGGGAACGCAATGTGCTTCGGAAATAACAATTATTGGATCCTGTTTATCATTTTGATCCTGGTACTGACCGACAACAATTTCGGCTGCAGCAACGGCTGCGGCTGCAACAACGGCTGCGGCTGCAACTGAGCGACCGGACCGTCTGTGACAAATAAACAGTAAAGATGTTTGCCGCGCGTGCGTTTCGGGATCTCCGTTCGCCGCGCGGCGTTTCGTTCAGACGTCTTTTACAAAATGTGCAGAAGCGACAGCAGCAGGGCGGGATCCGCCCCTTCATGGGAAAGAAGAAGCAGCAAAACGGAAACAAGCCCCGATTCTCCCTGCAGAAAAGAAGGCAGAGAGATCTGTGCTTTATCCGTGCCTGCGGCGCCCGCACCGGAAGCAGCCGTCCCCTTCATCGCGTTGGTTTCTTCGTCTGCTGAACAGGCGGCGGTATCCGTCTTTTTTTCCGCTTCTGCCGCCGTTTGCGCTGCAAAAGATCCGTCGCCGTCCCGTGCAGCGTCCGAACGCGGCTTTTTTTCTTTTTCTCCCGAACCGTCTGCTTCACAGGCGCCCCGCTGTTTTTCTGCCGCCGCCTGCCGCCGCCGCTCCATATCCTGCGCGGCAAAGCGGGATCGCCGCTGCATCTCCTGTACGCGCCTAAACGCCGTCTCCTGCATTTTTTTCAGTTCATCTTCACCGATCCGTTCCAATTCGGCCCGCCTCCCATCCTTCGATCACCTTCAGAAACCGCAGCATCCCCACCGCTTCCTCGGCGCGTCGGCGGCGGTTTTCGCTTAAAAACGGCGATAACGCCTGCATCAGCCGCACGCGGTCGTCGGGCGCCGCCATCTCCCGGCGCATGGTCTCGGCAAGCCTGATCAGCGTTGAAAGCAGCTGCCCGTCAAACAGGGCGCCGAGAGCTCCCGGCCCCTGATTCCCGCCGTCGCCCGGC
>JAFRNP010000121.1 GCA_017430145.1 Clostridia bacterium
CATACCTAATACATACCTAAATTTTATCACATGTTTTGGAGTTTGTAAAGCTTTTTTTCGCTATATATGATGGTTTTTTGCGGGTTTTCCTTTAAAAAGTGCTGGGAACATACCTAAAAAAAACAATTACCGTGGCTAACAACTGACGCCATCTCAAAAACGTTCACCCGACCGTTTCGCATGCTGCGGTGAAGGAGACTGCGGAGGAGAGCGCGTCGGCGGCTGCAAGGCTCTGTTCCCGGGTGGTGAAAAGCCCGAAAAACGCGGAGCCGCTGCCGCTCATGGCGGCGTAAAGGGCGCCCCGATCGTACATGGTCCGCTTGATCATTTCTCCCTCCGGCACGGGCGCGAGCTGCTCGAACACGTTACCTGCGTACCGGAATGCTTCATCAGGGTCGCCGGCTGCATAATGGTATAAAAACAGGTCCGTATCCGGATGATCGGGCTGTGCGCCGGAATCAAAAGCGCGGAAGGCTTCGGCTGTGGAAGTGCCTGTTTTTGGCTTTGCGATTGTCACAAAAAACGGAATATGCTCTAAACGGCTTAAAATTTCCCCTTTATTAAGACATAGGTGTGTTCCGCCTGTAAGGCAAAATGGAACGTCTGCACCGATTTTAAGGGCAATTTTGAGCAATTCAGGCATATCCAGCGGAAAACCGTATATCTGGTTCAATCCGCGAAGGACCGCAGCTGCGTCGGCGCTGCCGCCGGCAAGCCCCGCCTGATCCGGGATGCGTTTTCTGATCGCAACGGTCACAGCGGGCGTTTCTCCGATCGCATCGCAGAAAAACTGCGCCGCTTTGAATGCCGTGTTCCTTGCGTCTGCAGGTACGCCCGGCGCGTCGCAGATGAGTTTCAGACCGTCCCCGGGCGACAGGGTCACGTCGTTTGCAAGCGACACCGTCTGCATCACGGTATGGATGGCGTGGTACCCGTCCGGCAGACGGCGGGTCAGATCGAGGGTAAGGTTGAGCTTCGCATAAGCGGGAACGGTCAGGGGAGAGAACGCCGGATGCATACGAAGGCCTCCTTTTATATTTGTTCTGTTTTCATTGTATCACAGAAATAAAAATTTGCATATACGGTTTGCAAAAAATTTTTTTTGTGGTAGAATATAAACAGCTGCGCTGCATAAGACGCGCGCTTTATATGCGCGGCCTGTTTTGCAGCCGACGTGCGCACGCACGACCTTTTTTATCCGGAGGCCATGAAATGACGGAACTGCTTGATCTGCACGTATATACGAACAATTCCCCCGGGGGACTGGACAAGGTCAGTTTCCTGTGTGAACAGGCGGTGATGCGGGATCTGCGCGGGATCGCGTTTACCGATATCTGTGCCGCCGACGCGCCTGACCGGGCGCAGACCCGCAGACGGCTGCGCCACGCCTTTTTTGACGCCGCGAAGGCAAAACACCTGTTTCAGGAGTCGCTGCTGGTCCTTTGCGGCATCGAATTTGAGCAGGCGCTGGCCGACCCCGTCTTTTGCCGGGAGATCCTCAGGCGGGAGCGGTACGACGTCGTGCTTACCAGCGTGGTCCGCAGTCCGGACGGCTCGCCCTTTCCGGTGGGCCCGGATATGACGCCGGAGGAGATCGGCGCGTTTGCGCACGATTACGCCGGGGCGCTGCTGTCGACGGTGGAAAAAACGGAGTTCGACGTGCTTGCCCGCCCGCTGGCCCCTCTGCGCCGTATGCGCGGCGACCTCAGCGTCTTTCTGTCCGCGCTGGATCTGCCGCTGAAAGCGCTTGCCGAAAGGGACCTTGCGCTTGAGATCGACACGCGCGACGTGATCGGCAGCGAACGGATCCGGGATCTGTACTTTTCCCTTTTGCAGTGCTTCCGCGCCCACGGGGGCAGGCGGATCACCATCGGGTCTGAGAGCTATCATTTTGAGGATCTCGGCAACGGCGTGCAGATCTCCATTGCCGCCGCAAAACGCGCGGGCTTTGAAAATATGACCTTTTTTGAGGGCCGCGACGCGTATGAAATGCCGCTGTGACCCATGCAGGGAGCGATGTAAAGAAAAGCGCTTTCAAATGTTGAAAGTTTGGGGTATATGTTTAAAATTGCGTTCAAAATGTTGAAAACATACCCTTTTTCAGCTTTATGACAAAGAGAAATGCGAAATCTCCGATGGGGAACGGAAGAAAAATGTTTAAAACATGCCGGTTTTAAACATACTTTTGAAAGAAAAACGGCGCAGTTCCCATTTTCTGAACGATATTTTTTTTTGCGGATCCGGTGAAAAACAGTAAAAAAACGGCGAACGGAAACGCAAAACAGCAAAATGTAAAGTATAACAACTTTACTGCAAGCAAAATACTTTACACTCGTGAGATAAAAAAACCTTCAAATGTAAGGCTAATGCGCTTTACAGTTGAAGGTTTTTTGTTGTTTTCTTTCTTTTTCTTACTGTTTTTGCAGAAAATCTGCGATTTTTGCGCCTGCTTCATAGCCTTTTTCATAAAGGAGCTGCAGCGCGCCGAGGTCTGTAGACAAAGTTTTGAGCCCGGAGATAGAATCCGGCGCAAGGACGAGCGCCTTGCCCTGTTCCTGCAGGGCGAGGGCTTTTTTGACGTTTTCCGTATATACGGCGTTGCATTTTTCCGTGCTTTTCGCAGCCTGGGGATAGCGGGGGCGCAGCACCGCGGCGGCTAACGCGTTGCGTTTATTGGAGATCGGCACGTCCACCGGTTTTGTCAATATGACAATGATCCTGTCGCAGCCGGCCTTTATCGCACGTTCCAGCGGGACCGGGTCGCTGACGCCGCCGTCCAAATATTTTACGCCGTCCACATCGTACGGCCTGCAGACCACCGGTACGCAGCAGGACGCCATGAAAAAGACGTACCGGTCCCGGGTCATATCCTGTTTTTTGAAATAGACGGGCCTGCCTGTCTCTGCATCTGTGGCGACGACTTCAAAATCTGTCGGCGACGCCATCATTGCGTCGTAATCCAGCGGGTATTCGCCGTCGGTGTTGCTCAGTGTGCCGTATATGTACTCGAGCCCGATCACGGAACCGGTATGCAGCAGCGTCGAGACGCCCATATATTCTTTCCTGAAGGCGTATTCCGTATAGAACCGGTAGTTGCGGCCGCGCTGTCCCGCAAGAAAAGAGGCGCCGTTGGCGCTGCCGGCGGAAACGCCGATCACAAGGTCGAACGAGATCCCGTCGTCCAGGCAGCGGTCAAACACCCCGCAGCCGAAAACGCCTCTGGTACCGCCGCCCACGTCTATGATACCGGTCATAAATACACCCCCGTTTTGCAGTCTGAACGTATGTGCCTGAGAGAGAGGCAAGACTGACGTAAAAGTATAAAAGTAAAAAAGATACAAAGGAATAAATGCCCAAGCGCTGCGCGCTTGATTATATAATAATCTTCCGGGAGGGAAATGCTGTCAGGTTTGGATCTGCGGTACGCACCGGCGAGGGACGTAAACGCAGACGCATGATTTTATCATTATACAGAACGACGGCGCCTTTGTCAAGTGCCTGTTCCTGCCGTTTTTCCGGGGGATGCTGCGCCGTCATCGCCGGAGGACGGTGAAACGGGGCCGCAGACGCCGCAAAGCATGCTGCCCATGGCTTCAAGCGCCGGGGCGTGCAGCCAGCGGACGTAATTATAGGTATACCCCATATCAAGCGCGATCTCTTTGAAGGATTCCCTTTGCACGTACCGCAGCCATAAAAGCTGCGCGTGCCGCGCGTCCGGGAGGATCTTGATCCGTTTGAGGATCTCCTCCCGTTCCATCCGGAGCTTTTTGCGCTTTTTAAGCAGCTTTGCGCGCAGCTGCCGCGCCTCGGTCCGTACGTCTGCATCCCCGGGGTGTTGCGCCGTGCGGCTGAGCCGTTCCGCCTCGTCAGACAGACGACGGATCTCGTTGTCAAGCGCAGGGATCCGTGTGACGTACCGCTTGCCGTATTCCTTCAGCGCTTCCTGCGTCAGCTGTTCCGGGTACTTGTCCCGGCGCGTGCGATCGGCCGTTCGCCGTTCGGCGATCTCCGCCGGTTTCGCCTGCTGCGTTCTCAATTTCTTTGTCGTCCTCCTTTTGACAGATCCGTGTGTTTATTTCGGTTTTATTATAGCACGGCGGTTCCGGATTTGTCAAGAACATTTGTTCGTTTTTTATAAAGAAAAAAGAGCATTTTGGTGCTCTTTTTTTGCCGCGGACGAATGAACGGGTCATGTCCCGGTCCCCGATTCGGGTTTTATCTGTATCTTATTATACGTTCAGGCGTTTCTTGCCTCGGCGTATTTTTTCTTTGTCGCCATGCCGCCGCGGATGTGCCGCTGCGCTTTGTTCAGGTCCAGGACCTTGCGCACGTCCTGCCAGAGTGCCGGGTCGATCTCCCGCAGTTTTTCGTTTACGTCCGTATGGACGGTGGATTTTGAGATCCCGAAAACCTCGGCCGTCGCCCTGACGGTGCTGCTGTTGGCGACGATATACCGTCCCAGCTTTTCGGACCGCGCGCCTGCATTGATCATGCTGCCATCTCCCTTCCATCGGTTTCGTTTCCATATGTATGCAAAACCGCCCGTGAATATGCCGGGGGCCGGGTCGGGGAGGATCGGCCTTTTTTGAAATACTTTTTTCGTTACCTCCTTTTTGGAAAGGTTTTCTGTCTGAGCCCCGGCGTTTTGGAAAGCCGCACGGATCGCGCCGGAAGGCAGTGCGCCGAAAAAAAGGCGCCGGTGAGAAAAGTTCAAACATTTTCACACATTTTCACACAAAAAAAATACCGGAAAGTGTAAAAAAGCGGATTTTTGCGGCGATATATAGAGTGGACGCTGCAAAAATGCGGCGAAGGAAAGGAGTTTGATCGCGATGGAAAACGAGAGAAAGGGATTGTTCGGCAGGCGCCGGCGCAGTTTTAAGCAGAAACTGCAGGGGCTATTGGATATGCCGGTCGTGACGGAGGACGACGCGCTGCTGTGCGGCGCCTTCGGCGTGGACCCGGGGGAGTCGGATCTGGCGCTTGCCATACTGATGGGCCTATGCATGAAGGCGAAAAAGGGGGACGTGAGCGCCGTAAAGGAGATCCGGAGCATCCTCGGCAAGGACAAGGCGGCGGACGATCTGCGGCTGAAACGGCAGGCGTTGAAAATGAAGGCGCAGAAAAACCGGCCGGACGACGGCGAGGCGCTGGCGGCGCTGTCCATGCTGCTGGAGGAAGAGGAGTAACCGGGACCGATGAAAACGCAGAAGCTGGACGCCGCCGGCGCGATCGCGCTGGCGCGCGGGCATCCCGAAAGGCTCGGCAGAGCGGTGGGGTTTACAAAGCTCAATGCGATGCACGGCGCCTGGATCCGGGACATGGTGTTCGGGACAGGGGACCGGACCCTGCAGGCGCACCGGGGCGCCTACAAAACGAGCTGCGTCTCGGTGGCGCTGGCGCTTCTGATGCTGCTGCGCCCGGAGGAAAAGATCCTGTTCATGCGAAAGACCGACAACGACGTGAAAGAGGTGATCGCGCAGGTGCGCAAGATCCTTCTGCATCCGGTGATGCAGGCGTTTGCCGGGGCGCTGTACGCTCGGCGCGTGCGGTTTACGCAGGCTGCCGCCACGCAGCTGAACACCGACCTTTCAAACGCGGTGCGCGGCACGGCGCAGCTCGTGGGCATGGGGATCGGCTCGTCGCTGACCGGCAAGCACTTTGACCGCATCTTTACCGACGATATCGTGAATATCCAGGACCGGGTCAGCCGCGCCGAACGGGAGTACACGAAACTGGTGTATCAGGAGCTGCGCAACATCCTGAACCGCGGCGGCAGGATCTACAACACCGGCACGCCCTGGCACGAGGAGGACTGCTTTACGCTGATGCCGCCGCCGGAAAAATGGACCTGCTACGACACGGGCCTTATAGACGAAGCGGCTCTTTCTTTGATCCGCGCCGGGATGCTGCCCTCCCTTTTTGCTGCGAACTACGAGCTCAGGCATATCGCCGCGGAGGACTGCATTTTTACCGATCCCGCCCTCGGGGCGGACCCCGCCCTGCTTACGGGCGGCGGGGCGCTGGCGCACGTCGACGCCGCCTACGGCGGGGAGGACGGCACGGCGCTGACCGTGTGCAAACGGCAGGAAGACGGGCGTTTTGTCGTAACCGGCAGGCTCTGGCAGCGGCATGTGGGCGAGGTGCTGCCGGAGATCGCGGAGATCTGCAATACTTTCGGCGTGCGCCGGGTCTATTGCGAAACCAACGCGGACAAGGGCTACCTTGCAAAGGAGCTGCGCGCCGCCGGCCTCAAAACCGCCGCGTACCACGAAAGCATGAACAAACACCTGAAGATCACCACCTACCTGCTGCAGGCCTGGCGGCAGATCACCTTTACGCGGGATACCGACGCCGGTTACCTGACCCAGATCACCGCGTATACGGAATCCGCCCCGCACGACGACGCGCCGGACTCCCTGGCGAGCCTTGTCCGGGCGATGGAGAGAAGGGGGAGCGGGAGGTATGAGCCGGTGTTATTGAAAAGTGGGGAGTAAAAAAAAGTAAAAAAGTAAGAAAGATACAAAGTAACAAATGCGGGCGGGCGCTGCCCGCACCTGATTATATGCGTTTCGCTGCGCGAAACGTGGTGTGCGCCTGACGGCACGTGATGTTTGCTGCGCGAGTGATGTGCGCTGCGCGCGTGAAGTGTCATTCGGACGTTGTACTGATCATAGACAGGGTTCAGGTGATCCGTAAGCCTTCTATGATCAACGCCGCGGCGCAGCGGCGTTCCGGATTTGATACTTTAATACTTTGTTACTTTATTACTTTGGTTTTTAATTGATGATTTCGTAATTTAGAAAGGAAAAAACTATGTTGACCTACCAGGATTTCCTCCGCTGCACGGATGGGGACGCGAAGGCGCAGTTTCTCATCAGGGCGGTGGAGGCGCATACGTCGGGCGCGCTGTATCAGACGGCGGCGACGGCGCAGAAATACGCCCAGGGGCAAAATCCGGTCATTGAGAGCTACCGGAAACTGCTGTATACGCTCTCCGGCGAGGCGGTGCCCGATACCGTCAGCGCCAACCACAAATGTAAAAGCGGCTTTTTCAGGCGGTTCGTCACCCAGCGGGCGTCGTACCTGCTCGGAAACGGCGTGCGCTTTACGAATCCCCGGTTTGCCGAACGCCTGGGCGAAGGGTTCGACGGGCAGTTGTATTTTGCGGGGAAGGCCGCGCTTGTGGACGCGGTGACGTTCGGTTTTCTCAACGCGGACCGCGTGGAATTCTTCCGCGTGACGGAGTTCGTGCCGCTGTTTGACGAGGAGGACGGGCAGCTCAAGGCCGGGATCCGCTTCTGGCAGCTTGCCGCCGACAAGCCCCGCCGGTTCACCCTGTTTGAACCGGACGGCTACACCGAATACATCCGGGGGCAGGGCAGGCCCATGACGGCGTTGGGCCCCAAAACGCCGTATCTGCGGCTGGTGGAATCCACGCCCGCCCACGGCGAGCGGGTGGTTGGAGAAGGAAACTACGGCGCGCTGCCCATCGTGCCTCTGTACGCGAACCGGGAAAGGCAGTCGACGCTGGTCGGGATCAAGGAGCAGATCGACTGCTACGACCTGATCAAATCGGGCTTTGCCAACGACCTGGACGACGCCTCCATGATCTACTGGACGCTGGAGAACACCGGCGGCATGGACGACGTGGATCTTGTTCAGTTCGTGGAGCGTATGAAGACCGTCCGCGCGGCCGTGGTGGACGGGGACGGCGGCGCAAGAGCCGAGGCGCACACCATGGAGGTGCCCTTTGAGAGCCGGGAAGCCTATCTTGCGCGGCTGAAAAAGGACCTCTATGACGATTATATGGCGCTGGACCCCGCCGAGATCGCCGGCGGGCAGGTGACCGCCACGCAGATCCGCGCCGCCTACGAGCCGCTCAACGAAGCCGCCGATGAGTTCGAGTACTGCGTGCTGGAATTTCTGCAGGGGCTGATGGCGCTGACCGGCGAGACGGATACGCCGACCTTTACACGCTCGGCGATCGTAAACGTGCAGCAGGAGGTGGAGACGGTGCTTGCCGCCGCCGGCGTGCTGGATCCCGCGTTCGTAAAGGCGAAGATATTGCGCCTGCTGGGTGAAGACGATGGCGGTCCGGCTGACTGACCGCTCCGACGAGGCGCTGCGCCTGCTGGATACCCGGGCGCGGGCGGGGCTTGAAAACGTGGGGCGGCAGATGAAAACGGACGTGCAGGGGCAGATCGTCGCCAACGGCTCGGTGCGTACCGGCAGGATGCTGGGAAGCGTTTGGGCTTCCGCGTCCGAGCGCACGGTCACGGCGGGCGTCGGCGTGTACTACGCAAAGTTCGTGGAGCTGGGCCACCGGATCGTCCGCCGCGGAAGAGTGTACGGCTATGTTCCTGCGAAGGCGTTTTTTAGACCCGCGATCGAACGCGGGAAGGCGATGTACGCAAGACTGCTGGAGAGCGCGCTGAGGGGAAAAGAATAAAAAAAGTTATAAAAGTTATAAAGATACAAAGTTACAAATGAGGGCGGGCGCTGCCCGCACCCGATTATAGAAGGGGCGTCAGCGATCCACAGGCCTTCTATGATCAACGCCGCGGCGCAGCGGCGTTCCGAATTTGTTACTTTCATACTTTGTTACTTTGATACTTTTTCAACAGAAGCTTTGTTATTTTGAAGAAAGGAAGAAAAAGGATGGATCTTTTTGACATGACTGCGAAGCTGACTTTGGACGCTTCGTCGTTTGAGCAGGGGGTCAGCCGCGCGGCGGCGGCGATCCGTCAGCTGGCAAGCACCGTGAACAGCGTGATGAGCGGGGTCAGCAGCGCCGGGTACCGGTGGGGCAGCGACCTGATCGGGAATTTTATTTCCGGCGTCAACGCCCGTATGGGCGAGCTGCAGGCAAAGATCGCCGCCGTCGCCGGGATGGTACACAGTTTCGTGGGCTTTTCGGAGCCTGAACGCGGCCCGTTGAGCGATTTCCACACTTACGCGCCCGATATGATGGCGCTGTTTGCCGAGGGGATCGCCGAAAACGCCGGGATCGTGCGGCGGCAGGTGGAGAAGAGCTTTGATTTTTCGGACGTGCTGCCCGGCGCTCCGACGGTGCGCGCCGCAGAAGGCGAACCGGAAAAAACCGACCGGACCGCAGCCATCACCGGGATACTGGAGACCTATCTGCCCATGCTTGCCGAGCGTCAGCTTGTGACCGATACCGGCGCGCTAGTGGGGGCGCTGACGCCGTACCTCGACGAGTCGCTGGGAAGGATGGAAGCGATGCGTGAGAGCGGACTGGCTTAAAAAAGTGGAAAGTGAAAAGATATGAAAGTGAAAATAAGGAACGCCGCTGGTGCGCGGCGTTGATGATAGCGGGTTTGTGTCCCGCTTGAAACTTTTGCTGAAGTTGTTGACAATGCCATTGGGGAAGGCTTTAACAGGCCGTTTCTATGATCAAGCGCGAAGCGCTTCCTCATTTGCAACTTTGTAACTTTTATAACTTTGCAACTTTTTCAACTGGGTATTTTTCCACTTTTCGAATAAAGCATTCCTATGATACGTGAAATTTGACAAAAAAATAATCTCCCAGTTATGATGTAAGTGAAAGAAAAGAAAAACATCAAAAACGAAGGAGATTATTCACAATGAAAAGAGAAAGCCGGATCGACAAGAACCTGAAAG
>JAFRNP010000122.1 GCA_017430145.1 Clostridia bacterium
GGATATTCCGGCGGAAGTACGGGGGGATATACGGGAGGATATACGAGCGGCAGCACGTACAGCCGACCGCCGTCGTACGACGTGCTGGCGGCGATGGAGAAAAGTCGCAGAGAAGTGCCGAAGCTGACGAAGAGAAGATGAGAGTTATGAAAGTTTTGAAAGTTATAAAAGTTAAAAAAGTTATGAAATGAGGAATGCCGCGCAGCGCGGCATTGATGATAGAGGGTCTTCCGGCCTCTCCGGACCTGAATATATATCCGCAGCATTGCGCACCTGCGCCGAATAAAACATATCCATACCGCATTACCCGGTAGGAGATTTGCGGGCGTCCTTCATAATAAATCTGTTCTGCCTGCGGCAGATATTTTATTCCTCGCCGGAACGGCAGAGACTGCGCAGGTGCGCCGTGCTGCCCTCGCTTCCCTTTATGAAAAGGATCAATAAAGAAAGCGTCAGATCAACCGGAGGCGTATGATTACCGTGCGAAACCCGATCTCGCCGTAGGGGCGGGCATGACCGCCCGCAAAACGTATACCGTACGCAAAACGGGAAAGAGAACGTACAACGTCTGAAAAACAGGCGTTTTCTATCACCGGATCATGAAACGGATCACGAAACGGATCACGGCATCTGACCGTGAGGCGGCGGGCGGTCGGTGCCCGCCCCTACGGCAAACGGACGCCTGTTTTCCTTTCTTATACGTTCCATTATCCGACGGCTTTCTTGTGTCTTTTGTTCCTGAATGGAAATATTATAATTAAGCGCGCAGCGCTTCCGGATTTCATAACTTTCGTAACTTTCATAACTTTTATAACTTTTCGACCACCGCCCGTTCCCATGACCCTTACTCGTCAATTCACCCAAACACCGTTTCGATCCGTTTCGGGCATTCCGGCGGGGAATAGACGAAGCGGTCGACGTGGCTGCCGGTAAAAAAGTACTCCGGTTCGGCGGGGGCGGCCTCTCCGCCGACGTCCACGAGGATCAGCTTGATCTTCATGCTGCGGGGCAGGATGCTTTTGATATAGACGGCGCAGCGCTGGCCGACAACGGCGCGGTCGTTATACTCGGCAAGCCCCGCCAGGTTCGGCGCCAGTTCCACGAACACGCCGTAGGCTTCGACGCTGCGGATCACGCCGGGCACGGTCTCGCCGGGCGCAAAGCGCGCCGCGTTTTCTTCCCAGGTGCCGAGCAACTCCTTGTGGGTCAGGACCAGGCGGCCCACGGCGTCGCGTTCGCGCACGACGGTGCGGATCATCTGCCCGGTAAGGAAGCGCGCGCCGGGATGCGGGATCCGGGACACAGAGACCGCGTCGATGGGCAGCATGGCGGACACGCCCGCCCCCACGTCGCAGAAGGCGGCAAAGGTCTCCATATGGCTGACCCGCGCCGGGATCACGTCGCCGGGCACAAGGGCGGACAGGTAATTCTGCACGCATTTTTCCTGCGCCTGCCGCCGGGACAGCAGTGCGTACGGCGCGCCGGTTTCGTCCTTTTCGACCGCCGTCACCGTAAACGCCACCGGCTTGCCGACGCGGGAGATCAGCGCGATATCGCGCACGCTGCCCTCGCGGATGCCGAGCGCCCCTTCCTCCCGCGGGATGATCCCGGGCATACAGCCCAGGTCCACGACCAGGTCGTGGGCGGCGCCGCATTTCAGCACCGTCGCCTCCAGAACGGCGCCCCGCCGCTGCGCCCCGGCAAGCGACTCAGCGCTTTGCAGCGCCGCGCGGTTTTCGGGCGTATCCGATAAACAGCCTTCCGGCAGATATGTATTCACGAATCGATCAACCTTTCCGATAATTTTGCATTAAAATTGTATTTCCTTTTTCAAACAAATATGATAGAATAGAAATCGGAAAGAGAAAAATCGGAAAGGGAGAGCCGTATGGACGTGAGCGTCGGCGATATTTTACATATGAAAAAGCCGCATCCCTGCGGGGAAAAACGCTTTGCGGTGCTGCGCTCCGGCATGGATTTCAAGCTGAAGTGCCTCGGGTGCGGGCACGAGGTCATGCTGCCCCGGGCGAAGGCGGAAAAAAACATCAGAAGAATCGAAAGAGACCATACAGATGATCAGTAAATTAGAGGCCGTGGAAAAACGGTTCGACGCGATCACCCGGCAGCTCTACGAGCCCGAAACAGCGGCGGACAACCGTTTGTATACGGAGCTGAGGAAGGAGCTCAAGCAGCTGACGCCGGTCGTTGAAAAATACCGGGAATATAAAAGCTGCCTGACAGGAGCAGAAGAGAGCCGTCAGCTTGCGGCGGAAACGGGCGAGGACCCGGAATTCCGCAGGCTATGCCTGACGGAGGCGGAGGAAGCCGACGAAAAGGCAAAGGCGGCGTATCGGGAGCTGCGGATCCTGCTGCTGCCGAAGGACGAAAACGAGGACAAAAACGTGATCGTGGAGATCCGCGCCGGCGCCGGCGGCGAAGAAAGCGCCCTGTTCGCCTACGTTTTATACCGCATGTACCAGATGTACGCCGAGGCAAAGGGCTTTAAGACCGAGCTTTTGTACGAGAACCCGACCCAGCTCGGCGGGTTCAAGGAGGTCAGCTTTCAGGTCTCGGGAGAAGGCGCCTACGCGCGCTTTCGGTTTGAAAGCGGCGTGCACCGGGTCCAGCGCATCCCGGTGACGGAGTCTAACGGCAAGATCCAGACCTCCACAGTGACGGTGGCGGTACTGCCGGAGGCAGGCGAGGTGGAGGTGGAGATAAACCCCGCCGACCTGCAGATCGACACCTTCCGTTCCTCGGGCGCGGGGGGACAGCACATCAACAAAACGGAATCAGCCATCCGTATCACGCACCTGCCCACCGGCACCGTAGTGGAATGCCAGGACGAACGCAGCCAGTATAAAAATAAGGATAAGGCCATGCGGGTGCTGCGCGCCAGACTCAAGCAGCGCGAAACCGAAAAGCAGCAGTCCGAGCGCGCGGGCGAGCGCAAAAGCCAGGTGGGCACCGGCGACCGCAGCGAACGCATCCGTACCTACAATTACCCGCAGAGCCGCGTCACCGACCACCGGATCGGCCTGACGCTCTACAAGCTTGACGCGGTCCTCAACGGCGCGCTGGATGAGATCATCGACGCGCTGACGACGGAGGAGACGGCGAGAAGGCTGCAGAATGCGGAGGATTAAGATTATTTTTGTTTTATTTTCCGGGAAGGTGACGACCGGTTTCGGTCCGGGGAAAATCAGGTGACGGTTCCCCGCTTGACTGACGTCCATCGGGATAACCGTCCCCGTGATTGTCCCCTGCGTCCCGCTGAAATCCGGCGGCTACCCGGCTGACAGCTGACAGCTAACAGCTAACAGCTAAAACGGCTATGGTCCGGGGAAAATCAGGTGACGGTTCCCCGCTTGACTGACGTCCATCGGGATAACCGTCCCCGTGATTGTCCCCTGCGCTCGCTGAAATCCGGCGGCTACCCGGCTGACAGCTAACAGCTAACAGCTAACAGCTAA
>JAFRNP010000123.1 GCA_017430145.1 Clostridia bacterium
TCGCCTATATGTATTCTCAGGCCGCGCCGGAAAACATCGTTCCGCGGGACAACGTCATCGTGCGGCTGTGCTCCATCTTATGCTGCTTCTCCCATCCCTTTGACGCAAAATGCAACAAGGAATTCATGCAGGATCTGTCGGACTGGTCCAAGATCTGCAACCGGCTTTACGTATGGGATTACGCGACGAACTACTCTCATACCGTCGCGGTGTTCCCGAATTTCAACGTGATTCAGAAAAATATGCAGATCATGTACGAGCATAACGTCAAGGGCGTTTACGTGGAGGGCAACTACTATATAGACAAATGCGATACGGAATTTGCCGAGCTGCGGGCATATATGATTTCAAAGTGCCTGCAGGACCCCTATTGCGACCTCGATAAAGAGGTGGACGGCTTTTTGCGCGCGTATTACGGTCCCGGCGGTAAGCTCGTTGGGAAAATCCTCGATATATACTGCGCGCACGCAGGTTCCTTCGACGGTACGCTGTGGATCTATTACGGTTCCTGGGCTTGTATGCGCCCGATGCCTGCCGTGACGGTAAAGCTTGTGGACTCTCTGTGGTGTCTGGCGAAGAAGGACGCCGAAGGCAAGTGTCTTGCAAATCTGGAGCGGTCGGAGCTCTCCTGGCGCTGGTGGAAGGCCAGCGCGGCGATGGGTGAGTTTTCCTATCTCAGCCCCTGCCGCGGCGATGAAAAAGAAAAGCTGTTTGAGGATCTGAAAAACGCGGGCGTCACCATGCTGCACGAGGGGCGCGTAGAGGATTACGCCACCTTCGACCGGGACCTGATCCGGTACGCGATGCCGGACGAGTGGAGCATTGACGACAGAAACGCCGAGCACGTGCAGCAACGGATCCGCATTGAAAAGTTGATCGAAAAAATGCCGCTGTTCGCCGTCGTCGGTTATATCTTCAATCTGATCCATTCATAAATGGTATAAAACACGCATCTGAAAGAGAGGAAGCATCATGTACAGAATCATCGTTTTGATCGGGTTGGTTTTCACTTATCTGGGAAGCATCCTTTCGGGCTTTTTCGGCGCCGCAAAACCGGCGGAGGTCAAAACCGTCCCCGTCAACGGCTCCCTCGCCGCGGTGGACGCCCTCGGACGCGAGACCGTCAGCGCCGGGGAGAGCGACAAAAAGGTGGGCGTGTTCTACTTTCTGTGGAACGGCGAGCACAATCTGGACGGCCCCTTCGACGTGACGAAGATCATGGCGACGGATCCGAACGCCTATCAGTCGGATGCAAGCTGGACCGCTGCGGGCGGCGGCCCCATGGGCTATTTCCATCACTGGTCCGAGCCGTTGTTCGGCTATTATTTCCAGGCGGATAAATGGGTCGTGCGCAAGCACTGCCAGATGCTCACTGATGCGGGCGTGGATTTCATCGTGTTCGACGCCACCAACGCCAATCCCTATATCGCCCGCACGCTGGACCTGATCGACGTGTGGTACGAATACTATCAGCAGGGCTGGAACGTGCCGAAAATCGCGTTCTATACCGCCTCCTATTCCGGAACGGTGATGAACCGGATCTACGACGAGCTTTACAACAACCCCGAGGTGCGCGCAAAGTACCCCGAGATTGATAACCTCTGGTTTAAGATGAACGGCAAGCCCATGATCGTCGGGATCAAGAACGACGAGGCGCTCCGCGACGACGTGAAGGATTACTTCCGCATCAAGGCGAAACAGTGGCCGGACGACCGCGTCAGAGACGGCTTCCCGTGGATGGAGTTCAGCCGTCTCGGCAAGCTGACGTCATACTACAAGAATTCGCCGTGGGACGAGAGCATCATGAACGTATCAGTCGGCCAGCACTGCGATACCTGCTGCTTCAGCTCCTCCGCCTGGTACGGCTCGAACGACCACGGCAGAAGCTGGCACAACGGCGCAAAGGATACCTCCGAAAACGCGGTGCTGTACGGCTACAATTTTGACGAGCAATGGGATTTCGCCGAGAAGCTGGATCCGGATATTGTGTTTGTGACGGGCTTTAACGAGTGGGTTGCGCAGCGGCTCACGTTCCGGGAAAATGAGCCCTTCGGCTTCTGCGACAACTGCGACGAGGAATATTCCCGCGATTTTGAACCGTCTGCGGGCGTCCTCGGCGACAATTATTATATGCAGTTCGTCGACCGCGTCGCCGGGTTCAAGGGCAGCACAGCGGCCCTGCCCACAGCGGAAGAAGTGACCATTGATATCGGCGGCGGCTTCGACCAGTGGGACGATGAAACCATCACCGGCGTCTACCGGGACTATACGAACGACACCGTGGACCGCGACTGCCGCGGCTACGGCGACACTTACTATAAGGATACCTCCGGCCGGAACGATATCGCCAACGCGAAGGTTGCCCACGACGGCGAAAAGCTGTATTTTTACGTGGATACGGCCGCCGGGCTCACCCCCTGCACGGATGAAAACTGGATGCAGCTTTTCATCAACGTTTCCGGCGAGCGGGAGGGCTATGAATTTATCGTCAACCGCACCTCCCCCGAAAACGGCAAAGCGACGGTGGAACGGATCACCGATACCGGCTATGAAGCCGTAGGGCAGGCGGAGCTCCGCTTTGAGGGCAACAGGCTGATGCTCTCGGTGGAAAGATCCCTTTTGGGCCTTGAAGCCGACGGCGCTTTCCGCTTCAAATGGGCGGACAACTGCGATCCCGCGGATATCTATTCCTTCTACACCAGGGGCGACAGCGCGCCCTACGGACGGCTGAACTGGGTTTATTCCACCGCCGCGCCGCAGCCGGACGCGGGGACCTCCAAAGGCAGATAAATAAGAACGGCCTTCAAAGGCGAGCCGCAGCGCGCTGAGAAACGGCTGTGATCTCGGCCCCCCCCCGACGGCGAAGCCTTTGATCGGTATCATCATCGTATACCATATTTACGAAGAAAAAACATGAAAGGAGCATTTATGACGTTATTTTTCAAAAGGATCGCAATGTGTTTTCTGTCCGTTATCATGTGTATCGGACTGTATAAAGGAGGAATCGAGATGAAAAAAGAAATACCGGTTCCGGAGGTGAACCTGTCCGCCGTGGATATAACAAACGGTTATACTGTAACGGTTCCGTTCTTTTCGGGAAAGATGAGCTTCAACCGCATTTCTTTTTCATACGAGGCCGCAACGGCGGTTCGCGCCGTCTTCTCCTACAGGATGGGTGCGAAAACCATTGAGGAAGAATTGCTGCTGGGCTCGAAATCAAACATGGCCTCCATGCTGCTGGACAGCTATCTGGACCGCAAGACCGCGTCGCGGCTGATCTCGGTGCGTTTTGAACCCATCCGCGCGGGTGAACGCTGTATCCTCAGCGTTTCGGATTTTGCCTGCAGCCTGCAAAATGCGCCGAAGGAAGACGTTTTGTTTATTGAAAACGAGCGTTACAAAGCGGGCGTCAACCTAAGATGGGGCGGCGGGCTTTCCTGGTTTGAGGACAAAGCAAACGGCAATTACGGCAATCTTCTGAACGATCACGATACCGGTCGTCTTGTGCAGCAGTCCTATTACGGTCCGCATGATATCGAGGGGTATGAAAACGCCATGTATGTCGATACCGAATGGGGCTACAATCCCGTACAGGGCGGCGACCAGTACGGCAACAACAGCAAGCTTGTGGCCGTTGAAAAGAGTGATGATGCGATCCGCGTGGTATGCCGTCCTCTCGATTGGGCGCAGGACAACATGCCCACACAAACGTATTACACAAGCGAGTATAAGCTGACCGACAGTGGGCTGTCCGTTAAAAATACGGCGGTGGATTTTCTCGGGACGCCCTGGGAGGACAGGGAACAGGAGCTTCCGGCGTTTTATACCGTCAGCGCCCTCGGCAACTTCTGGTTCTACGACGGCGATCAGCCCTGGACCGGCGACGAGCTGCGCGTGGAGCGGGATCTCCCGTTCTGGGGAGGAAAACCCGCCTTTCAGCTCAAGGACGGAAACAACGAAACGTGGTGCGCGTGGACGGACGACAGCGGCTACGGCGTGGGGCTGTTTACGCCGAAGGCCACGTCTCTGCTCGCCGGGCGGTATGAATATGACGGTTCCGCCGACGCGGGGGCGGATTCCACGAATTACGTGGCCCCGCTCGGCGTTTTCGGGCTGAAATTCGACGAACCGCACAGCTATTTCTACTACCTGACGGCGGGGACCGTGGATGAGATCAGAGCCACCTTCCAAAGCGGCGGCAATCTGGAGGGCGGCGATTTCATACGCGTTTTCCCCGATATGGGCGTTTGCGACCCGCACGTGCACATCTTTAACGGCAGGGCTTATCTGTATTCCAGCCACGATTACGGCCCCGGCCAGCCGATCTACCGCATGGACGACTGGCGCGTATTCTCATCCGACGATCTTGTTCACTGGGATCTGGAATTTACGCTGCATCCGGAGGATACCTTCCTCGGAAAGGATCGTGAATGCTACGCCACCGACGCGGCGGAACGAAACGGCAAATATTATCTATATTTTTCCGATCAGCAGCGCTGCACCGGCGTGGCGGTGAGTGAAACCGGCCCCGAGGGACCCTACGTTGACGCGCTCGGTAAGCCGCTGCTCCCGCAGGGGCTTGTGGATACCGCCTGCTACGACCCCACGGTATTCATCGACGACGATGAAAACAAAACGCCGTATATCATGTTCGGATATACGGTGGTGGGCAAGAAATATTATATCGCGCGGCTGAACGAGGATATGATCTCGCTTGCGGAGGAACCGAGGGTGGTTGAGCTCATAGACGGCTGGGAAAACGACGCGTGCTGGCTCACCAAATGGGGCGATACCTACTACCTGAACTCCCATGGCGGCGAATACGCCACGAGCAAGAGCGTATACGGGCCTTACACGTACCGAGGCAGGATCTGCGAGGATTGCTTTACCGATCACGGCACGTTCTTCACCTTCCATAACCAGACCTATTTCACCTACGCCGTTCCCGAAAACTACGGCAGCGGCGAGCCGCTCGATCCGTACTACAGAACGACGAAGTTTGTTTACGCTCACATGAAAGATAACGGCGACATAGTGACCGACGACTTTATTAAAAAGGTCGGCGTCGGTCAGTATGACGCGACGTGGGACGCCATCAACGGCGAGTGGTTCTTTGACGCGTCCGACGGTATCGTTAAGAAAGAACACGCAGACGGCTTTGAGCTGCGCGGCATAAAGGACGGTTCGTATCTGACATTCCCGAATATTAAAAAAATGTCGGCAGGCGCCGTTCTTCAATTCCGCGCCGCGA
>JAFRNP010000124.1 GCA_017430145.1 Clostridia bacterium
CCGCCGGCGGCGTCCCTGTTTTCGGGTCATTCAAGCTCAAATGCGCCTGTATACAGGCTGTAATACACACCCTTCTGATCGATCAGGTCGTCGTGGGAACCGCGCTCGATGATCCTGCCGTGGTCCAGTACCATGATCGCGTCCGCGTTCTGGACGGTGGAGAGGCGGTGGGCGATGACGAACACGGTCCGGTCCTTCATCAGCGCGTCCATGCCGCGCTGCACGAGAAGCTCGGTACGCGTGTCGATGGAGGAGGTCGCCTCGTCCAGGATCATGACCGGCGGGTCCGCCACCGCCGCACGGGCGATACTCAGCAGCTGCCGCTGGCCCTGCGACAGGTTCGCGCCGTTGGAGGTCAGGGGCGTATCGTAGCCCTTCGGCAGACGGGTGATGAAATCGTGCGCGTTGGCAAGCTTCGCGGCGGCAATACATTCCTCATCTGTGGCGTCCAGCTTGCCGTAGCGGATATTATCCATCACCGTACCGGTAAACAGGTTCGTTTCCTGCAGCACCACGCCCAGAGAATGCCGCAGATCCGCCTTTTTGATCTTATTGATATTGATGCCGTCATATCGGATCTTGCCGTCGGCGATATCGTAAAAGCGGTTGATCAGGTTCGTGATGGTCGTTTTACCCGCGCCTGTGGCGCCTACGAACGCCACCTTCTGCCCGGGTTTTGCATAAAGAGATACGTCGAACAGGACCTGCTTGCCCTCCTCATAGGAGAAGTCCACATGGTCCAGGACCACGTCGCCCTTCAGCGGCGCCAGCGTCACGGTGCCGTCGGCTGCATGCGGGTGCTTCCACGCCCAGTGCCCGGTATGTTCGGGGCATTCGGTCAGGACGCCGTTTTCTTCCTTCACGTTAACAAGCGTCACGTAGCCGTCGTCGGTCTCAGCGGGCTGGTCGATCAGCGCAAAGATCCTGCCGGCGCCCGCCATTGCCATGGCGATGGCGTTGATCTGCTGGGACGCCTGGTTGACCTGTCCCGTAAACTGCTTGCACATGCCGAGATATGACATGACCACCGAGATGGAGAGCGCCGCAAACAGCGTGTGTCCCTCACCGAACAGATTCTGCAGCGAAAGGTTGGGCAGTTTGCCGCCGGAGGTGATCATCAGGCCGCCCACAAACACCGTCAGCACGTAGAGAAGATTGCCGATGTTGTTCATAATGGGGCCGAAAATATTTGAAAACGTATGCGCCTTTTCGCTTTCGCGGCACAGCTCGTCGTTTACCTTGTCAAAATCGACCTTTGCCGCCGGCTCGTGGCAGAAGACCTTGACCACCTTCTGGCCGTTCATCATCTCCTCGATGAAGCCCTCGGTTTTGCCGAGGCTCTCCTGCTGGCGCATGAAATACTTTGCGGAGTTGCCGCCGACCTTTTTCATGACCAGCATCATGGCGACCATCCCCGCGAATACCACCAGCATCAGCGAGACGCTGAAATAGAACATGACGGCGATCAGAAATACGAGCGTGATCACGGCGGAGCAGATACTGGGCAGCCCCTGCGAGATCAGCTGCCGGAGCGTATCGATATCGTTGGTATAGTGGCTCATGATATCGCCGTGGGTGTTCCGGTCGAAATACTTCACGGGCAGGTCCTGCATGTGGTCGAACATGCGGCGGCGCATTTTGTCAAGAAAGCCCTGCGTCATATAGGCGACAAGCTGCGCCTGCGACCCGCTCGCAAGGAGGCCGAGGACAAAGATGCACGCCATCAGGCCGAGGCTTTTCATCAGTTCCGGTAAAATCGAAGCCCAGGCGCTTTCGACCGATTTGGACTGCGCGTAAACGCCGAGCCCCTGCACGATCAGGTCGCTGACCTTTTCGATATAGATCGCCGGCATAACGCCGACCACGGCGGAGATCAGGATACAGACAACGATCAGAATGAATACGAGCTTATAATCCTTCAGCAGCATTTTGATCAGCCGCCCGAGGAGCTTCGGATCGATCTTCTGTCCGCTCATGCCCACGGGCCTGCCGCCTCTGCCGTGAGGTCCCCTGTTTTCAGCCATTGTCCGCACCTCCCTTGTTCTGGGATTCATAAACTTCACGGTAAATCGCGTTGGTCTCCAAAAGCGTATCATGCGTGCCCACGGCGTCGATCTTACCGTTTTCCATCACCACGATCATATCGGCGTCGGAAACGGAAGCGATACGCTGCGCGATAATGATCTTGGTGGTACCGGGCAGCTCCTCCCTGAACGCCTTACGGATCCTGGCGTCGGTGCCGGTGTCCACGGCGGAGGTGGAGTCGTCCAGGATCAGGATCTTCGGTCTTTTCAGCAGCGCGCGTGCGATACACAGCCGCTGTTTCTGTCCGCCGGACACGTTTGCGCCGCCCTGATCGATATGGGTATCATATCGATCAGGGAATGCTTCCACAAACTCATCCGCCTGCGCAAGTCTGCATACGCGCACGATCTCATCGTCCGTGGCGTCGGGGTCACCCCAACGCAGGTTTTCCTTGATGGTGCCCGAGAACAGCGTATTCTTCTGCAGCACCACAGACACCGCGTCTCTGAGCGTGACCAGAGAATAATCGCGCACGTCGACGCCGCCGACCAGCACCCTGCCTTCGGTCACGTCATACAGCCGGGAGATCAGCTGGATCATCGTCGTTTTACCCACGCCCGTTCCGCCGATCACGCCGACCGTCGCCCCCGACGGAATATGCAGGTCAATATCCGACAGCGCGTTCTTCTCCGACGTTTTTGCATATTTGAAATTCACGTGCTCAAAGTCGACGCCGCCGTTTGCAACCGTTGTTACCGGGTTTTCGGGCTCGGTGATCTCGGGCGTTTCCTCCAGAACCTCGGCGATCCGCTTTGCGGACGCCACAGACATGGTAATCATCACAAAGATCATCGAAAGCATCATCAGGCTCATCAGGATCTGCATGGAATAGGTGATCATACTGGAAAGCGTGCCGAGCCCGGTAGACTGCCCGATCACCATCTCCGCCGCAAAGTATGAGATCAGCAGCATGGAGCCGTACATGGCAAGCTGCACCAGCGGCTGGTTAAAGGCGATGATGCGTTCCGCCACCAGAAAATCGTGGCGCAGCTCCTCGGAGGAGGCGTTGAACTTTTTCTTTTCAAATTCCTCCCGCACAAAGGTTTTGACCACCCGGATCCCTTTGATGTTCTCCTGTACGGAGGTGTTTACGTTGTCGTATTTTTTGAACACCGCACGGAAAATCGGCATGACCTTGCGCGCGATAAAAAACAGCGCAAACCCCAAAAGGGGAATGAAGCCGGCAAATATCCACGCAAGCTGCCCGCCCACCGCGATGCTCATCACGGCGGCAAATACCAGCATCATGGGGGCGCGGATCGCCGTACGGATGATCATCATAAAGCTCATCTGCACGTTGTTGATGTCGGTCGTCAGCCGCGTGACAAGGCTTGACGTCGAAAACCGGTCGATATTTGCAAAGGAAAACCCCTGGATCCGGTAAAACAGATCGTGCCGCAGGTTTTTCGCAAAACCGGTGGACGCCGTTGCGCACAGTTTGCCGGCGACCGACCCGAAGGTCAGCGACAGCACCGCCATCCCCACCAGCATCAGCCCGTACCGCCAGATGTCCGCCATCCGGCAGCCATTCTGGATACTGTCAAGCAGCCATTTTGTGATCAGGGGAATAATGCATTCGCAGCTGACCTCCCCGATCATCAGCAGCGGCGTCAGCAGCGTCTGCTTTTTGTATTCCCGTATGGAACGGGCAAGTTTTTTCAGCATGGTCATCCCTCCTTCGAATGGAAACGCGCAGGCTTTTTCACATCCAGGTTATCGAGAATTCTGGTCAGATAAGAACGGAGCAGCCGTGTTTCTTCCTCCGAAAAGCCCTGCAGCATCGCTGCTTCGCATTCCCGGATATACCGCCCCATCGCCTCGGTGCTCTCCTTTGCGCGGGCGGTGGCAAATAGGCATTTCGCGCGGCCGTCCGCAGGGTCGGGTTTCATGGTCAGAAACCCCTTGCTTTCAAGCCGCGACAGGATCCCCGATACCGTCGCGTGCGTCAGATCGAAATGCCGTTCGATCTCTTTCGGGTGCAGTTTGCCGTCATTTTCACAGATCATATGCAGCATATGTATCTGCGCCGCCGTCAACCCGAGGCTGAGCGCCTTTTCGTTGAGCCGCTGCTCAACGCAACGGGTAGTGATCCCCATCAATGCGCCGACGTCCGGTACACACATGGCCATTCCCCCTGTTTTTATGTTGTATGCTACATAATATAGCACAGTTTTTTGATTTTTGCAAGTAAAAAATGCGAAAAGCCGATTTAATTTTTTTTATGCATTTTTTTGTAAAACCGATTGAAAAGGCACCTGAAATGTGATAAAATATAGATTGATAACGAAATGAAAGGAAGTATGAAAATGGCTGAAATAAACGTAACCGGCGCTGATTTTGCGGCGAAAGTATTGCAATCGGATATCCCCGTGCTCGTCGATTTCTGGGCGACCTGGTGCGGCCCCTGCCGTATGATCGCACCGATCGTTTCCGCGCTTGCCGACGAATACGGCGGAAAGCTGAAGGTCTGCAAGGTGAACGTGGACGAGGAGGGGGAACTGGCGATGCAGTTCGGCATTACGGGAATCCCGACGCTGCTGTTCTTTAAGGACGGCGGGATCGCAAACAAAGTGATCGGCTTTACGCAGAAGGACGAGCTGGAAGCGATCGCCGACAGTCTGATCTGACGCATAAAAATTCTTGGAACTGACGAGAAAAACCGTGCTTCTGCAGTGGCTGCAGATCCTGGCGGGGCTGGCGGTATTTGCCGCCGGCGTACATTTTACGATCCACGCAAATATCGGGCTTGCCCCGTGGGACTGCCTCGGGCAGGGTATTTCGCTGCACACGCCGCTGAACTACGGGTTATCAATGACCTGTATGGGCGTAGCGATCCTTTTGATCGACCTGTTGCTGGGGGAAAGGATCGGTTTCGGCACCATCATCGACGCGCTGGTCACAGGCAACTTCGTGCAGCTGTTCAACGATATAAACCCTTTGCCGGAAAACCGCAGTATCCCGGCAGGGCTTGCGTTCCAGTTGCTGGGGTTCTTCCTCATGGCGCTGGGCCAGGTGATCTATATGAAAGCCGCGCAATGCTGCGGCCCGCGCGACGCGCTGCTGGTGGGCGTAGGCAAACGGATGCCGAAGGTTCCGATCGGGTTCGTGGCGGTCATGGTCTGGGGCGCGGCGCTGCTGCTGGGCTGGCTGCTTGGCGGGCAGGTCGGCATCGGGACGCTGTTTTCAACGGCAGGCGCCGGGCTCGTCATGCAGCTTGTGAACCGCATCCTGCATTTTGAGCCGCGCAGCGTCCGGCATGTGGACGTGGTCAAGGCCTCAAAAGCGCTGCTGCATGCTTCCGTTTCGCTCAGTGCGACATAATTCTCTCGGCACATAAAAAAATATGACAAAGATACAGAAAGGAGACGTGCGGCAGCGTTTGTGCCGCACAGCATAAACCGATGACAGAAGTGATCAACGTATTCCGTACCGTTATAGCGGTCATTCTCTCCGTCTTCACTTCCTTTTTCGCCGTGGGCATCACTGCCCCTCAGAATGCGGCGCCCGAAGAAGACGTGACTTTAAGCGCCGCCATCCTCAGCGATACGCACATAACGAAAGAACTGTACCGCAAGGTCCTGTTCACCCCGGGCCTTAAAAACATCTCAAAGCTCTCCCCCGACCTCTTTATCGTGGACGGCGACTGCACCGACAACGGCAACGAAGAAAACTGGCAGGCTTTTCAGGATCTCATTGACAAACACCTGACCGTGGAACACCGCCTGATCGTACTGGGCAACCACGACACCTGGACCAGCTATGATACGCCCCACGATTATGCGCCCGCCAGAGAAAACTTTGTGCGTTTTTCCAACGCCATCATGGGAGAAGAGGGCGCGCATGACGAGGTGTATTACACCTATACCCTCAACGGCATCCACTTTATCGTGCTCGGCAGCGAAGGCACCGGCGTGGGCGAAGACCTGAGCGACGCGCAGCTTGACTGGTTCGAGGGAGCCATGGCCGACGCCGCCGCTCACAGCGCAGGCAAGCCGATCATCGTGCTCAACCATCAGGCGCTGAATTTCACCCATACCGTGGGCGACGACGAGCACGGCATGGGCATCGACACCCCCGGCGCCACCGAACGCCTCATTGAGATCATGGATCAGTACAAAAACGTGCTGTACTTTTCCGGCCACCTGCATTACGGCCTGAATACCGGCAAATACGGCTATCCCGAGGGATTTACGACCGTAGAAAAGGTGGGAGAGAACATCACGAGCGTAAACCTGCCCTCCTACACAAACGGCAGTTTCATCTCCGGCGGCAACGCCCTGATCGGCACCGGCATCTATATGCAGGTGACCGCCGATAAGGTCATCCTGCTGGGCAGAAACTTTTTGAACGGCACCTGGATCCCGGACTTCAACGTGGAGATCCCGCTGCAATAAAGCGACCGAAAAGATCACCGGGCTGCGTATCAAAACGCAGCCCGGTTGTTTTTTTCTCAGAACTGATCGGTTTGGGCCTATCGCCTGCCCTGTTTATACCAGCGGGAAGCTCGCTTCATTGAACGTATACCACACCCCCGCGGAAAAGCTGCGGGCACGGAAAACCACCTCGTCGTCGTAGACCTCCACCACGAAGCCCGTGCCGTTGGAGATCCTGCCGAAGATCGACATATACATAAAACTGGGCAGATTGATCCTGTGAAGGCTACCCTCCGTCTCGAAGGAATTGTACCCGTATATCTTTTCGGCGTTGTCGTTTGCAAAGCCCGCATGGTTGTGGCCGCTCATATAGAACACGTTGTCGTAGTCCTTCACGATCGCCTCCACCGCGTCGTTCTGTTCGCCGAGGCTGCCGGTCCATTCGTCGTAATCTGCTTCGCCGAAGGTCTTCGGCAGGCCGTGGGTCCCCTTGAAGGGCCAGTGGGAGATCACAAAGATCGGCTTGCCGGTGGCAGCAGCCGCATCCATTTCCGCTCTGAGCCAGCTGAGCTGCTCGTCGCTGATGTACGCAGCGACGCCGGAACCTTCGCTGCCGAGGAAAATGAACGGATAGCCGTTGACCTCGGTGGAATAATAGACCTTGTCGATCTCCCTGCCGGCTGCCGTTTTATTAAAGTCGATAAAGTTCTGCTGTGCCGCCGCCGTATCGTCCGCGCCGCTTTCATCCGTGGTCCAGGTATCATGGTTGCCCTCGGCAAGCAGCACCGTATCGGCAATATCGTATTTGCTCATCGCCGCGATCAACTGGTCATACTGTTCGGGTTCTCCGTGGTCGGTATTGTCGCCCAGCATCAGATAG
Source organism: Clostridia bacterium (assembly GCA_017430145.1). GTDB lineage: Bacteria > Bacillota > Clostridia > Oscillospirales > Acutalibacteraceae > RUG806. Next base: position 7,339 of record JAFRNP010000124.1, read on the forward strand.
GCGTCGAGCCGACGTTCGGCGTTCGCCATATCATAAAGCCCCAGTTCCAGCATCCCCTGCCGCAGCGCGCTGTCGGTCATGTGGATATCGGAGATCGCCGCAAAGGTCATGCGCACGTTTTCTGCGTCCTTCGGCTGAATGGGTTCGGCGAATTTTCCGAACACAGGGCTTGTAAAGAAGCACAGAACAGACAGGAACACGGAAAGGATCGTTTTGAATATGGAAATAAACACTTTTCTTCTCCCTCGTTTCTTTTTCTGACAGATTCGGATACGTTGTCGTCTGTAAACTGAATTATAACATACTTTATGAAAATTGCAAGTCTTTGTTAGCGCAGCGTCAAAGCGATCGGGAAATGGTCGCTGGGATACGCGCCGTCGTACGTTGTGCGAAGGATCCGGTATAAAAGGGGCTCCACGCCGGTTTTGGAAACCATAAAATAGTCAATGTTCTCCCCGTCCGTCCGGGCGCCGAAGCCCTGGAAGGTCGCGCCGGTCTCGGTTTCGGGCGCAAGGTATTTGGCGTCGTCAAATGCCGCCGTCGCCGCAAGGTAGGTCTTTCCCTGCTCGCCCGTGTTGAGATCCCCCATCAGTACCGCCGGTACGTCTTTGAAAGCGGACATTTTTTCGAGGATCACATGGATCCCCTTGATCCGCGCGTCGTCGCTGACGTTGTCAAGATGCGTGTTCATAAACAGCGTCTCTTTCCCCGTGGACCTTTCGCGCAGAAGCGCCCATGTACACACCCTGCAATAACCCGCGCCCTTATATTTGCTCATTACATCCGGCGTATCGCTGAGCCAGAAGGAGCCGGCGTCCGCCGCCTCAAAGCGGGCAAGACTGTAGTACAGCGGACAGGCTTCCGACAACGGGCTTTTGTCCCGGTACTGAAGCACGTGCCCGTAACCGGAAAGGACGGCGTTCAGAAAGCGTTCATGCATGGGGGTCACCTCCTGAAAACCGATCACGTCGGGCGCTTCCGCCGCGACCGTTTCGATCAGAAGGCGCGCCCTGTAAAACCAACTGCGTTGAAAGAGATCCGTGGGGCTCCAGCACCGCGCGTTTGCGCTGACCACCGTGACGGTATCCGACGGCGCGGGCGCTTGCAGCGTGAGCGATTTTTTGTCTCTTACGTTACGCGGGTAATAAAACAGTTCCACCGTCAGCACGGCTGCCGTAACGCCTGCAAGGGCGATCAGAATATACTTGCCGGCTTTTCTTTTTTTCATGATCTTTACCTCGTATGATCGTTCACTAAGCAATCATCTTCCCCAAAAATACATTTCAAAAAACTGCACTGACGCGGCGCTTAAAGTGCATCCCGACGGCGCGCCGCATGCGCGTCGACCGCACGTTCACATAGCGTTTTCGCAAGGCTGCGCTCTTCGACTGTAAAGCCGTCATCTTTACAGGTTTTTTCAAGCAAGGCGTATAATTCTTTCGCCCTGCCGCCGTTGTTATCCGCTAAAAGCGCAAAGGAAAACCGTACAGCGAGACAGAGCGGATCGTTTGCGGCGCGACGGCAGGCACCGGTGACTGCCGGACTTTCAAAAACGGCGCGCGCTTCGGCGGCGTTCCCCTGCAAAAGAAGAAAATACACCTGAAAAAGACGCAGCTGCGCCGTCTGCGGCGTGCGGCTCTCTCCGGCGGCGGCAAGCGCTGCCGACAGCGTTTTTTCCGATGCGTCCGTCTCCCCTGCCGCTATCTGCCGCAGGCAGGAAAAACAGCCGGCCTCTGCGGCAAACAGGCGTGAGGACGGCAATTCCCGAGGCTCTGCAGGCAGCTCAGACAGACGGGCGCCCCGAAACAATGCATTTTCGATGCGCATCCGTTTTTCAGCGACTTCGCACGCCGCGCGATCGCACTTAAGCTGCCTTCTTATATATGCGCCGTTCCCGCGGCGCGGGTCAGGGATCAGCGATACGATCCCCATACAAATGCCCGAAATACCCGTCAGCAACAGAAGGGTCGTGAAAAACCCGACCGTGCCGTGTTTGGGGATCAACAGCGCCGTCAACAGGCAGATGGCGCCGCTTAACCGGTTCGCCTTCGCGTTCGCAAACAGGAACGACTGTAAATCTTTTTTCTTTACATGATCCGGCGGGTCCATCTTACAAAAAAACGATCTCCGGCGGGTCGGTTTCAGCCGCAGGCGTCCGTTTTTTTCTTTTTGGATAAACACGTTCCCGCAGTGCAAGCGGCAGAAAGAAAACCCGTGCGCCCTGCCCGAAAAAAGCATTCCGACAAGCGCGATCAGCCGCTGCAGATACAAAGAAAGCGCAACGGCGACGACCAGGAGCGCCAGCGTATACAGGAACCGCGCGACCGAGATCGCCTTGTCTGCAGACAGGAAACCCGCGGCTGCGATCCCCGAAACCACACAGACCGCCAGCGCGATCCCGAGCGGCAGAAACCGGCGCAGATCCGTTTTTTCGGCAGATGACTTCAACGTAACCTCCACATAAAAAAGCTGTTCTCTGTGATCTGGGGCAAAGCCCCTGCGCATTTGATACTATGTTCCTTTGCCGATACGGCTTTATTTCAGCTCCGCAAGCTTCTCCAGGAGAAGCCCCGTGATATCCTCCTCACACCGCGGGATATACGCATGCCAGGCGAGCGCCACGCGGTCTTTCCGGGAACCCAGCATATTCTGGCCCAGCATGCCGCCTTTCCCGCGGTATCCGGTGTCGCCGAGCGGCGTCCAGTCAAAGCGTTCCCGCTCACAGATATCGATCCACGCTTCGCTGACGACGCGCTTCCCTTGATATACGCCGCCGTTGATATACAGCCACGGCAGCTTGACCATGTCGGCGGTCTCCATATACATGCCGGTCGCGCCCATGGGGTAGCCCTTCGGGCAGCAGCGGAACGCCACCGGACGGAAATCCATTTTTGAAAAAACGTATTCCCGCAGGATCTCATCGATCTTTTTGCCGCAGTGGGCCGCAACGGCGCGGGAGACAAGATAATGGGCGACGTCGGTATATCGGAAAGTCCCGCCCGGCGCCTCCACAGGCGGATACGCGAGCATGTAGCGCAAAAAATCGTCGGTCCCGATCGTGTTCGTATCGTGGACGTCGATATCCAGCACCCCGCGGTCAACGCCCATCTTATGGGAAAGGGCGTTTCGCACGGTCACCCGGTCCCAGCGCGGGTCACAGGAAAAATCGATCTCATCCTTGAGAAGCTGCGTCAAAGGCGCGTCAAGGTCGATCTTCCCCCGGTCCCAGAGCACCGCGACCGCCGTATTCGTGAACAGCTTCGCCGTGGAATACCCCTCGTTCGCCTTGTTGCCCGGAACGCAGACCGCCGACTCGATCCCGGCGTCCGTCGCAAGAGCAATGCTGTAAATGTTCCATCCGTGACTGAGGATCAGATCCCGCAAAGCCTCAACCATCGTGTTGTGTCCTCCTTTGACAAATCTATTTCAGATTTTATCATTATCAGGCTGCTTTTGCAAGCCTTTTTCTTTCAAATCCCTGACATCAGGCGGCTTCAGCGGGCCCTTTTTATCTTAGTGTAAAATTATCGTTGGCAAAAGATCAGTTCTAAGATTCCGAACCGGAGGCAAAAAGACAGCCACCCCGAAGGGGCATGCCCTTGCCGGGTTCTGAAAGAAATGCTACAATAGGGGAAAGGACGGAGACGGAAG